>CAZUWR010000004.1:0-61290 GCA_964624415.1 uncultured Bdellovibrionales bacterium | reverse complement strand
CTAGATTCGGGTGCTCTAGTAAAGCTTTTCGGATTTTAATATAATTTATATTTTATGACATATTTTAATCCAGATAAAAGAAAAGTTTTGAAGATAATTTCTGAATTAACTTACGAAAAACCTTACACGGATTCCTCTGAGATTGAGAAATGCATACCTCAAGAATGGAAGCTTAAAGGTTGTGGTACACAAAATATTGTTAATGTGCTTGTGGAGTTGTATCGTGATGGATGGATTCAAACGACATCTGGAAACAAGGAAAACTTTATTGAAGGAAGGGAAATTCAAGGAAGATCATTTTTCCTTTCACCTACAGGAAGAAATGAACTTAAAATCGGGTTATTTCGGAATTGGCCAGTAGTTGTTGGGTTTTTAGTGAGTGTTGCTACGATCGTTACGGCAATTTATACAGCTTTAGAATATTACAAAAAAGGATAGTAGAAAGTCTAATTTGTGCATTCGAATTTGTTATACGGACAATGTCCATAACAAATCCATCAATGGCGTTTAAAAGCTCAAAAATGATAATGTTTGTAGTCATAAAAAAACACGGACTCAAAATGAGCCCGTGTTTTTTTGACCTTGCTTTTATCCCACCAGCCGTGTGTAAACCTCCTGAGTGGCGAACCAGGCGACGCCTCCGAGAAGGATGACATTGACCAGGGCGAGTGCGAGAATAGTCCAGACTTTCGAGGGGACTTCCTTGAAGAATTCTTTGTCGAATTGATCGAACATAGGGGTGATGAAAAATGAATTATGAGTTCATAGTGTTTTCAGTATACACTATTGTGCGCTTTATTGATTCGCATCAAGCAGTTTTGTGGCATGGCGACATGAAAATGACCAGTCTATCACGGATAGTCTGGTCACTTATTCTTCTGAATATCCGAATGATTCGAATAATTCAGAGAAATCACACAGGTCGATATTTTTCGTTCCTGTGTAATTGATATGGTATGGGCAGTTACTTTTTTTCACACCACACCAGTCACGACAAATATCGAATGATAATGGTATTGCCATGCCGATCGACGTTGTCTCCATACGTCGATGATATAGGCAGTTGGATACTTGCGAAGCTTGAGAAGCTCCGCTGGGAACAGAATTGTTCATGTGGAGCCCCCTTTGTGCCTTGTGTTGAAAAAGTTGTTTGTGTGGCGCAAAACTCTTTGAGCAAGGGTCACATGGCGCTATTATGGCACTGATTGTGTAAAAAGTCAAGAAATGGCTTGTGAATCGGGTGATATTTCTTGACTTTCGAGCTGGAAAAGAGGAGAATGAACAATCAAGGGAATCCCATTTTTTATACACTATCAACAGAGCTATGGATGCATACACGACGAAGTTTATCGAGGAATTGAGGCTATCTTTCGAGACGGGTGTGTTTATCAAGCTCACCATCGGCAAACCGGTATCAAGCGACGAGGAGGTCGTGCAGCGAATCGTGGTGCGGGCGGTGGAAATACGCGAGGAGAAGAAACTTTCGTTTGTATACAAGTATCCGACCAAACACATCACCAAGAATTACTCGCTCAAAGAAGCTCTGGCAGAACTTGCGGTTGTGCTTGGGCTGGTATTTTCCAATGCGGTGCTGTTTACGATGCAAAAGGATATGCGTTTGAGCTTCAATCGGAAAAGGAAATCCAATATCCGCTACAGCAAGCCGACTTGCGCGCTGCCGTCTTCGATTGAGCACGATGCTCGCAAGGAACGATTTATCAGCATCGACAACAATCAGTACCTTCAGGATTTGGGCGTGGTGATCGAGGGTGGGCAGTTGTCGTACAATATGCGCAGCAAGTTCCGTCAGATCAATCGGTATATCGAAACCATCGATACGCTGCTCGCATCTTCCGGATTGAAAGAGAGGGAAAAAATCGAGGTGGTGGATATGGGATCGGGCAAGGGTTATCTGACCTTTGCTCTGTATGACTATCTGACCAACACGCTCAAGAAGGATGCACGGGTAACGGGCGTTGAGATGCGCGAGGAGTTGGTGGTAATGTGCGAGGGCATTGCACAGAAATGCGGTTTCAAGCATCTACATTTCCATCAGGGAGATATTGCGAGTTTCCCAAAAAGCGCGATGGACATATTGATTGCCCTGCATGCCTGTGATACTGCGACCGATGACGCGATCTATCAGGGCATCACCTCCGGTGCCGAGATTATTATTACGGCGCCGTGCTGCCATCGTCAGATTCGCAAAGAATTGCATGTGGGTGATGCACTCGGTAGTATCGTCTCTCACGGTATTTTGGAAGAGCGACAGGCGGAGATAGTGACGGATACGCTGCGAGGGCTTATTTTGGAAGCGCATGGCTACAAAACCAGGATTTTCGAATTTATCACCGATGAGCACACGCACAAGAATGTGATGATTGTCGGGGTCAAACAGGCTGCCAAAAAAGATGCTTCGGAAAGTCTCGAAAAGATGATTGCCTTGAAACAGCTTTTCGGTATCGAGCATTTCTATTTGGAGGATTTGTGTAACAATGAAACGAGCTTGTGATGGTGGTATGAAAATGGTTGTGAGGGGTATATACTAAGAGTGTAAATGGTTAATGATACAGCCTTATGATAACCACAAGCGCCATAACCCCTGTTTTGCAGCTTGCTGTAAGCCCGGTAATTCTCATTTCTGCAGTGGGATTGCTTCTGTTGACACTTAATAATCGTATAGCGCACAGTATCGATCGTGCACGGTCTCTCTCTCGAGAAAGCGCCACTGCATCCGGAAAACTGAAGGAAAAAATCGATTCCGAGGTCAAGATTATTTATCGCCGTGCGGAATTGATTCGACGCTCAATCGTGTATACGATAGGAAGTGCTCTGGCGTCATCGGTTCTTATTATTTCGCTTTTTATAGCCGCATTGTTCGGTTTCGAGATGGCTTGGCTCTATATCGTTTGTTTCGTCGTATCTCTGGTATGTCTCATACTCGGGTTGATATTTTTTATTCGCGATGTGAATAGTGGCCTTGCAGCGCTCCATGTAGAGCTTAGAGAAAGCTGATTTTTTACTGAGAATAAGAAGGAGCGGATCGCACTCTTTTTCTCGGTTGGATGTACTGTATAACAATAAACATATGAATAATACCTATAATTGGTACTCGCAGCTTATCAAACCGACGTGGGCGCCGCCCTCATTTCTTTTCGGACCGGTGTGGACGTTTCTGTATGTGCTGATCGCCGTCTCCTTCGGGAAGGTTTTTCTGATGGTATGGCAGCGGCAGTTGCCGTTTGTCGTCGCTTTGCCGTTCGCTCTCAACATTGTTTTCAATCTCGCTTTCACACCGATACAATTCGGTTTGAAAAACAATCTCTTAGCTTCGGCTGACATCCTGCTGATTCTTGGGACGCTTGTGTGGGCGATTATCGCTATCTATCCGCACACCCGCTGGATTGCCTACATTCAAGTTCCATACTTATTGTGGGTTTCTTTTGCGACGATTCTGCAATTGACGATTACGTATTTGAACAAGTAATACGGAATTCGCGTAAAGGGCAGAACTATGATTGCTTACACGCAGGATAAAAAATTATCTTTTTCCGACAAAGTGCGCGAGGTGGTGCGACAGATTCCTTGCGGCCAGGTTTTGAGCTATAAGCAGGTGGCAGCGCTTGCTGGGAATCCTGGTGCGGCTCGGGCGGTGGGGACGACGATGAAGCGCAACTTCGATGAGTCGGTGCAGTGCCATCGGGTGGTCAGATCTGATGGTGAGGTGGGTGAGTATAATCGAGGCGGAACGGCGGCGAAGATACATTTGCTCAGACAGGAAAAAGTCGAATTCCTTACCAAGACAAGAGTTATACTGAGAAGATAGGATTGTGGCATATGTGTAAGGAAATCGGAGGTTGGAGCGTATTGATAGATACGCTCTTTGGGTATATGCTCAGAGGACAGCTGTAGAATGAATATAATGAATCGATAATATGCACAGTATGAAACAAGATATCCACCAAGAGGCGCTCGCTATCCACACAAAATTACGAGGGAAAATAGAGATTACTCCGAAGGCCAAGCTTACTAAAAAAAGCCTCGGTCTGTTTTACACGCCCGGTGTCGGAGCTGTTTCGACTCATATCGCAGAGCATCCCGAGGATGCCAAGACGATGACGCTCCGCGGCAATACGGTCGCGGTGGTATCGGATGGATCGGCCGTGCTGGGATTGGGGAATATCGGACCGCTCGGAGCGCTTCCGGTGATGGAGGGCAAGGCGATGCTGTTCAAGGCGTTGGCTGGCGTGGATGCCTTCCCGATCGTGCTGAACACGCAGGATACCGATGCTATCGTGGCGATAGTTCAGGCGCTTGAGCCGTCTTTTGGTGCTATTAATTTGGAGGATATCGCAGCGCCGAGGTGTTTTGAAATCGAGCGCCGTCTGCGTGAGAGTATGCACATCCCAGTGATGCATGATGATCAACATGGAACGGCGATGGTGGTGCTGGCGGGACTGATCAATGCGCTCAAGGTGCGAGGGAGTAAGAAAAACGAAGTGCGCGTGGTGGTGAATGGCGCGGGTGCCGCGGGTACGGCTATTGTGGAATTGCTCTTGCGATACGGTTTCGAGCACATCGTGGTGGTGGATAGCCAGGGCGCTATCCATACGGGTCGGACTGATATGACGGAAGAAAAGAATCAGCTCGCGGCGCAGACCAATATGGTGTGTCATACGGATCAAGAAAGTGCGCTTTGCATCAAAGGGGATTTGAAAACAGCGCTTCAGGGGGCGGATATATTTATCGGTGTGAGTAAGGGTGGTGTCCTCAAACAGGATATGGTACGCGGTATGAATACGCACCCGATCATTTTTGCTCTGGCCAATCCGGTACCGGAAATCTATCCGGATGAGGCTTTGGAAGCGGGCGCTTTAGTGGTGGCCACGGGACGTTCGGATTTCCCGAATCAGATCAATAATGCCCTGGGATTCCCGGGTATTTTTCGCGGTGCTCTCGATCACAATGTGACCGATATTACCGATGCGATGCTGGTACAGGCAGCGGAAAATCTGGCGGGAATTATCAAGAAGCCAACCACAACCAAAATCATTCCGAGCCCATTTGATAAAGCGGTGGTGAAGGCGGTGGCTTCCGCGATTCGATAGTATAATGAGTGCAGTCGAGGTACTTCCATTAAAAATACCGATATGAGCAAGAAAGAATTCATTCTCTTCGGGGCAAGCGGGGATTTGGCACGGCAGAAATTGTATCCGGCATTATTTCACCTGTTCGATGTAACTGCGCCGATGCGGTATATCGGATTTGCGCGTAGTGAGATGATCGCATCGGTATTTCACGATATCGTGCGAGCGTCCGTGCTGACACAGGATAAAAATGCGGACAGCGCCAAACTTGAGGCCTTTGTGTTAGCCTGGACCTATGTGTCCGGATCATATGATGCGAAAGGCATCGGGCAGATCGCACAGTGCGAGGATGGCACTGAATCGGTGGAGCGATTTTTCTACCTGTCCATCCCATCGGGCGAAGAGCTTATCATGTCGATCGTCCGCGGACTGAAGAAACACGGGCTGATTGATAACCAGTCGGCCATCGTTTTGGAAAAGCCGTTCGGTTTCGATTATGCGTCGGCGAAAAAAATCAATCGTTTTTTGGCGCGGTATTTTACTGAGCAGCAGACCTACCGTATCGATCATTATCTGGCCAAAGATTTGGTGCAGGATTTGTTGGCGCTTCGGTTTGCCAATCCGGTATTCGAACCCGTATGGAATGGGAAATATATCGATCGTATCGAGATTGAAATCAAGGAAACGGAAGGCATCCGCAATCGCGGGCAGTACTATGATAGTTCGGGAGCGATGCGTGATATGATCCAGAATCACGCGCTGCAACTTCTGGCCTTTACAGTGATGAGGCAGCCAGACACGGTCTCCGCCGAAAGTATTCATAAGGAAAAAATCGCCGTGTTGAAAAAAATACGGCTGTGGGATGACAGTGTGCAGGCTGTCGCTATCGGGCAGTATGCAGGATATCGTAATGAGCCTTATGTCGCCCCTGCTTCGCTCACGGAAACCAAAGCGTCGCTGAAGGTGCGTATCGATACGCCTGCTTGGCGCACGGTGCCGATCACGGTAGTATCGGGCAAAAAACTGGACAAGAAAACGACCGACATCACGATATACTTCAAGAAGCGCCCGCACAGTATGTGGGATGCGAGCGGGTGCTCTCTGCAAGAAAATGTCATTCGGATCAATGTGGCGCCGGACAATGACATCCGTCTGACGCTTAACTCCGATTTCGACCTCCAGAAAAAGTGCGCTTTCCCGACGGAGCTTCGTTTCGGATTTCAAAACAATCAGTATATCCTCAATGAGCCGTATGAAAACGCCTTGAGGGATTTGTTCACCAAGGATCAATCCATCTTTATCAATTCCAAAGAGATAGCTCTATCATGGAAATTTATCGATGATGTCCTCGCTCGTATCAGCTCGCTTCGCGAAGCAATGTTGGAGATATACTGATTCGCTGATCTTATCGTGCCAAGACGACGCCAAAGACTTTCTTGGCGCCGTTTTTTTTGAGGATTTTGGCGCACTCATCGAGGGTGGAGGTGGTGGTGGCGACATCGTCGATGAGCCAGATATATTTTCCTTGAATGTCTGCTGTATCGGAAGTGGAAGGTTTCCAGGCAAAAGCATCGCGGATATTATTCTTCCGTTCGTCGGCATCGCGAATGCTCATTTGAGGCAATGTGAAGCGTGTACGCGAAAGTCTCTTCGTAAGCGGGATAGGGAGTTGCGGGATGAGCGCGGTGCTGAGTGCTTGGGCAAGGAGATAGGATTGATTGAAGCCGCGCCACCGAAGACGTAGGGGATGGAGTGGGACGGGACAGAGCATATCCGGGAGTGGTATTTCCGAATGCGTGACGGATTGCACGAGGAGCTGCCCGAGCGGATGACTCAATGGTTGTATGAAACGGTATTTGTAGAGATGAATAGCTTTGGAAAGAAGCGGATTTTTGTATGATGATGCAACCAAAAGACCATCGAGCGATGTTTGTCCGAGACAATCGAAACAGACCTGGCCGTGCATAGTATCACGTTTGGTGCAGACGGGGCATCTTTGATCCGTATGAATCGGAAGAATCGAAAGGCATACTTCGCACAGATAGGTCTTCGACCGGCCGCATCCGATGCACTCGATAGGGAAGAGGGTGTCGAAAATGAACGTTTGTATTTTTGTAAACATTCGCATAGCGATTGATCGTATACGAAGTGTACGCAAGAAATTTTTCAAGACCAGAGCGACTACGCAAAGTGGTCATGAAAAATCCTTGCGACACTTCGTATTTTCATACAAGGCTTGTTCGCTCTCATTGATTTACTTCACCACGACGATACCCTTCACGATTGCAAGCGTTACGGTGTTGGCTGTCGGCTGCGCGAGCAGTCTTTCTGCGACGGCATTTTCCACGAAGTCCTGGATATTTTTGCGTACCAGCCGAGCGCCTTGCTCGGGCGTGAAGCTTTTTTCCGTAATGAAGTCGACGGTGTCTTTTTTGTAGCGGAGTGTAATGGATTGAGCAGCTAATCGGGCTACGAGCGCTTGCAGTTCGAGCTTGGCTATCTTGCGCATACCCTCTTTATCGAGCGGCTGGAAGACGATAATATTGTCCAGACGATTGAGAAGCTCCGGGCGAAGTTGTTGTTTGAGCTCGACAAGGACATCTTTTTGAATGGTTTCGAATTGTTCCTGCAAAGCCTGGTGCGGCAGATGGTCGTGGAAACCGATGCGTGCGGTTTGCGTGAAGGCCTGGGTACCGATATTGGATGTCAGAATGATGATAGTATTGCGGAAGCTTACTTTGCGTCCTTCGGCATCGGTCAGCATACCCTCATCGAGAATTTGCAAGAGAATATTGAAGACGTCCGGGTGCGCCTTCTCGATTTCATCGAATAAGATGACGCTGTAGGGTTTGCGGCGGACTTTTTCGGTCAGTTTTCCGCCCTCGCCGTAGCCGATGTAGCCGGCGGGCGCACCGATGATTTGCGCGATACTGTGACGCTCGATGAATTCGCTCATATCCAGACGGATAAGGGAGTGCTTGTCTCCAAAGAGCGTCTCAGAAAGTATCTTGGCAGCCAAAGTCTTTCCGACACCGCTCGGGCCAAGGAAGAGGAATGATCCAAGAGGTCGATCAGGGTGGCTAACACCGCTGAGCGAACGCAGAAGCGTTTTGGAAAGTTTCCCGACCACTTCGGGTTGTCCGATAATATACTTGTCCAGGTTTTTTTCAAGTCCTCTGAGTGATTCTTGTCGTTGGGACATGATTTTATTGAGGGGGATATGCGTGATTTGAGCGACGACGCGAGCGATATCGACGGCGTGTACGGTGATAGCGTCTTGTTTATGATTCTTTTTCAGTTTCGCTGACAGCTTTTTGATTTTCTGCCGCAGGAGTTTTTCCGCTTTTTGCAGGGCGATGGCTTCTTCGAATCGATCTTGCTGTACCAGTTCTTCTTTGAGTTTGATCTGTTCTTTCCGTTCCTCCTTTAAGGCATGCATCGTTTTGAGGAGCGGGCTGATCGGTTTTTTCTGACGCAGCGCCGAAGCGGTCTCGTCAATCAGGTCGAAGGCTTTGTCAGGGAGAAAACGATCAGGCATAAATCGTATAGAAAAATCTACCGCCGCCGTTATCGCTTCTTGAGTGATGATGGTATTGTGATAGGTCTCATACAAAACCTTGCTTTCTTCAAGAATGCGCTTGGCTTCTTGGGCAGTTGGTTCCGCTATCGTGATAGCTTGAAAACGTCTTTCGAAAGCTGGATCTTTCTCAATATGCTTTTTGTATTCGGCAAAGGTGGTGGCGCCGATGCACTGCAGGTCGCCGCGAGAGAGAGCAGGTTTGAGAATATTGGCTGCGTCCAATCCTCCGGACGTGTTACCGGCACCGACAATGGTATGGATTTCATCGATAAATAAGATGATATCCGGGTTGTCGGAAGCCTCGTAGATGATTTCCTTAAGGCGCGCTTCAAATTCGCCGCGAAAGCTCGTGCCTGCGACTACGAGTGCCAAATCGAGACCGATGATTCGCTTATTCAGGAATTGATGTCCAGCACCCCCTTGAGCCATTTTCTTAGCCAAAGCGCTTACAAGAGTTGTCTTGCCCACGCCCGGTTCGCCGATCAGAAGGGGATTGTTCTTGCTGCGACGTCCGAGAATCTGTATCATCCGTTCGATTTCCACTGTCCGCCCGGTGATGATTTCAGGGTTGTGTTTAGCTTCCTCGGTCAGATCTATGCCGTACTGGTCGAGGAATGGTGTTTCGGAAGATTGTTTGGTCTGCTTGGTTTTGGAGAGACCGGTGGATGGCAGATTGAATATCTTGGAAAGGTTTGGGATATCGGACATATTAATATGAGATGTGAGAGCTGCTTTCATATCCTGTTTTTTGATATGCATCGTTTCGATGAGGGCCGCGATATCGGCATCGGACGATTCGATAAGAGCATAGACGAGGTGTTCGGATCCGACATAAGGATAAGCGAACTGACTGGCAATCGAATATGCTCGGGTGATAATATCTTTTGTTCCCTCGGAAAAGGTGACTTTCGCGATTGATCGCGATGATTTTTTCGATACACCCGCTTTCGTTTTGGGTTTGTCGATGCAGAATTTGGTGAGTATTTTTTGCGTAAAACCCATATTTTCAAGCAAAACACTCCCAAGACTGCCTTTTTCGCTGTGCACGGCAAAAAGGAGGTGTTTGGGCTTGATAGCGGTGTCTTTGCAGAAAACAGCTATTTCAGCAGCCTCTTTGAGGCTGTGCCTGGCATGAAAGGTGAGTTTTCGGGATATTTTTGATTCGAGCATAGGGATTGAAGGATCATATTTGAGTACCCTTCATTGTATTTTTAAAGCGACAAAATGTCAATTTTCTGAAGGTTTCGGTACAAGGTTTATTTACTGAAAAAAAGAGTCTAAAGTGTTAGAGTGAGTTGACACTATACTGGTTTTTCGTTACAATGTTTAAGTTAGCCATTCTTAAACCGTTCTCTTTTCATATACTCGTAAGGTATGCTTTTTTTATCGGGTGAATTCCTGGTAGAAAGCCGCTTATTGATGTATACTAAACATATGAAACATATAGTTGTTTTTCAGGTTATCGTTGCCATCTTATTGGTAATTTCTATCCTGATGCAAAGTCGCGGTACCGGTTTGGGCGCCGGATTCGGAGGCGATGGTGGAAGCTATTATTCCAAGCGTGGCTTTGAGAAGTTTCTTCTCTACACATCCATGTTTCTCACCGTGCTGTTCATTGTTTTGTCCGGCATCAACGTCTTTATCGTCCAGGGAATACAGTAGTCGCGGACGAAAGTATCCGTTACGGTGTTTTTTGGCGGATGGTGATGAATATGATAATTCGTAATACAACCATATTTTTACTCCAGAACGATTTCAATGGCTCTCATATAGAAAATGGATACTCTTTATTCACACTTTAGGTTTTAAAGAGAAGCTTCTTGTATTTACGCTTACCGGTTTGGGCGTCGGTGCTTTGCTTTTTTGGGCGGGTGCTATTTATATGTCTCTTACGAAACCGGTTCCTGCTCCTGGCGGCACCTACACCGAAGGTGTGGTAGGACAGCCGACCTATATTAATCCATTGCTTTCACAGACGAGCGATGCTGATGCCGATATTGCCAGCATCGTGTATAGCGGACTTTTCTCGTATGATGCGCAGGGCCAATTGCAGCCGAATCTTGCTGATCACTACGAGGTATCCGAAGATGGTATGACGTATACCGTGATACTGAAAAATGGCGTGAAGTGGCATGATGGAGAGGACTTGACTGCCGAAGACGTCGCTTTTACGCTCAATATTGTTAAGGATCCAGCATACAAGAGTCCTCTGCGTCCTAACTGGCAGGGTGTTGATGTGACGGCGAGCGATGCACACACTCTTGTTTTTGCTTTGAAAAAACCGTATTTCGGATTTTTGGAAAATCTTACCGTAGGTATCTTGCCGAAGCATATTTGGGAAAATATCGCACCGGAAAAGTTTTCTTTGGCCGAGTACAATCTTTCGCCGGTAGGATCCGGACCGTATCAGTTTTATGATTTCAAAAAGGATTCCAATGGCAATATTTTGACCTATGAAGTCCGCGCTTTTCCGGGTTATTTTATGAAGGCTCCTTATATCGCTAAAGTCATCTTTCATTTTTATACCGATGGCGATGAAGCTATAGATGCATATAATCGCCGGGAAGTCCTCGGCATCAGCAATATCGTGACAGAGCAGGAGTCACAACTGCAGGATCGTAAGAGCATTCATATTTTCGAGTTGCATCAACCGCGCTTGTTCGCCGTATTTCTCAATGGCATCAAGAGCGTAGCTTTGGCGCATAAGGAAGTGCGGCAGGCTCTTGCATACGGCACGAATCGGCAGGAAATTATCACGTCGGTCTTGGGTGGACGAGGAGAGGCATTGTCATCACCGTTCTTATCTCAGATGAAAGGATTCTCCGATGATGATGGCAGGGATGTTTTTGATAAAGATAAAGCGATTGCCCTCTTGGAAGATAATGGTTGGGTGCTTCAGGATGGTGTCCGTGAAAAAGGCGGCGTGCAGCTTTCTTTTACTCTCACGACACCGGATTGGCCGGAACTTGTCAAAACTGCCGATATTTTGCGTACCCAGTGGGAATCGATCGGTATCAAGGTAGACGTGCGCGTTTTGAGCGTGTCTGATCTTCAACAGAATGCTTTGCGACCAAGGGAATACGATGCGTTGCTTTTCGGTGAGGCGACCAGTTTCAATCCCGATCCGTATTCTTTTTGGCATTCCAGCCAAAAACATGACCCGGGGCTTAACCTTTCGTTATTCGATAACAAGGATGCGGATGACATCTTGGCAGCAGCGCGCGAGATACTGAGTGATGAGAATCGATTGGAAAAATACAAACAATTCCGTGATATTTTGATGGATGAAATGCCGGCGGTATTTCTCTATAGTCCATCGTATTTGTATGTGGTGAATTCTGCGGTGCAGGGTATCGATACGGAGAATATCAATACGCCAAGCGCCCGTCTTCAGAATATCGCCTCATGGTATATGAAGACTTCACGAGTAAGGAAATAACCATCTTTTTCCGGTATCAAAAAATCCCGCTTGCAGAAGCGGGATTTTTTGTGCGAAGGAGAATATTTAATTTCCCGGGACGATAGTATCGAAGGTGCCCGCTTTTCCATAGGCTTTCGGACCGTAGCCATTGCAGTAGTTGGCGATATTTTCCTTAAAGTAGGGCGGTTTGGACGATTGGATCTTTCCGGCAATGAAATAGGTAAGAGCAAGCACGAGCCCAAAGTCGGCATCTGCCGGAAGATCGATAATAAAGCGATGATCCGGATGTCCGAAATAATCGGTGCTGGCTCCGATACCAATCACAAGCTCCTTGTCGGTAGGGATGACGAATTTGGCATGGCGAGCATGACCTTCCGGAAAAGCTCTTAGCAAGGAGAATGGTCCGAAAAGCTCATTGTTTTTGATATCGATCATCGGACAGATAGGAGCGAAACGATCGGGGAGTATGAAGGCGTACGCGCTGTATTGAGAGAAGTTTTCAGGCAATGCAAGAGTGTCTATGGTATGCCGAATGCTCTTTACGGATTCATGTGTAGCTGAGAGTACCATGCCCAGATAGGTGGAGGTATTGTAGGTGTAGGGCTCGGCGATTTTTCGGTAGACAAATACCCGATCGGCGATCTTAGCCGCAGATGAGTCGGCATCGCAGGTGAGAAGTGTTGTTGAGAGGCCATATTGTTTGGCGAGTTCGATTTCCCAGACGGAGTCTTTTTCACCGGAAGCGGAAATGATGATAGCTTGAGTTATGAGGCCTTTTTGTATGGCTTCGCTGTAAGACTCGATGCTACTGCGAAAAGTGCTCTCATCAGCGAAAACGGCAGCCCTTCCGGAGAAGAGAATGGTACCGGTGTTATATGCATTGCCGGATCCGACGACGAAAGGGAAATCATAGGCATCGAGGTTGAATACCGGCGGCGTATTCTTGTCGAAAAAATCCAGCGTCTGTGTCACGATAGCGTCCAAATCGGGAAGTGTTTCCATAGCGTGTTCATTGAAGGGTTTATGCGCGCATTGTAGCATATTTTGCAGAGAGTCACCAATCTGTCGCGCTCGTTTGACAGGGGGCTTCCATTCGGATACATTGAGTGTACAGGTTTGTCTATGGTGAATATAACTCTTGTAAAACCAATGCCTATGTATGCTGTCATTTTGTGCGGTGGATTCGGAACGCGTTTGTGGCCGCTTTCTCGTAAGAATTTTCCCAAGCAATTCCTTAGCCTGTACAGTGATAAGTCTTTATTGCAAGAAACTTACCTTCGTGTGCGACAGGTCGTGCCCAGCAAGCATATTTTTTTCGTGACCAATGATCAGAATTTGTTCAATGTCATCAATCAGATACGCGATATCGACGAACACTTCGATCAGAGTCGTGTCTTGATTGAGCCGGCCAGCCTCAATACCGCCCCGGCGATTCTCTATGCTATGAAACACCTGATCGAGAAAGGCGGCGCATCACTCGATACGCCCGTAGTCTTTCTGCCGGCGGATCACTATATCGGTAATAAAGAAGCCTTTGCGGAAGTGCTGGAAAAGGCAGGTGAATGCGTGGGAGATGCCATCGGTACGATCGGCATCGTCGCTACCAAACCGGAAACCGGGTATGGATATATCAAGAAAGGCGCTAAGCACAAGGGATATGCGCAGGTAGCGGAGTTTAAGGAAAAACCGGATCACACAACTGCAGAGCAGTATATCGCTTCGGGCGAGTATGTTTGGAATTCGGGAATGTATTTGTTTAATGCGCAGACCTTTTTCAAAGAATTGCAAAAGCATGCCCCGGAGTATACGTTGGCAGTCGAACAGCCTTTGGAAGATTTTCTTGAAACCTTCACGGCGCTTCCAGAGCTTTCTATTGATAATGCGCTTTCGGAAAAATCCGATAAGGTGGTCGTTTTTGAGGGGAGTTTTGATTGGAACGATATCGGATCCTTCGACAGCTTGGCGGAAATCGCGGAGAAAAACGATTCGATCGAGACGCGCCATATCGAGATCGATTCTAAGAACGTCTTCGTGCACAGTACGAGCAATCGTTTGGTGGCGACACTTGGTGTCGAGGATTTGATCGTGATCGAAAACAATGATAGCATCTTGATTCAAAAACGCGGCCGAAGCGAGGATGTAAAAAAAGTGGTCGCGAAGTTGAAAGCGGATGGGGCTAAAGAGGTTGATCAGCAGTTGATCGGATACCGTCCGTGGGGGAGGTATGAAATACTCTTGGATACCCCGACACATAAAGTGAAAAAAATCATCGTGTATCCTGGTGCGAAATTGAGCTTACAATCACACTTTCACCGTGCCGAGCACTGGGTGGTGGTGAAGGGGACAGCCAAGATCGTCAATGGTGAAACGGAGACTTTTTTGAGCGAATCGGAGAGTACCTATGTGCCAAAGACGCATAAGCATCGCCTGGAAAATCCAGGAAAGGAAGTGTTAGAGATTATCGAAGTGCAGACCGGGACGTATCTGGAGGAGGATGATATCGTCCGATACGACGACCAGTATAACAGGAAATAGAGCTATTATTAGCCTTTATTCGGTTTTTTCATTGACTTTTTGCACAGAGCATGCTACACTCATGTAAAGAGTTTCTTGGTTTTCTTTAGCACAATCGCATAATGTAACCGTTCAGTCTGGTGGCTTTGGTTGCATTTTGCCTTGAATAGCGGAAGAGGTAATCCGCATCCCGATGATTTCTGCGTATATTGGGGATATGGTGGAATTGGTAGACACGCTGGCTTCAGGTGCCAGTGGTAGCGATACTGTGAGAGTTCGAGTCTCTCTATCCCCACCGATATCTGCAAAAAAGAAAGAAATCAGAAGGATCCCGCAAGGGAATGGGAGTTCGAGTCTCCCTCAAGGCACTTTCTCAGTGTAAATATGTCTCAAGAGAGCTGTTCTCTTTTCTTGTTGTCGATCAATCTTTGAAGAAGAAAGAATATATTCTTGAATTTTTGACATTTCACTTGATAATCACGTTCGTTCTTTCAAATAGAACGGACAGTAATAATTTTTTAGTAAAAACATTTCTCTGTTCAAGGGGAGGTCGTCGCCATTGGCGTACGATACCTTTTCCTGGGATAAAGAGAGAAAAAGAAGAAAATATATGTTTAGTAGAAACAATACACCGCAAAGCGGCAATCGTCCCTTTAAAAAGGAAGGTGCTGTAGCACCACAACACGGTAGTGACAGAGATTCAAGCGAAGCGTTTTTTGATAATCTCATTTCAAAGCGAACCGGAGTCGCGCCTCAGGTAGCGCCATCGGTTCAAAAGGCGCCTCTTGTTCCGGCACCGGCCCAGCGTCAAGCGCGGCCAGTGCAAGGACGTCCTGCATTCAAAAGCAACGAACCAAGGCGTTTTCAGGAAAAAACTCCAGAGCGACCTCTGACAACGACCGTTCCTGCCTCAGCTCCGGTAGCGCCGGTGCGAAGTGCGGCAGCGATCGTGCAGAGCCTTAAGTCGGTTGGGAAAATAGCACAGACACCAGCACCGAAGCGTGAAGAAATTCCAGCGCTTTCATTTGAGCCGGATAAGAAATTTTCGTCTCCGCGTATGCCGCAAGCACCAAGGCCGGCGCGTCCTGTTGTATCCGAAGGGCAGACGCCTCGCATTATACCAGCTCGAAAGCCTGTGACTTTGGGTAGTGGCAAGAATAAATTGCGCATCATTCCTGTCGGAGGACAAGAGGAAGTGGGTCGCAATATGACCATCTTTGAATACGGTAACGATATCGTCATTATCGATATGGGATTGCAGTTCGGTGAGGAAGATATGCCAGGTATCGACTATATCGTCCCGAATGTAAGCTACCTGAAAGGCAAGGAGCATCTGATCCGCGGCGTTATCTTTACGCACGGACACCTCGACCATATCGGAGCCGCACCGATTCTTTTGCGACAGCTCAATTACCCGACTATTATCGGTCGTGATTTTACGCTCGCGCTTATCAAGCACAAGGTGGATGATCAGGAACGGGGAGCGGCAGCGCGCCTCAAGATGATCCGCGTTAAGACGCTCGATGATGTGATGAAGCTCGGTATCTTTACCGTGAAGTTCTTCGAAGTCGAGCACTCCATTATGGATGCTATCGGTATTACGTTGGAGACACCGGTCGGAACCGTTATTCATATGGGTGATTGGACCATCAGCAATGAGCCAATCGATCCGCATCCGCTCAGCTATGAACATCTGGCACTTTTGCCAAAGCCGACCTTTTTGATGCTTGAAAGCCTCGGAGCGGTCAAGAAAGGCCTGCCACCGTCAGAGACGCAGGTGCACAAGAATTTCCAGCAATTGATGGAACAAGCTCCCGGACGACTCATCATCGCGACTTTCGCGTCACAAGTGCGTCGCGTGAGCTATCTGTTGGAATATGCTGAACAGCTTGGCAAGAAAGTGGCACTTGAGGGCTACAGTATGAAAAACAATGTCGAGATTGCCAAAGAACTCGGCTATATCAAGATCAAACAAGACACACTTATCCCAACCAGCGATATCCACAAGTATCCCGATAATAAAGTCGTGGTCATCTGTACGGGTGCGCAGGGCGAAGTGAACGCGGCCCTGTCTCGTATGGTGACGGACAATCATCGCTTCATTAAATTGCAGCGTACCGATACGGTCGTCTTCTCATCTTCAGTCATCCCGGGCAATGAGCGTAGCGTCCAGCGATTGAAGGACAATCTCTACCGTAAGTGCGAAAATGTCATCCACAGCGATATCATGGACATCCATATCGGCGGCCACAGTACCGCGAGCGGTATCATCGAGATGCTTCATCAGGTCAAGCCGACCTATTTCATCCCGGTGTACGGTAATCACTTCTTCCTCAAGGAAGCCGCGAAATTGGCCTACAAGAACGGCTATTCGAAAGACAAGGTCTTCGTGATGGACAACGGGCATATCCTGGAGAACGACGGACAATCCGTCAAGCTCTTGCCCAAGAAAATCGACACCAGCTATGTCTTCGTGGATGGACTGGGTATCGGCGATATCGGGCATGTGGTGCTCCGCGACCGACAGATGCTGTCGCAAGACGGCATGATCGCCATCACGGTGCTTGTGGATCACAAGACCAAGAAGGTGCTCGGTAATGTGCAGATCACGTCCCGCGGCTTCATCCACGTCAAGGAAAACTTCGACCTCGTCAATGAGACGAAGCGTAAAGTCCTCAAGGTGGTCAAGGACAATACGTCCAAAGACACCTCTATCGATTGGCGCACGATCGAAAACAATATCCGCGAGGTGGTCGGACAATTCCTCTTCACCAAAACCGAAAGGCGCCCGATGGTGCTCCCGGTCGTGATCGAGGTGTAATCCTGCCACATTCAAAAAACGCCCCGGCTTCGGTCGGGGTGTTTTTGCGTTTCGTGAGGGGAAGATACTTGACAAAATACGTGATATGGAGTATGGTTCTATTACGAAATGAGTCGCGCAGTCTACCGTAATTGGTAGTTGTGAGCTTGTTTCCATACAAGAAATAAATTTTTTCAAATCGACGAGGGGTGAGGGATATGAATATTGCACAGAGGTATAGTTTTTTAACAACAATTGATCTTAACGGAAAAGTATACAGGACTTGGAGCTTCCTTACAGATCGTTTTACGGGAAGGAATGCATCTACCTTTCCTGTAACAGACGAGAAGCTCACAGCCGCAAATGCGATTACAGTTTCCGGGCTTATCGCCGTATTCGTCCGGATGTATTTTTTTGTGACTGGAACACATAAAATATGGATTCCGGTGTTGCAGATTTTTGTGGCGGTTTCAGATGCTCTCGATGGATGGGTAGCTGATAAGTTTGATAAGCGACATACCTATCTGGGTAAGCGTATCGATCCTTTTCGGGATCGTTGCGATGTCGGCGTTACGCTCGTGAATATGTGGTGGCTTTTCGGTTCCGATATACTGATTCCTATGGCAGGTATAGGTATCTTCGAGGGCATTATCATGTTTTCGGGAGCATGGCTGCTGCGTATACGGAAACGTGAAGCCGTGGAAGTTCATTGGGCTGGCAAGCTGCGTATGATGATGCATCAGATCTGTTCATTTTTCATCATCGCACAGGTCTACTGGTTTGATCGGCTATCCGTCGAGTATACCATTATACCGCTCGCTCTTATGGTTATAGCGAGCGAAGTCGCTTTATTGGCATATGGTTTCGCCCATTGGAGAAAACTCCTTGGGTGAAGATAAGAAAAGGAGGGCGTCGTTATTTGACACCCTCCTTATTTTTTTGTGCTATCATATATGGATCAGTAAAATCGTTTTGGTAACTGTCTAAAATCTTTTTCCTCTTATTTTTTGGCTTTTGTATAGTATTTTTTCTCGCCTTTCGTCTTTGACCCGGCAGTTCGAAAAAACACTCTGCAAAAGCAAAAAACGAAAATATTGCAGACAGTTACTCAAAGAACAAGCGTAAGCAGTAATTTTTATACTATGAAACACATTTCCATTCAGGAACTTCAGGCTGTTTTAGAAACCAAGGAGCGAGGTAATATCCTGGTCATCGATGTGCGGACACCGGAGGAATATACCACGGTACGTATTCCGGGTGTGGTGAGTATGCCACTGGATGAGATCGAGAAACATCTTGAAAACCTCAGACGATACGATACTGTGTATATACATTGCCAAAGCGGCAATCGTAGTCAAAGAGCTTGCGCTAACCTGGAAGATTTAGGAATTGAGAATGCGGTCAATGTGACGGGCGGTCTCAATGAATGGACGAAGCTTGGCTTTGAGATTACACGAGGACAATGATATGCGAGTATCGAAGGCTCTTGCGGGTATTTATACTGCTAAGAGCCTTTTTCGTTTGATAAAGAAAAACAACAATAAAAAGAGTATAGTCGCGATCGGAAGGATGAAGAATTGTTTCGGATGGGAGGCGACCAGGATAATGATGCCAAACACTATCATACGGCCGATCACCGTGGGGATTTCTCGAAGAATAAGGAATGTTTCCTCGTCATCATTCTTGATATTTTTGTAAATGAGGCTGAAGTATGAAACAAGGAAGAGTGTCATGACAAATGAGGTGACGATGGTGATGAGGTACGCCGACAGAGGGCTTTCGATAAAGAATCGCGATATCCAGAGAATGATCAATCCGACGGAGGCGAGGGGAATGAGCTTGAGCGCGCTTTTATTGGCGTGTTTTCCAACAAGAAGGGCGAAGAGTGCGCCGCCCAGGGATTCTAATCCGCCGACAATGCCCGGTGCCGAGAGTGAGCCGATGACCAAGAAGACGAGGATGCCCCAAAACCATTCGGATTCTTCGATGATATTGTCGAAGCCTTCCAGAAAAAAGAGAAGCTTGCGTTTCTTTATTTTCTCAAGGGCTTGCGAAAATCTAAAATCCACTGAGAGATTTTCTTTTTGAAGACCCAGTAACGGCGTATAGGCGATGAGCAGTCCGATGCCGCTGACGATGAACATCGGCCAAAATCCGAAAAACGGTATAAGGAGAGCGCTGATAAGTGGCCCAGCGACACCGAATATTTTCGGCAGAGCGAAGAACATCCCCATATCGCTTCCCATTTTTTTCTCATCCGCATACTTGACGAGGAGGATATTGAGCGGCATCCAGTACAAAAAGGTGGCCATTCCTCCCAATGATGCGACCACATACCAAGGAATATCTGCAGTCGGCATCAGATTGAGCGTGATAAAGAAGGCTATCTGTATCGGATACGAAAGACGCAGTGTTTGTACGAGTCCCCATCGACGCATAAGAAAGGGGCAGAGTGTGAGTCCGAGAGCGAGACCGACGAGATGGAAGACAATGAAAAAGAAAATGGTTCCGATGAGTGAAAAGCCATGTGTCAGCAAAAAGACCGGCACATAGATGCCGACAAAAGAAAGTGCAACGGAGTGCAGGGCGTGCGCGAGTTGCACACGGTGAATGGTGCGATCAAATTTGGCAGTGAGTTTCTGGAGCCATGTATGAGTCATAAGGAAGAATAAGTTTTATGCGGAGGGTTTTGTAAGTAAAAAGCCCTCAATGCGAGAGAAACGGATGAATCCCAAAAATTATAACATCGGAAAAAATAATTTTCCCTGACTAACAGGTGGGTTTCAGTTTTTCGAATCTCTGTTCTGAAGGCTTTTCGCTTCTAGTATACCCTAAGATTTTTCTTTTGACTAGCCTCGGATGATAGCGAGGAGTTCGTTGCGCTTCTCTTCCATTAATTCCTTGGTATCGGCTTCCATATTGAGGCGCAGGAGCGGCTCGGTGTTGGAAGGGCGGACATTGAACCACCAGGTCGGATAGGTCACCTTGAGGCCGTCAAGCTCATGCATCTCGCCATCAGCATATTTTTCTTTGAGGGTAGCGAGGACAGCATCTTTATCTTCGACATCACTGTTGATTTCTCCGGAATGGAAATAGCGCTTGAGATCCGAAGAGAGCTCGGACATTTTCTTGCCGGTTTCTGTCATCAGATTGAGGAGGATGAGGGATGCGAGCGTTCCCGCTTCGGCGTAGGAGTTTTCTTTGAAATAGTAGTGGCCCGAAAGCTCGCCGGCAAAGAGCGCGCCGTCTTCGCGCATCTGTTTTTTGATATTGGAGTGTCCGACGCGGCATTCGATAGCCACACCACCGTTTTCTTCGATGACCTCTTTGACGGCTTTGGAAGATCGCAGGTCGTAGAGAACGGTTGCCCCCGCATTGGTGCGTAGGATTTCTTTAGCGAGCATACCGGTGGCGAAATCCATCGGGATGATCTCTCCTTTTTCATCGACGAAGCCGACACGGTCAGCATCACCGTCGAACGCGATGCCGAAGTCCGCACCGATTTCCACCACCTTGGCCTGAAGTTCTTCAAGGGTGTCTAATCGGAGAGGGTTGGCTTCGTGCGCGGAGAAGGGATGCTCCAGATCATCGTAGAGGTTGACGATGTGCAGGTTGTTCGGGAAGCGTTTGTAGACTTCCAGCTCAAGCACGCCCATAGCATTGGCTGTGTCGATGACGATGGTGAATTGCTTGTCGCCGAAATTCGCGAAGGAAGCGAAATAGTCATAGTATTCCGGCTTGATGTCCTGAGCGGAGAGTGTGCCTTGCGTGGACACTTCTTCAAATGTTCCTGCGAGCGCGATATCTCGGATTTCATTGAGTCCGCTGTTCTCGCCGACGGGGATAGCGTTTTTGAGCGCAAATTTCATACCGTTGTACTGTGGGGGATTGTGCGAGGCGGTGACGGAAATCACCATATCCGCCTGCGCCACTTTCCAAGCGGCGAAGTACACCATCGGGGTGGTGAGGATGCCTAGATCGATGACATCGCAGCCGGCGTCCATAATACCTCGGGAGAGCTCTGCAAACAGCGCTGGGCTCGACTGTCGCGCATCGCGCCCGATGGCGATGGTCTTGGCCTTGAAATGCTGGGCGGCGGCGCGACCGATGGCGTAGGCGGCTTCTTCGTTGATTTCGCTCGGATAGACACCTCGGATGTCATAGGCTTTGAATATGGACTTATTGATCATAACGTTTCGTATGAAGTAAATTAGGCTTGTATGGGCATTATAGGGCAAGATAGATGGATTGAGAATACCGGCTCGAAAAGCGTCATTTCTGAGTGGCTTTTATAAGCCATAATCGATGAAATTGCTTGACATCGACTCTTTTTTATGCTAAACTATTTTTTCGAGCAGTGACTTATATTATAAGAAATAACACTCGAAGACTCTTTAACAAATTAAATTTTTTTACCAGCCTGTGGAGGGCTTTGTTATGAAAACACGTAGTTTCAAAATAAAAAACATGGGCGAGTATACATTAGCCGAATTTTTGCGGGTACTCGTGATTACACTTACTGCAGTAAGTGTAGCAGTAGTAGTGGCGCTTGGTATTTTAGCGCAGCATGAACAGTATAAAAAAAATGGTATCGGTGCGCTGATTGATCAGCAACACCAGAAATATCAGCAAGAAAGAAAACATCAAATCCAGGTAACGCCGGCGGGAACGATGATGAAAATCCCAGAAGATTGGGGACAAAGGTCAAAAACACAGTCAATAAAAAAATTCGAGCCTGCGTCTGGGCAAAAAAAGTTTCATCTGTTTGGCGGAACGCTCACTTTTGGTTCATCGTGCGATGGCAAAACCAGCACAGTGACAGCGGTAAAAAATGGCTACAAATCAACGAGTCATTACTATTACCTGTGTTTACCCACTTTTTCGTATGTGCATTATATGTACTAAGTTTCTGCTCGAAACCGAGCACCGAAGCGTCGATGAAGATATGTCTCTATAATAATATAGAGACAATGTATCTTCCCGGCGCTTTTTACTTTGCCTCACAATGCCGAAACCTTTACTTTTCCCCATTTTTCCGCTAGAATGGGGTATAGTCACGCTTACATTTTCTCGCTTGGGTGTTTGAAATTTTTGGTCAAATATTGTTTAAGGGCGTATGTTTTTTCTAAAAATAGCCATTGATTGTGTCGAGTGAGGGATATTTTTAGATAAAAAACATACAGCCCGAGTCTATTTGGACAAAAATTTTGAATACCCGAGCAAGAAACAAGATATTTTTTTAATACTACTCTTATGGCATTGCAAGTTGGAATCGTGGGGCTGCCGAATGTGGGGAAATCAACCCTGTTCAAGGTATTGACGCGCAAAACGGTGGATATCAACAATTATCCATTCTGCACTATCGAGCCCAATGTGGGCATCGTGGAAGTGCCGGACACCCGTTTGCAGCAATTGTCGGATATGTCCAAGACGAAAAAGATCGTACCGGCCGTGGTGGAATTTGTGGATATCGCGGGACTCGTCAAAGGGGCAAGTCAGGGCGAGGGATTGGGGAATAAATTTTTGGCCAATATCCGCGAGGTGGATGCCATTGTGCAGGTGGTGCGTTTGTTCGAAAATCCGAATATCATCCACGTGCACAACAAGGTGGATGGTGAGCACGATATCGATATCGTCAATACCGAGCTTATTTTGGCGGATATGGAAACCATCGCCAAGCGCAAAGTTCGCAGTATCAAGGAAGTGCGCGCCGGCAACAAGGAAGCGATCGCGCAGTTCGGGGTGCTTGAGGCTTTGGAAACAGGGTTGTCCAAAGGACAGCTCGCCAATACCGTGCCCGTCAATATGCAGGACGAAGCCGTGAGGAAGCTGATGATCGAGTTGTCGCTCTTGACCGCCAAGCCGTTTTTGTATGTGTATAATATGTCGGATCTTGAGGCGACGCTTCCGGCACACTTGGAGGAAAAGCCGTATGTGCGATTGGATATCAAGATCGAGGAGGAATTGATGGATATGTCCGAGGAGGATAAACAGGAGTTGGAATTGCAATCGCATATTCACGATTTGATCCGCAAAGCCTATTCGCTTTTGGGACTGATGACTTTTTTCACCACGGGCGAACAGGAGACGCGTGCTTGGACGATCAAGCAGGGCTCGACCGCGCCGCAGGCAGGCGCAGCCATCCACAGCGACTTCGAAGACAAATTCATCCGCGCGGAAGTGATCCATTGGCAGGACCTGCTCGATGCCGGAGCCTGGGGCAAGGCACGCGAGACCGGCAAGCTTCGTCTTGAGGGTAAAGAATATATCGTCAAGGATGGCGATGTGATGATTTTCAAGGTGTAGCCCGATACTTGATATGAGGTTATCGACAGGTTCTTAGAGTTTGAAAATCGGGATGCCGGCTTCTTTGCAATACTCCACTTCGGTTCGAGTACCCTCAGACTTTTCCCAATCGTCCATGAGGTAACAGGCGGTTATTTTTCCTGATTGAATGAGTTTTTTGAAAAAGAGCGGGAATTTCACCTGGTAGTCGAAAGGCGCGTCAGGGAGGGAGATATCCAAGAAAGGACGCTGATCGAAGACTTCCTGGCCTTGCTTGCGCAAATCCTGTTGGGCTTTTTGCAGTATCGAAAGATTTTCCGTAGTGGGACGCAAGATGAAAAGCGGTCCTATGACCATGACGGCTCCGGACTCAGGAATGGACGCGAGCGCTTTTTCGAGGAGTTCTTGGTAGAAGAGCTCAGTTTTTGATATCTGTTGAGGTGTTTCCGGGAATGTTTCCATAGTTATTGTCGTTGTGATGAATCTTTTTCCAGTATAGCCAATGTCGGTAGTTTAGCCAATTGCGCCCTGTTTTGCTTGACTTTTTGCTGTGAGTATGCTACAATAAGGGGTCGTGATAGTATATTAACAATCAATGAAGCGAGGTGGGGAAATGAGTGCGTATGTACAAGATGTACCCGGATTTATTTCCGGTTTAATGGTGATACTGTTCGGTATCATCGGAGGCTTTGGTCAGCTTGATCAGGCCTGGAGAATTTGGACCAAAAATCCGAAGAGCGTTTCTTTGATTTGGACAATGACCTTTACGGTTATGTTTGCCGGATTCATTGTGCAGGGATTGGCAACCAAGGATTACGTCATGCAGTTTCAGGGCATCGTACGGTGTATCCTGTATGTCCCTATTATTGTGGGTGTGATGATGTACGGATATCGGATGCGGAAATCCGAGCTATTGTTGTACCTTGTGCTTTGGAGCACGCTTCTCATTATGATTTTGCATGATGAGTGGCGGAGCGTTTTGTTTCAAGTCCTTGGCTATACAGGTGTCGTGATGACGTGTCATCAACCGTATTTGATAGTCAAGAATAAAACGAGAGGTAGTGTATCTATAGGCATGATTACCGTGTATAACCTCAGCGTCATATGCTGGATGGCGTATGCATTATGGTTTGGCAATATGTCACTCTTCTTTCTTTTCGCGTCATTTTGTGCCGTTTATACGGCAACGATGATTTTGTGGGTAAAATACCCGTAAGTATAAAGGCTCTTTCAGTAATGGAGGAGTCTTTCAATTTCTTGAAGATGTGTCCGAAGGTGATATACTGGCATTAGGAAGCATTTGTATTTTATTAAGCTTTATCTTTATGGATATCAAAAAGAATTGGTCGGTGTGGTTGGCGGTCGTGTTACCTGTGGCCATAATCATATTTGTGGCGGGGAGTATGTATCTACCAAGGCACTCGAATGATTCTAATGTAGGGATATCATTTGAAGAGAATTCAAAAATAGAGACCCCTTATAGTGTAAGCGTAAAAGCTCCATATAAGTCAAATTTTCAGAAAGGGATGAATTCGTACGAATTTAAAGTAACTAATTTAGGTCTGAATGCAGACACCTATCATCTTAGTGCGGATGCATCCGTTTATAATATTGATAAAAATTTGACCTTACCGGTACGGATAAATATTAAAAATATTCCGGAAACCGTATTTTTAAAACCTGGAAAATCTATGGATATTAAAACAGAGATTGAAATTCCGGCGGAAATAGTAGGCGCTTTCCGGATAATAATCAGAGCTGAGAGTCAATCCGTATTAAACCTTGATGATACAGGAGAAACAGATGTTTTCGTAAATTAGTTTCTAAACGCAAAGTGCAATAGCTAGCATAAACTATTATTTTTTATTTCTATGGATATCAAAAAGAATTGGTCGGTGTGGTTGGCAGTCGCATTGCCTGTGGCGATGATACTTTTCGTGGCGGGGAGTATCTATCTGCCTCGCTTGTGGGCGCCGAAGCCCGCGTATGGTTTTGTGTATGTTGCCAACGATACAACGAAAGGGTATGTCATTCCCTCATATGCGGTGCGTGTCGTGAACGGTAAGTTGGTGAAAGAAGAGACACGAAGAGATGATTCAGTACCGGAGACGATGAAGGCTCAGTATGTCGAACCGCATCTGTATCGCTATGATGTGGCGACTGGCGAAAGCAGGAGTATTGCTTTTGATGAGGCGGCGCAGTTGAAGCTTGATGACCGTATTCAATCGTCTGATGGCTTCAAGGTTTCTCAAAGTGGTGGGTATAGCGGGCCATTCGGGGGTAGCTCCGTACCGGCTTTATATCTGACTGGGCATTTGGTCAGTCAGAAGCTGGAATTGCGCGGAGTCAATAATGCGTATGATTTCGAGTTTGTCGGGTGGATAAACCAATAAGATATCCTTGTATGAATAAAGAAGAATTGCTCCAGGGGATAACGCTGTTATCTCAGGAAAAACAGGTATCGCGCGAAGAAGTGGTGAGGGCATATGACGAGGGGGCTGCATCTACGGAAGTCGTATCCGCACCAGCGTTTCATATGGCGGACATCTTGTACTATTTGGGCGGAGGTATTGTCGTGATCGGTATCGGTATTTTTCTTTCGCAGCATTGGGATGAGCTCAGTGTATTTACCCGGATTGTGTCGACGCTCGGCTCGGGTGTATTGGCATACTTTTTGGGTGTGATGTTTTCCCGTGAGGAGGCACGCGTTACCATAGGGCAGGCGTTTCACTTGATCGCGGCTTTCGTTTTGCCGATAGGATTGTTTGTGACACTGGATGAAATGGGTGCAGATACGTCCGGATTCGGGGCGATGAGCGTGATTTATGCGGCGCTTTTTGCAGCATATGTGGTTTCGTATAGGGTATTTGTCAAAGACCTCTTCGCGTTTTTTGGTATCGTGTTCGGTACGGGATTGTTTTGGAGCATCACCGGTTGGCTCGCTTCCGGAACGGCGATCTTTTCGGAAGGTGATTTCGCTTCGTATCAATTCCTGATTATCGGTTTGGTCTATGTATTGCTCGGACATGCGTTTGTCCAGAATCGTCTTGTACTCTTGACTCAGTATTTGTACTCATTCGGGCTCGTATTCTTTTTCGGTGCGGCGCTTACTTTGGGTGGATACGCTCCGGATCAGAGTATTTTTTGGGAACTCATTTTTCCAGGACTTTCGCTCGGTTCGGTTTTCTTGAGTTTGCCATTACGGAGCCGATCCTTCCTGATTATTGGATCACTCGCACTCGTCGGGTATATTTTCAAGATCACAGGAGAATACTTCGCCGACAGTTTCGGGTGGCCATTAGCGCTTATTTTGGCTGGATTTGCCATGATCGCGGTTGGGTCTTTGTTTGTGCGGTTGAACAAGCAATACAAAGAACAGCGTTAAGTTTCGAGGGATAGTAAGGATAGAGAGAAAAAGACTGATTGAGAGTAGATGATATTCTTGACAGTCTTTTTTGATTTTCCTACAATGATATTAGCAGTCTCTATGAAAGAGTGCTAATATGAAAAGGTAAGCTGTTAAAGTAATCTCAAAGGATGTTCAGGTTTGAGTTTTGTTTAGGCGTCCCGACGCGTCGGGAGAACGACGAAATGTGCCAAACATGAATATCCCTACACAATGATATGGCAAAGCAAATTGCGTATAACGAAGACGCTCGCAAGAAAATGAAAATCGGTATCGACAAGGTGGCGGATGCGGTCAAGGTGACGCTCGGACCCAAAGGGCGCAATGTGATTTTGGATCGCGGTTACGGATCACCGGTTATCACCAATGATGGCGTGAGCATCGCCAAGGAAATCGAGTTAAAAGACAAGTTCGAGAATCTTGGTGCGCAGCTCATCAAGCAAGTGGCCAACAAGACCAATGATGTGGCGGGCGATGGCACGACCACTGCGACCGTGATGACGCAGGCTATTATCCGCGAGGGATTGAAATTCGTGGAGACCGGTATCAATCCGGTGGAAATCCGTCGCGGGATGGAGTCTGCCAAGAATGAGGTGATGGCGGTGTTGCAAAAAAATTCCAAGAAAATCAATTCGAAAGAAGAGATTGCGCAGGTAGCGACTATTTCAGCCGAGTCGCGCGAGATGGGCGACATGATCGCCAATGTGATGGAGGAGGTCGGCAAGGATGGCGTGATCACTATCGAGCAATCGCAGACCTTCGGACTCTCTAAGGAAGTGGTCAAGGGTATGAGTTTCGACAAGGGCTATGTCTCACCATATATGGTGACGGATGCCGAGTCGCAGACCGCCGAACTCAAAGAGGTGAGCGTACTTATCACTGATGCCAAGATTTCATCAATGAAAGAAATTCTGCCGACACTGGAGAAATTGGCGCAAAGCGGCAAGAAGGAATTGGTCATTATTGCCGAAGACGTGGATGGCGAAGCGCTTGCGATGCTGGTGGTAAATAAATTGCGCGGCGTGCTCAATGTCTTGGCCATCAAGGCACCGGAATTCGGCGACAACCGCAAGGTGGTGCTGGATGATATCGCTATCTTGACGGGTGGTGAAGTTATTAGCGAGGCTAAGGGAATGAAGTTGGAAAATGTCGAGCTTTCATCACTGGGTCAGGCGCAGAAGGTCATCGCTACCAAAGATAAGACGATGATTGTCGGTGGCAAGGGTAAGAAAAAAGATATCGATGCCCGCGTCGATTTGATCAAGTCGCAGATCAAGGATTTGGTTGCTAAGGGCAAGAAGCCGAGCGATTATGATTATGAGAAGTTGCAGAAGCGGTTGGTCAAGATCGTGGGCGGTGTGGCGGTGATCCGTGTGGGTGCTGCGACCGAAACCGAGTCGAAGTATATGCTTGATAAGATGGAAGATGCTTTGTCCGCGACCAAGGCGGCCGTGGAGGAGGGTGTGGTGGCCGGCGGCGGTACCGCGCTGGCCAGGGCGGCTGTCACGGTGATGGCGCAGAACAAGAAAAAAAATATCGAGCTGGATATGGAAGTGAAAGCAGGATATGACACGCTGCTTCGTGCCATGAGCGAGCCGCTCCGTCAGATCGCTCTCAATGCGGGCGAACAGGATCCGGCCGTCGTGCTCAATGAGGTGACGAAAAGCAAGAATGTGAATTTCGGTTACAATGCCAATGAGGATGCGTATGAGGAAGATATGATCAAGGCGGGCATCATCGATCCGCTCAAGGTGACACGAGCTGCTTTGGAAAATGCGGTCTCAGTGGCAGCCCTTCTTCTTACGACCGAGGTAGCAGTGACGGATATTGTAGAAGCAAAAGAATCCGCCGGTATGGATATGTCGGGTATGGGCGGCATGGGAGGAATGATGTAGTATCACAGGACGGACTTTTCGTGGAATCACTCCGGTACTCTCGGTATCGGGGTGATTTTTCTTTTGCCTTTGTATGATATGGGGTATGATGGATATATGTGGTTTAACATCGATCATACAAAAATAAAACTATGCAAAAAAAATGGTGGATTGTGATAGCGGTTTTCGGTGCAGTGTTCGCTATAGCCGGAGGTTGTTTTTGGTATGTCTCTTTTTTGAAGAAGCAACCTTCAGCTGAGGTTTCAGCGGTTCCGAAAAATATCAGTCAAGAAGATGTTGTGGCACTGACCAAGCCAGGGGTAGTGCGTATTGTGGAGCGTGTAAAAGGCCATGCTGTCGTGCCGAATTTCAATATCAGCCTCAAGACGCTTTCATTTACGCCGATGTCCGAGAGCCCGAACAAACTCGATGTGCCATTCGATACGTATATCGAAGGAAGTGGTTTTGTGGTGAATTCTGATGGATATATCATGACAAACTCCCACGTCGTCTCAAGACAAACTATCAAAGAGGTAGTTGCTGCTCAGGTGATGGCATTGGTAGCTAATGCTGCCGTGCAGGAGATTTCCAGGAATCCGAAAGATGTTTCTCCTGAAGTCCTGGAAAAGTATAAGGATCAAGAGTCATTGAAAAAAATAGTGAAGGGTATGGGTGATCAGGCACGGGATTACATCGCTACCAATAGCCAGTTCACGATAGATAAAAATATCGTCGTATTGGATCCGAAATCTCCGCAGGAAGAATTGAAAGATTTGTTCCAGAGCGGTTTTCCGGCAAAAATGATAAGCGTCAATGATGATTTTTCAAAAGATGACAAGGACGTTGCTTTGATAAAAATCGATCAAACCAATCTTCCTACCTTGAAAATAGGCACTTCGGATGGTTTGACCCAGGGGAACAAGGTTTCCATTTTCGGTTTTCCGGCATCGGCCGAATTCAATCAAAAGAATCTTTTGGAATCGACGCTCACGCAGGGCGTGCTGAGCGCTATCAAGGATTCTCAGAAAAAGGATTTCAAGATTTTTCAAACGGACGCTAAGGTTTCGCACGGTTCCAGCGGTGGGCCGATGGTGAATGATAAGGGCGAAGTTGTAGGATTGGTCACTTTTCAGGCGGACAATAGCGATCGCCAGGAAGGGGATAATTTCGCATTCGCCTTGCCGGCGAGTGTTCTGATCGCTTCAGCTCAACAATTCGCCTTGCCGGATGCAAATATGCCATCATCAATCAATACATCTTCTTATCCGAGGCATTATTTGGCAGGGTTGTCCTATAAAGAGCAGCGTCACTGCAAGGATGCCGTAGATGAATTCGAGTTGGCAGCGAAAAGTAATAATTCTTTCGGAACCCGTACGTATGTGCAGTCCCATATCGATCAGTGCAAGGCGATGATGGCAGAAGGTCGTTCAGTGGATACTCGTTGGGATGAAAAGAAGGAGGCTTTCTCATCTATGCCTACTTCGACACGCTGGTTTATTGCCGGAGGCGTTTTCGCGGTAATCGTTCTTATAGTGATTATCGTTGTATTGTTGAAAAAAATGCGCAAGGAAGAGGACGCGATGCATCATTTGGAAGAGCGCATCACCAATGAAGAGGCTACACATCAATCGGATTCATCACAGCCGATCGTACCCGCCAAACCGCTTCCTATAAACTTTAATGTATATCCTCCTGCTCCGCCTCCACGGACCGACAAGATGGATACTTTCTCAGTCGAAGCGAATCCTGTTGCCGTAGTATCTCCGCAATCAAGTGATGACGCATCGACCAATAGCATCATCTTGACCAAATAATTTTTCAGGCGATAGTAGAGCGTAACGACTTTTTGAAGGTGTCTTCTGTCTTTAAAAATATGGTATACTGAGGACAAGAAAGATACTTGAATGTGTAAACAAAAATAAAAAAGTATGCGCATAGGCAATACACAATTACAAGAGTTTCTCCTTGATGCCGGTCTTATCGGTAAGGATGTTGTTGAGAGTGTCTATCAGGAATCGATTTCGAGCGGGAAGCCGATGGGTGATGTGCTTTTAGAAAGGAAGCTTTTGAGCGAAATGGATATACAAAAGATGTATGCCTATATTTTAGGCATACCTTTTGTCGATCTGCACAAAAGCGTGATCCCTACGGAGATACTCCAGCTTATTCCGGAGCCGATCGCGAAGAAGTATCGTATCGTGGCATTCGAGAAAACGGGCGCCAATATCAAGGTGGCCATGCTTAATCCCGATGACTTGCAGACTATCGATTTCATCAAGAAAAAGACAGGATTCAAGATAGTGCCGTGTCTAACAACCCAGGAAAACATACAAGAAATTCTCAAGCAGTACGAGAAAAGCCTCCAGGCTGATTTCGGGGAAATGATAAGCGGTGACGTCGAATCGCTTGCAACCGAGGAAACGGAGGAAAATCTTGAGAAGGCGGCACGCGGTATGTCGGTTATTCGCGTGGTAGATACGCTGCTCAAGCATGCTATTTTGCAGTCTGCGAGTGATATCCATATCGAACCGTCCGATAAGGAAGTGCATGTGCGGTATCGTATCGACGGTATCTTGCATGATGCGATGACACTGCCAAAAGATGTGGCGCTCGGTTTGGTGGCTCGTATCAAAGTGCTTTCCAATTTGAAACTCGATGAACATCGTCTGCCTCAGGATGGCCGTTTTAAAATCCATAATGATGAGTATAAGATTTCTTTTCGCGTAAGCATCTTGCCCGTTTTTGATGGTGAAAAAATCGTGATGCGTTTGCTCGATGAAGGCTCGCATGGTTTGACGCTTGAGAAAATGGGATTTTCGGGTGATTCGTTGGAGGCGATTCATCGGGAAATCCGTAAGCCAAACGGTATGGTACTGGTAACAGGTCCGACAGGAAGTGGAAAAACCACGACGTTGTATACGATACTCGATATTCTCAATACGCCCGAGGTGAATATTAGTACGGTCGAAGATCCGGTAGAATATCGTATGCCACGCGTCAATCAGACCCAGGTCAATCCGAAGATCAATATGACCTTCGCCGCGGCACTCCGTTCGCTTCTTCGTCAGGATCCAGATATCATCATGGTGGGGGAAATCCGCGATGAAGAGACGCTTGAAATCGCCTTGCACGCCGCTATGACCGGGCATCTCGTACTTTCCACGCTTCACACCAACAGCGCTGCCGCGACGCTGCCGCGTATGCTTGATATGGGTGCTGAGCCGTTCTTGATCGCATCTACCGTCAATGTCATTATCGCTCAGCGACTGACACGGCGATTATGTCCCGAATGTCGTGAAGAATATCATCTCGATGCAAAGGAGGTTGAAACTTTCGCCAAGACTTTCGATATGGATAATCTTATGGCGTTCTTGGCGAAACAAGATACCCTGAAAGAAAAACTCGATATCAAGAAGGGCTGGGAGTCAATCGCTTTTTATCGCGCAAAGGGTTGCGATCAGTGCGGTGGCGAGGGATATCATGGTCGAATGGGTATCTATGAGGTGCTTGAGATGACGACCGAGATCAAAAAACTGGTAACGCAATCCGCAACCACCGAAGCTTTGGATAATCAAGCGCAGAAATCCGGGATGGCGACGATGGTACAGGATGGCTTTATGAAAGCCGTTTCAGGAATTACTTCGCTTGAGGAAATACTGCGTGTCACCAAGGAGTAACAGAATTGACTTTTTCTACGATAAGGAGTAGGATTTGAGGTGTTATTCCTGGTATGGAACAAGGAAATAAAGGAAACTTTGTTTTTGGGTACATACTGGGATTTCAGGGTGCGAACCCTTTTTATTATTGATTGACAGTATGTTATGAAGCACGTCAAAAAAACGAAGATCGTAGCGACGCTCGGACCGGCATCGGCCCAGGAAGATGTGTTGCCGAAAATGATCGAAGCGGGTTTGAATGTGGCCCGTTTGAATTTTTCGCATGGAAATTTCGAGGAGCATCAGCGCTCATTCGATATGGTACGCAAGTTTTCCAAGAAACTCGGACGAGCTGTTGCTGTGTTGCAGGATCTTTCCGGTCCGAAGATTCGCATCGGTGAATTCTATCAGGAACGTGTGACTTTGACATCCGGTGAAGAGTTCGTTCTGACGACAGATCAGTCTTGCGTAGGTGATGAACACAAAGCATCTATCAGTTATGTCAATTTGATCAATGAAATCAAGCCTGGCGAGCCGGTGTTGCTCGATGATGGTAAGAAGCGACTGGAAGTTGTTCGTGTCGAAGGACAGGAAATTATTTGTAAGATTATCGTAGGTGGTGATACCAAAGGTCGCCGCGGTGTCAATCTTCCGGGTACGGATATCAAAATGAGTTGTTTGACCGAAAAGGACCGCAAGGATTTGGAATTCGGTATCGCTAACGATGTGGAATTTATGGCATTGTCATTCGTTCGTAAGGCGAGCGATATCGAGGAATTGCGAGCCATTTTAAAAGAGCGCGGATCGAAGGCTCAGATTATCGCGAAAATCGAGACACCCCAGGCTATCGCAGATTTCGATGCCATCTTGGCCGCGACCGACGGTATTATGGTGGCCCGAGGAGACTTGGCTGTGGAAGTGCCGATGGAGCAGGTGCCGGTTTTGCAGAAAATGATTGTTTCAAAGACCCGTCAGGTGGGCAAGCCGGTTATCGTGGCCACACAGATGCTTGAATCTATGATTAATTCCCCTGTAGCGACTCGCGCAGAGGTGAATGATATCGCAAATGCTATTTTGGATGGTGCAGACGCAGTGATGCTTTCCGAAGAAAGCACCTTGGGAAAGTTTCCGGTTGAAGCCGTGACGACTATGACCCGTATCGCTCTTTTTACGGAAAAACACTATCCTCACAAGCATATCATCCAGGATGGAACAGATGGATCGAGTGAGGTTGTGGATTCAGTGACCAGCGCTGTTACCAACACCGCGCATGATATCGATGCTAAGGTGATCGTTGCTTTGACCGAATCAAGCTTCACCCCTCGTATGGTAGCTCGTCATCGACCGGCACAGCATATCGTTGTCTTTACTCCCAATGAACGTGTGGCTCGCAAGATGGCGCTTTCATTCGGATGCTACGCGTATGTGACCGACCCGTTCCAGCAATTGGATCAGGTTATCACCGAAGCCCGCAAGGCGCTTGTCGAAAAGGACTTCGCTGAGAAAGGTGAGCATTTCGTTATCGTTGCCGGTATGCCGTTCGGGCAGTCGGGCAGCACCAATCTTATGATGGTGGAGACGGTATAATCGCATAAGGATATTTAATCTCCTTATAGATACAAAAAAACTCATCCTCTGGATGAGTTTTTTGATGATTACTTTTTGAGTAGCTTGTGCGGATTGTGGTTGGGACAGGTCTTATCGGAGCAGCGCTCGGGGATGGTTTTGGTGCCCTCCATCATCAGTGCGCCGCATTCTTGATCACCCTTGTCCGGACGGATGAAATGACAGATGTTACCGGTCGGTTTGGTTTTGATGGCGTGCTTGCATTTCGGATAATTGGAGCAGCTGTAGAAAATACCGAAGCGGCCTCGTCTTTCAGCCATTTCACCATCTTTGCAGAGCGGACACTTGATGCCGGTGGTAGGGATGGATTGACCTTCTTCCTTTTTGATATACTTGCATTTCGGATAATTGGAGCAGGAAATAAATTTTCCGAATTTTCCTTCTCGCTCCACGAGTTTACTTTCGCATTTCGGGCAATTCTCCCCGGTTTCTTTCGGTCCTTGCAATTCATTACCTTCCATAGTGCGAGCACCGACACATTCCGGGAATTTCATACAGCTGTAAAATTTACCGGTACGGCCAAGCTTGACCACCATAGGACCATCACACTTAGGGCAGAGGATGTCTGATGGAGCGTCTTCGAGTGTATTTATTTTTTCCATTTTTTCTTTTGATTTCACTTGTTTAGTAAAGGGTGTATAGAAATTGCGGAGTGTTTCAGTGTAATCCCTTTTGCCATTGGATATATCGTCGAGCTCTTGTTCCATTTCGGCGGTAAATGAATCGCTGACGATTTCGGCAAAGTGTTTTTCAAGAAATTCACTGACGATTTCGCCCGTATCGGTAACGCGCAGGGCCTTACCTTCCTTGATAGTGTACTCACGATCCGCAAGCGTTTTGATGATACTGGCATAGGTACTTGGTCGACCGATACCGCGTTTTTCCAGCTCCTTGATAAGGCCGGCTTCCGAGTAGCGATGCGGCGGTTCGGTTTGTTTTCCTTCGGATGCGATATCGATAAGTGAAAGCATTTCACCGATGGTGACTTTCGGTAATTCGATGTCTTCGGAACGAGCATCCGTATCGACTGTGAGCCAACCGGCAAAAAGAAGACGGGAACCGTTGATGAAAAAATTCGGGAGTGAATCGCTTTGGGTGTTGGCAGTGATTTTAGTACGCAAAAGCTTCGCATCGCTCATCTGAGAACAGATAGTACGTTGCCAAATGAGGCGATACAATCTTTTTTGTTCATCGGTAAGCCCTCCTTGTTCGACAGACATATCGGTTGGGCGGATAGCCTCATGCGCTTCCTGAGCATTTTTACTCTTGGTCTGGAAGGTGCGCAGCGTAGCATAATCCTTGCCATAATTTTTTTCGATTTTCGCAAGTGCTGCAGCCTGCGCTTCCGTGCTGATAGTCGTGCTATCGGTACGCATGTAGGTGATCAAACCGGATTCATAGAGCTTTTGAGCGATGCGCATCGTATTGCTCGGTGAAAATCCCAGTCGTGAGCTAGCTGTCTGTTGCAGGGTAGAGGTAGTGAAGGGTGGTTTTGGAGTGCGCTTGATTTCGCTTTCTTTGATATCGACCACATGCCAGGATTCTTTTTTGGCGAGCGCAATGATGGCATCTGAGCGTTCTTTTGTTTTGGGTTCTTCGGAACATACAAGGTTGAATGAAATATGCTTGCCGGTTTGCACTCGGGCGGTCAGTACCCAGAAATCTTCGGGAATAAATGCATGAATAGCGCGTTCTCGCTCGGCGAGGATCCGAAGTGCCGGAGATTGCACTCTTCCAGCAGAGAGTCCGTAGCGCAGTTTTTTCCAAATAAGTCCGCTCAGATCATAACCGACGAGCCGATCCAGGACACGGCGAGCCTCCTGCGCTTTACGCAGATCCTGATCAATAAGACGCGGCTGCGTAACTGCTTTTTGGACGGCGCTTTTGGTGATTTCATAAAAAACGACGCGTTTCGGATTCTTGATACCGCAAGCCTCCGCGACATGCCAGGCGATAGCCTCTCCTTCGCGGTCGGGGTCGGTTGCGAGGAGAATCTCGTCGGATCCTTTAGCTAATCTTTTGATTTCGGAGACCACTTTTTCCTTGCCTACTGAAATTTCGTAGCGCGGCACAAATCCCGCCTCGATGTCGATGGCGGACTTATTGCTTTTCGGAAGGTCGCGGATATGCCCGATAGAGGCTACGACCTTGTATTTATTGTCGAGATATTTGGAAATGGTCTTCGCTTTAGCAGGGGATTCGACAATGAGAAGTTTCATAAAAATGTAGGTATTGATGACTTATTTGTGTTTTATTAGAGCCGTATATAGCACATACCACCGATGTTTTTGATGAGCCCTTTGACCTCAAGGAATACTAGAGTAGATTGGACTTGAGACGTTTCCAGTGTAGTGGTTTTGAGAATCTTGTCAATATGGAAGGGTTCGGAAGAGAGTATCGAAAGGATTGTCTCCTCATGCGGAGAAAGTAAGAGCGATGTGGCTGAAGAAGTTTGTTTTGGAGCGATCTGAAGCTTGATTTCTTCGAGAATATCTCGGATAGATGTGGCGATTTTGGCCCCTGATCGGATGAGCTCATGAGGCCCGGCAGAGGCATCGGAAAAGATAGATCCTGGTACGGCGAAGACTTCGCGGTTGAATTCGAGAGCATAGCGGGCAGTGATAAGGCTTCCGCTTCGAGTGGCGGCTTCAATGACGATGGTTCCTTGGCTGATACCCGCTAGGATACGGTTGCGAGCAGGAAAGGTATAGGGTGTGGCCGCTGTAACGGGCGGGTACTCACTCAGAAGAGCGCCATTTTGACGAAGAATGGTGTGAGTAAGAGGGAGATGAGATCGAGGCGAGATGGACGCATCGTCGAGACTATTGCCTAGCACAGCTATGGTATTTCCTTTCGCTTCGATTGCGCTTTTGTGCGCCGCACTATCGATACCGAAGGCTAATCCGGATGCGACGCAGATACCGATCGAGGCCAATTCTTGAGCGAAGGTTTCAGCGACGCGTATGCCATATGCTGTGGGGTGTCGCGATCCGACTATCGTTATAATAGGAGCACTATTCCAATCATACACACCCCGTTTATAGATAAGAGGTGGCGGGGCGGGTATTTCTTTGAGGAGTTTCGGATAGCCCGGATCATTTTCAAGCAGAGGCGTGATTTCAGATATCCGTAGTGACTCCCATGCTGTATCTATCAGTATATTCGGTCGATGATGAAGTATGGCGAGAAGTGTCTTTTCGCCGATGCCGGATGCTTTGAGAGCTGCTGGAGATGCTTCCCATATAGCCTCTGGCGTATCGAAATACTCCAAAAGTTTTCGCATAGTTTGCGAATTCACCTGAGGAATCGTATGAAGCGCATGAAGATAATGGTGAGGGGTCAAAGATGTATTTTTTACGAAAATGGAAATATCTGTATTGTATCTTTTTTGAGAATCTTTCGCAATGTGAGGATTATGCTGAAAATATGTTTCTTTTTTGATGCGTGTGGTACAATGGGAACATAAGTATTGAGTGAATCTTTATCGGTGTCTCATCGCTCGGATTTCTCTCGTAAAGAACGTGTATGGAACAAGATATCTATCTTTCGGTTATTATACCCGCCTATAAAGAGCAGGATCGCATCGGATCGACACTGCTTGATATTGAAAAGTTTCTTCAAACGAAAGGATTTTCCTTTGAAGTGCTGGTGGTTATCGACGGCATATCGGATGCGACGGGCGATGTGGCCAGAGGTTTTGCTGATCAAATAACCAATCTTCGCGTCATTGAAAACAAAGAAAATCATGGCAAGGGGTATGTGGTAAGACAAGGCTTACTTGAAGCGAAGGGTAAATACCGAGTATTTATGGATGCTGATGGTTCGACGTCTATCGATCATGTTGACACTTTTTTACCCGAATTCGAAACAGAGGGTTTTGATGTGGTGATCGGGTCTCGCGATATCGAAGGTGCCAATATCGAAAAGCACCAGGCAAAATACCGTGAATGGTTGGGGAATATGGGAAATGTCGCTATCAAATCCATACTCGGACTATGGGAATATCCTGATACGCAGTGCGGTTTTAAAATGCTTTCGGCAAAGGCTTCGGATGCGATTGCTTCACGGATGGTCGTCGATCGCTTCGGTTTTGATTTCGAGCTTTTGGCCTTGGCTCACGCCTTGGGATTTCGGGTAAAACAGCTTCCAGTCCGTTGGCTTGATGAGGCACAAGGATCGACCGTGAAGCTTTTTGGTCCGAACGGATACTTACAAGTTTTGAAGGATTTATTCGCAACGAGGTTTCGCCTTATGATGGGTCGTTATAAAATCAAAAAACAAGATAGCGCTTAAAAATGAAGCGCTCTGCCGATGTGGTCAGGGCATCTTTTCATAAATAACTATGGTTTCGGTAAAGGGGTGACCAAAACACATAATCACGCGTATGAATCGCACAGGTAAAAAAATACACAAATCAACTGCGACCGAATCCGAATTGAGGCAAGATATCGTGACGGGGGATTGGGTGATCATCGCGACTGCTCGAGCGAAACGCCCGGACGAATTCGCTTCGTTTAAGCGTTCTCATGAAAGGGCTTCCGAACACGAGTGCTTGTTTGAGCATCCGGAAGAGACCGGACAGGAAAAGGATGTTCTCATTTACAATTCCGGCGAGCATGATTGGAGTTTGCGCGTATTTCCCAATAAGTATCCGGCCGTGTCGCGCGGAAAAGTACCGAGTTCTCTTGAGGAAGGGCCTTATTTCGCGATGACGGGAACAGGTTATCATGAACTTATCGTCACACGTGATCACCATAAGCACATAGCTTTGTTGGAGACGTGGCAAATCGCGGAAATTTTCGATGCCTATCAGGATCGATACCTATCCTTGATGAAGAAGAAAAACGTTAAGTATATCCAAATTTTTCATAATCATGGCACGGAAGTGGGCGCATCCATCGCTCATCCGCATTCGCAGTTGATGGCTGTGCCTATCATTTCGCCGTATGTACAGTTGGAGTTGAAGGGTGCTGAGAATTACTGGCGCAGTCATAAACACAAGGTGTATTCGGTGATGGTGGAGTATGAAAGCGAAACCGGTAAGCGTGTCATCTATGAGAACGAGCACTTCATCGCTTTTTGTCCCTTCGCTTCTCGGGCTGCTTTCGAGGTGTGGGTGATGCCCAAGAAGCACAGTCCTTATTTCGAGCGCATCACCGATGAAGGAAAATTCGCCTTGGCGGAAGTATTTCAGAAGGCAATGATAGCCCTCTATAAGGGTCTGGGTGATCCGCCGTACAATTTCTATCTCCATACCTCTCCGTGCGACGGCAAAGACTATCATGCATATCACTGGCATATCGAGATATTGCCCCATACCGCCGTCTGGGCCGGATTCGAGCTTTCTACGGGAGTTGAAATCTCCACTATCCAGCCGGAAGTGGCGGCTGCGTTTTTAAGGGAACAACTGGAGGAAAAATAAATGATTGAAATGCATTGAGTATGAAATACGTGATTGCGAATTTGAAGATGAATCTTGTTACCGCGAAAGAATGCGATGAATACCTCAGTGTTTTGCAGAAGTCTTGGAAATCGGAATATCAGAGTGAATCAGTGCGTCTGGTCGTATGTCCGCCGATGTTTTTTGTGGAGCGATTTTCAAAAAGCCTCCCTCAGGGTGTATTTTTAGGGAGTCAGAATGTTTTTTGGGAAACGCGAGGTTCGTTTACCGGAGAAGTATCGGCGCTTACGCTCAGGCAGTCCGGAGTAGAAACCGTTCTTTGTGGTCATAGCGAAAGGCGTTTATATTTCGGTGAAACCAACGAACAGATATCGAAAAAAATTGGAACGGTTCTGGGTAATTATATGACAGCTCTCATCTGCGTCGGTGAAACCAAAGAGGAGCGGGAGAATGAAGAAACGGGAGTTGTTATTGCGGAGCAGATCGCTTCAGCGATGAGTATTGTCTCAGAGGATCAGCTCGACAGCATTATTATTGCCTATGAACCAAGGTGGGCTATTGGTACTGATGCGGTGCCATCGACAGCAGATATCATGCAGGTGCGCATTATGATTCGCAGAATGCTTTTGCAGAAGTATGGCGAAGCATTTGGACACAAAGTACCTATCTTGTACGGGGGCTCGGTTAAAGATTCGTTGATGGATGCGGTATGTATTGAGGCGGATATGGACGGTGTCTTGGTAGGGCGCGAAAGTCTCAACCCTGTCGAATTGATGAAAATTTTTGATAAACTGTTTAAATAAAAGCGTATGATCGTCGATGTTAAAGAAATGTTGGTGAAAGCAAGAGCGGGAGGATATGCGGTAGGGGCTTTCAATACGGTCAATCTTGAGACAACGCGAGGCATTTTGGAGGCGGCCTTGGAGATGAAAAGCCCTGTCGTGGTTCAGATGACCGAGAAAACGCTTGACTATGCCGGTGGTCGCGCCATGTATAATCTAGTGCGGACCGTTGCTGATTGCTATATGTCCGATATTCCCGTCGGTATCCATTTGGATCATGGTAAGAGTTTTGAAATAGTGCAACGTGTGACTGAAATCGGTTTCAAGTCCGTGATGTATGATGGATCGCGCCATGCTTACGCGGACAACCTCGCCATCACGAAGAAAGTGGTTGATTTTTGTCATGCGCAGGGGGTAAGTGTTCAGGCGGAGCTCGGCAATGTCCCGTATTTAGGAGAGCTTTCAATGCAGGAAATCAATTGGGATGAATATATGACCGATCCGCTACAAGCGAAAGACTTTGTGGAGCAAACCGGTATCGATGTGCTAGCGGTCGCGATTGGCAATGCCCATGGTTTTTTCCGAGAGCGTCCGACGCCCGATTATGATCGATTGGTATCGATCGCGCAGTCGGTATCCATTCCGCTTGTGATGCATGGCGCCTCGGATTGGGAAAGTGACCGGGTCAGTGAGGTGATCAAGCGTGGCGTGAGTTGTTTTAATGTTGATACGAGTATACGATTGTCGTTTATCGGTCAGTTGAGGCAGTCGCTTGAAAATAGCGATGAAACAGACCTTCGTAAACTTCTTGGTGCCGCCAAGGATGCTACCAAGGAGACTGTTAAAGAAAAAATGAAATCCTTCGGAAGTGCTGGAAAAGCCTAGGTATTTTAGGGGATATTTCACTCAAAACACGTACGATTTTTCAATAAAATATCAAAATACACATAATTATGAAAAAAATCGCTATCAATGGATTTGGACGCATCGGTCGGGCAGCGCTTAAAATAGCTTGCACCAAGGCTGATATCGAAGTAGTCGCTATCAATGACCTGACGGATGCCAAGACTTTGGCACATCTATTGCGCTATGATACCGCGTACGGACGGTATCATCAGATCGTTGAGGTGGAAGGGAATAATTTGATTATCGATGGCAGGACCATTCCGGTGTATGCGGAGCCGGATCCAAAGAAACTGCCCTGGGGCACGCTCAGTGTGGATGTCGTACTTGAATGCACGGGACGATTCGTGAACGGCGATGCTATGCGATCTCATATCGAAGCCGGTGCTAAAAAGGTGATTTTGTCGGCTCCAGCTAAAGAAGGCGGCGATGTACCCACGTTTCTTTTGGGTGTCAATGATGATAAGTATGCTAGTGACACGACAATTCTCTCCAATGCGTCTTGCACCACCAACTGTATCGCTCCTGTTGCCAAGATTATCCAAGAGGCATTCGGTATCGAGAAAGCGATGATGACTACTATTCATTCCTATACCGCGGACCAGAACCTCCAGGATGGGCCGCATAAGGATCTGCGTCGGGCTCGTGCCGCTGCCGGCAATATCGTCCCGACGACAACGGGTGCAGCTATCGCGGTTACCGAGGTGATTCCTGAACTTGTCGGATTATTCGATGGATTGGCGGTTCGTGTGCCGACGATTGTGGTATCATTGACGGATTTTACTTTTCTCCTTAAACGCGATGTCACTGTTGAAGAGGTGAATGATGTTTTGGTTAAGGCCTCGAAAGAGTCTCGATATCAAGGTGTCTTTACCGTGACCGATGAACCGCTGGTATCCTCTGATTTTATCGGTAACCCGTATTCGAGCATTGCGGATATCTCTCTTACTAAGGTTGTTGGCGGCAACATGGTCAAGGTGATCGCATGGTATGATAACGAATGGGGTTATTCGAATCGTTTGATTGAGATGGCTCAATTGATAGCCTAAATATATCTTCTTACGTGCGGTTTGATTGAAACCGTATTCGGATGCAAAAAATCCTAGAAAACAAACTTTATGTACGATGTCATCATTAAAAACGGGACGATTATCGATGGTACGGGTGCTCGCATGTTTCGTGCAGATGTCGGTATCAAGGAAGAAAAAATAGTCAGTATCGGCAATCTTCATAATGATGCGACCAAAAGAATAATCGATGCGACGGGCTGTTATGTGGCGCCCGGCTTTATCGATGTTAATAATCACTCGGACACGTATTGGCAGATTTTTTCCAATCCGCATTTGGAAAGTCTCATATACCAGGGTATTACGACAGTGATTGGGGGCAATTGCGGTTCTTCGCTTGCGCCTTTGGTTAATGCTTCTATGTTACAGTCGATTCAAAAGTGGGTGGATATTCGTCACATCAACCTTAACTGGCTGACCATGAAGGATTTTTTGGTTCAAATCGAGCATCATGCCTTGTCGGTAAATTTCGCGACGCTCTCCGGGCATGGTACCTTGCGTCGCGGTTTGGTCAAGGATGAATCGCGCCCATTGCAGTCTGGCGAGGTGTCATCTCTTATAGCCATGCTTAAGCAGTCTCTTAAGGAAGGCTCTTTGGGATGTTCGTTGGGATTGGAATATACCCATGCCAAGTCTGCTTCAGCAAGCGAGCTTGAGGCACTGGGCGCACTCATCCGTAAACAAGAGGGTATTTCTACAGTACACCTTCGTGATGAGGGGACGCATCTGTTAGAATCGATCGAAGAGGTGGTGCAGATCGCGCGCACGACTGGATGTCGAATGCATATTTCTCACTTGAAGGCTTCCGAGGAGGAGCATTGGCATCTTATGGAAAAAGCGCTCTATCTTATCGAAGCGGCCCAGTCGAGCGGGATTCATATTACCTTCGATATATACCCGTATATCAATACAGGAACGGTTCTTTATACACTGCTTCCTGACTGGGTGACGGAAGGCGGTAAGCGTATGATGCTCCAAAGGCTCAAAGATCCTGAGATGCGGCAAGAAATTATCGTCGAGCTGCGTGAGAAAAAAAGAGATTACACAAAGATAATTATTCTCACCTCGCCGCTCAATCAGATGCTTGTGCGCCAAAGTATCGCAGCTATCGCTAAAAATCAGAATACTTCGCCGGAAGAAGCGCTGATATATGTGCTCATTGCCAGTGGCGGACGAGCCATCGCTTCCATGGAAGCGGTAAGCGAAGAAAACATCAGCAAAGCTATAAAGCATCCGTTTTCTCTCATCAGCAGTAATGGATCGGGGTATTCGATCGATTATGAAAAGACAGGAGAGCGTGTGCATCCGCGAAGTTTCGGGACATTCCCTCTGGTGCTTTCACGATATGTCAGAGAAAAGAAGCTCTTGAGTTGGGAAGAAGCGATTCATAAGATGAGCGGTAAACCGGCGGAGATTTTCGGCATTAAGGATCGAGGTATCTTGCGCGAGGGAAACTATGCTGATATAGTGGTATTTCACCCGGAAAACATACGATCTTTGGCTTCGGCTGAGAATCCCTATCAGTATGCTCAGGGTATCGGGTGGGTACTGGTCAATGGAACCGTATCTATTGAAGAGGGCGCCTATACAGGTAAGCGCGCCGGAGAAGTGCTTCGAAAATCAGTATCCTCGTGGTTTTAGACTTCAGCACGCTCTACAATAAGTATTCTCGACAAAGTGTTCGGACGATGGAGACTCTTTTATACACATAGGACTTACGCGTTTGGCGCATTTCGTCGTTCCGAATTCCGGTACTCGACACCGTATCATATATACGGCTTACTCCGTGTCCTCATTCGCGCCTAGAACTACGCTCAAACGCGTAAGTCCTAATAGAGATGATTACAGGTATGATTACAAGACAATTTTTCAAGAATAAGCGCATCACGGTTTTCGGTTTGGGACTCAATGGCGGCGGTGTCTCAACAGTGCAGTTTTTGGCAAAATGCGGTGCTCGAGAAATCATTGTGACCGATATCAAGAAGCGGTCCGAATTAGCCGTATCCGTAGCATTGCTTAAAGGGGTAAAAAATATCACGTATGTATTGGGTCAACATCGACCGGAGGATTTTTCGCGCGTCGATATGGTCATTCTCAATCCGGGTATATCATGGACCAATGAGTATGTGAAGATCGCACTTAAAAACAATATCCCGGTCGAGATGGATGTCAGTCTTTTTTTTCAACTTTGCCCGCGACCGATTATCGGCATCACTGGCACGAAAGGCAAGACCACGACGGCTATGCTTTTAGCGGATATTCTTAAAACTGCGGGTTATCACGTCGTACGGGCAGGCGTCGAACAGGCGCCCATACTCGATGCTCTCGATACCGTGAAAGCGAAATCGGTAGTCGTATTCGAGCTTTCCAGTTGGAGACTTTCGTCGCTTTCGCATATACAAAAGAGTCCGCATATCGCCGTATTCACCAATCTTTTTCCCGATCACCTTAACTACTATAAAAGCATGGCAGCATACGCGAGGGATAAGAAGAATATCTTGGCTTTCCAGACGTCGAAGGATTGGCTGATTTTTAATAGAGAGAGTACCGATGTCGTGGAGGTAGTAGCGGATGCGCGAGCCCAGACACTGGGATTTTCGGAGCATGAGACACTCTCGGATCAAGGCGTTTTTATCGAAAACGGAAATATCGTGTGCGTTCTTGATGATGTGTGTACGAAAATTATAGGGCTTTCCGAAATCGCTTTGCGAGGGGAGCATAATCTGAGTAATGTCTTAGCGGCTATCGGCGGCGCTTTGGCGTACGGCGTCAATGCTCAAGCTATTCGTAAGGCCGTCATGCGTTTTTCAGGTGTGGCGCATCGATTGGAATATATTTGCGAAAAAAACGGCGTCAAGTACTATAATGATACGGCGGCCACGGTTCCTCAGGCTGCCATTATGGCACTTCGTTCGTTTGAGAAGACCCCTGTTATTCTCATCGCGGGGGGCAGTAATAAGGGATTGGAATTCGATGCTTTCGGCGATGCAATCGCTCATCATACGAAAGATGTGGTTTTCTTAAGCGGTGAGGCAACGGAAAAGATTATCAAAGCTCTGCGCAGTCATCTTCCGGATACACAGAAAGAAAGAGTGTTTGATAGAGTTGATTCCATGGAAGATGCGGTGCGGATCGCATCCGAAAAAGCCAGTTCAGGCGATACGGTGCTTTTATCTCCGGGTGCGACGAGTTTTGGCCTTTTTGAAAATGAGTTTGATCGAGGGAATCAGTTCCGTACCCAAGTAAAACAGCTGTAATTCATACTCTTATAGTAATATCTATGACAGAAACATTTGATTTAGTGATTATCGGAGCGGGTCCAGCGGGACTTTCAGCGAGTATTTATGCGTCGCGTTATGGCATCAAGCACTTGGTCATCGGTGAAGTGACGGGCGGACTTATGACGCAGACATTTGAAATCGGTAATTGGCTTGGCACTGAAAATATCGCTGGACAAGCGTTCGCTGATGCCTCCGCGGCGCATGTCCGTAGTTATGGTGCGGAAATCCGCTCCGCTATCGTGACCGATATCGCTAAACAAGATGAAGGCGGATTCCTTCTCACTCTTGCGGATGGCAAGGTGCTTTCGGCAAAAACCATTCTTTCAGCGACAGGGACGCATCATCGGTATCTTAATGTACCTGGTGAAAAAGAATTGGCTGGAAAAGGCGTTTCGTATTGCCCGACCTGCGACGGATTTTTCTTCAAGCAAAAAATAGTGACTATAGCGGGAGGAGGGGACAGCGCCGCCGAAGCCGGCGCCTATCTGTCTGACATTTGTGCCAAGGTGTATATCGTGGTGCGTGGCAAAGAAATGCGCGCGGAACAATTTTGGCAGGACCTGCTCGCGAAGAAAACTAATATCGAAATGATTTTCGAGACCAATATAACAGAAATTAAAGGTGAAAACCGTATCGACAATCTTGTGCTCGATAAGGAATATCAGGGAACAAACCTTTTGAAAACCGACGGACTGTTCGTAGAAATTGGATTGACGCCCAATACTGGATTTCTGAAATCGCTTGGAGTGACTTTGGATGAGCAAGGATATGTCCAGGTAATGCCTGATCAGGCGACGACTATCCCCGGAGTGTATGCCGCGGGTGATGCCACCACCGCGTCCAATCATTTCCGTCAAATCGTGACAGCCGCCTCTGAAGGCGCTATCGCTGCCAATAGCATCTTGCAGTATCTGCAACGCGGGGTGTAGGTGTATTTGACAACAATCAAAAAATACGCTATAATGGTATCAGATAGATGAAAACGGGTGCCCTTTCGAGGGAACCCGTTTTTTTTTATACAACATACTTATGAAACGTATTTATCCACAACTTATCCACATAGCTTTCAGTTTTTTCGTGCTGAGCTTTGCTTTTTCGTCCTTTGCTGTAGCCAAAGCTGATGCTATCACTCCTGATACGGTTGTGGAATTGGTAAATCGTGATCGCATCAGTCAGGGAGTATCTCCGCTTACGGTCAATGAAGCATTGACTCATGCAGCCCAGGCCAAGGCTGATGATATGGCTAAGAATGATTATTTTGCTCATACTTCACCTAGCGGTGTCACGCCGTGGCACTGGATAGAGCAGTCCGGGTATGACTATCGTTTCGCCGGAGAAAATCTTGCTATCCATTTTACGGATGCGAGGGATCAGGAAAAGGCGTGGATGGAAAGCGTGAAACATCGTGAAAACCTTTTGAATCCAAAGTATCAAGATATCGGTGTGGCGGTCAAAGAGACGATGCGTAACGGACAGTCAGCTATTATCACCGTGCAGATGTTCGGTTTTCCATCGGGTATAGTGCTTTCAAGCGTATCTGAACGGACGATATCTCCGATAGCTCAAGTACAGGAAAATACGATTATAGCATCCGCTAGGTCTTTGTCTTTGGGTTCATCTCAAATGATGACAACACCTGAAATATCTCCGGATCACACGGCAACAAAAGTGCTTTTGATTGAGTGGATAGGACTGCTTATCGTGATGCTTATCATAGGCATCGGCTTGAAGACTATCCTACGAAGCCAAAAAGTGCCGTATTTCGTGTGGTTGCATTCGGATGTGTTTGCAAGTCACCGAGGATAACGACACGAACCCGCCACAAGCGGGTTTTGTGTTATACTGAAACTTACACCTAACTGCGTACAGGACTATTTTGATATTTCGAGCGAGACGAAGTGAAAATGAGAAGACATATCCGTAGATACGTTGAGTGATTTTCTCAAAGTCGCAGCCGAAATATTGGAATGGTACACGCAGTTAGGTGTAAGTTTCAGTATATGTGCACTATAGTTTCATATGATTGTGTAGTATACTGTAGGTATTAATGTCGTATACACATATTTTTATGGGACGAAAAAAAAAGTACGCCGAGATTCCGTTGGAAGACGAGGAAACCCTTGAGGAAGAAGAGGTTCCTTTGCTGCACGGGGATACTAAGCGAAGTATTATTGCAGTTGTACTTTTCGCATTAGCGGTATTGTTTGTGTTGGGATTTTTCGAGGGCGCCGGCCTTTTAGGGAGTTTTCTCAATAGCGTGCTCGGAAAACTCTTCGGATGGGGTAAGTGGGCTTTCCCTCCGGTTCTTATGACAGCGAGTGTCTTTTTACTACATCGTCGTCAGAGTTCTTTGGCGGAGTTTTTGAAACTTGCAGGACTGACAGTTGCCTTTATAAGTCTGCTTGGTTTTTTCCATTTGTATTTGCGTGAGGATTTGCTTAAGGCGGCACAGTCGGGTATTGGTGGTGGTTATATCGGATTCGCGCTCGCTTTCGTGCTACAGAAGTTTACGGGTACGGTGGCCGGGACACTTATTTTGGCCACGCTGTTGCTTACCGGTTTGATGACAGCTTTCAATGTTTCACTTATCCATTTTTTTGAACGTCTGCAATCACGCTTGAAGCGCGATAAACAATTGGATGTTGAACATGAAATTACGGATGAATCCGAAAGCGTTCTGGATATGGAGTCGCCGCTTTCTCGAGATTCGGTGCAAGAGTCACCGATGGAGATGCCTTTTCCAATGGAAGCGTCAGCACTTCCTTATGATGAATCCGCGATGCTGGAAGCGGAAAATATCCGCCATATCGAGTTTGTGGGAGAAACGGCTGATAATGGGGTGTCTGAGAGTGAGGACGACGATACTTTTACTGAGAAAGTAAAGCCTCGCAAGAAGAGGACTGTGAAGCGGCACTGGGTTTTGCCATCGATGGATCTTTTGGATACGGAAATGCCTCGGGACAAGGGCGCCAAAAACGAGCATAATGCGATCATTATTCAAAAAACACTTAAGCATTTCGGTATTTCCGTAGAGCTCGGCGAGATTCAGACGGGGCCGACTGTGACGCAGTATACGTTCCGTCCGACAGCAGGTGTCAAGCTTTCCCGCATTACGTCTTTGAGCAATGACCTCGCTTTGGAACTCGCAGCGCAGTCTATCCGTATCGAGGCGCCTATTCCGGGAAAGTCATTGGTGGGCATAGAGGTGCCGAATCAGTCGTCTTCTATGGTGCGCATGAAATCCATACTCAAAAAACCAGGATTTACCAAGCGGGAGGGGAATATGATGCTGGTGTTGGGAGAGGATGTGATGGGGGAGTATGTGTTGAGCGATTTGCGAAAAATGCCGCACTTGCTAGTAGCGGGAGCGACCAATTCTGGAAAAAGTGTGTGCGTCAATACGCTCTTGATTTCGCTTTTGTATCAGAATTCACCGGATGATCTCAAATTTATCCTGGTGGATCCGAAGCGCGTGGAATTGTCTTTGTATAATGGCATCCCGCATCTTTTGACACCGGTTATCGTGGAAAATAAAAAGGTGGTCAAGGTTTTGAAATGGGCGGTGGATGAAATGGAACGACGGTATAAGGTGCTGCAGGAAGTAGGATCGCGTGACCTTGCTTCGTATAAACAGAAGTACGACAAAGGAGAGAAACGCACGGTGGTCAATGTCAAAACAAATAAGAGTTCCGAAGAAGATCTTGAGAAGCTGCCGTATATCGTTATTGTCATCGATGAAATGGCGGATCTTATTATGGCGCATGGCAAGGATGTAGAGGGTTTGATTGTGCGCTTGGCACAGATGTCGCGTGCAGTCGGTATTCACTTGATCTTGGCGACGCAGCGGCCGAGTGTCGAAGTTTTGACGGGATTGATCAAAGCCAATATCACGACGCGCATCGCCTTTCAGGTGGCGACACAGATCGATTCGCGCACTATCTTGGATCAGGGCGGGGCGGAAAAACTCCTCGGACGCGGCGATATGCTCTATCTCTCCACGGGATCCAATCAACCGAAACGTTTGCAGGGCGTTTTGATTACTGAAGAAGAGGTGAAGCGCGTGGTGGATTTTCTGAAACAGCAAAAGCGTGAGGATGGCAATGAAGAAGATATTCCCGATGAGATCGCTTCGCTCGGATTAGGACAGTCATCGTCCGCGCCCGGCGAGATGGCCTTCGATATGGATGATGCATCGGAAGGTAATCATTCCTCGGAAGATGACCTCTATATGGAAGCTAAAGCCCTGGTCATACAAGCAGGCAAGGCGTCCGCATCTTTGCTACAACGACGTTTGCGCGTGGGGTATTCCCGTGCGGCGCGTATCCTTGATCTCCTCGAAGAGGATGGTATTATCGGTCCGTCCGATGGCGCCAAGCCCAGAGAAGTGTATGCGGATGGCGCTGCGGTTTCCGATGATGCGGATCATCAGGAAGAGGATGTTTTCTCCGAACAAGAGAAGCGCGATCGGTGGCAAATGTAAGTAACTATCTCGAATCTCACCGCGCATGTGAAACAAAAAACACTGCTTACCGGCTAACATTCGAAAATTCCGGCTGTAAAAACCGAAAAGCTTGTCGAGTTATCCTGATAGCCCTTCGCACTTTTCAGCTTTTTCGCTCGGAATTTTCAAATGTATAGCTCGGCATGAGATTTGGGATAGTTACTGAGCCCTTGCTTTTTGGCTTGAAATTGCTATACTGCCGGTATGGTGAATGCAGGATTTACACGAAAAAAAGTGGAGTCGATGACTCTGGGTGAGAAATTGAAAAAGATTCGAAGTGAATATCGGATCAGTTTGAATGAGGTTTACAAACAAACAAAGATTCAGGTCAAGTATCTCGAATACCTGGAAAATGGTGAATATGAGAAGCTTCCCGCGGAAGTGTATGTCCGTGGATTCGTACGCAGTTACGCTCAGTTTCTTGGAACGGATGAGGAAGTTTTGGTGAAAATGTACGAGCGTGAGAGAAATATTCAGAAAAATCTGAAGAAAGAACAGTTTCAGGAACAAACCAAAAGCACGTTCAATTTTCCGCATTTCATAGTGACGCCCAAGCTTTTTATCGTAAGTGGCGTCATTGTAGTTGCTTTGAGTGGTTTTATCTATCTGTATCGGGAGTTTCAGTCTTTTGCATCGGTACCGAGATTGGTTATACTCGAACCATCCGATGGGCAGGTTATCAACACTCATGATGTGTCTGTGCGTGGTACAACGGAAAAGGATGCTAGTGTGATTATCAATGGACAATCGGTGCTCGTTCATGACAATGGCGAATTTTCTGAGCAGGTGGGCTTGCAACCGGGACTGAACACGTTTACGGTCGTTTCATCGAATAAATTTAAAAAGGAGAAAGTAATCACGTTTTCGGTGCAGGCAAACTATGAAGTCTCAGCAGTATCTCAGGAGAGCGACCTGAACCTTACAACCACTGAGCCTGTCACGAAAACGAAATTCGAGGTATCCGTACAGGGCAAGCCGCTTACGGTCAGTGTGGAGACTGATGGAAACAAGGCATACAATGGCATACTGGCAGCGGATAATAAGCAGGTTTTCGAAGTGGAAAGGGAATTGAAAGTAAGCTCGGAAGACGGAAGCAGAACTTTTGTGCGGATGGGCGAAAACACTCCTGCAAAACCGATACGCCCTACGGGCGGGGCGGTGAAGGATGAGGTATTCACGCCTGAAAATTTCGGCCCTCAATAGAGCCTTTGTCCTCAGGTGTTTACATATATTACATACCGAGTATAATGAAAGTACGGAGTAAATTTTAATACAAACAGTTATGGCAGCAAAATTCGGAGCAAAAGAAAAAACACCGGATAAGGTGATGAGTGTCAAAGGGGACAAGACTATCGATGCTTTGGTGGATGATCTGCAGGAAAAATTCGGTGAGGGGATTATTATGCGGCTGGGTGATGTGCGCAAGGTGGACGTGGAGGCTATTCCGACCGGATCAGTGTCGCTGGATATGGCGCTCGGTATCGGTGGCGTGCCCCGAGGAAGAATTATCGAGATCTATGGACCGGAATCTTCCGGAAAGACGACACTGACGCTTCATATCGTGGCCAGTGCTCAGAAGGCAGGTGGTATTGCGGCCTTTGTCGATGCTGAGCACGCGCTTGATCCTGAGTATGCCAAAAAAATCGGAGTCGATATCAACAACCTTCTGATTTCTCAGCCTGATACCGGAGAGCAGGCACTCGATATCGTCGAGACACTGGTGCGTTCGAATTCCGTGGCGGTGATCGTAGTCGACTCGGTGGCAGCGCTTGTCCCTAAGGCGGAAATTGAAGGCGAGATGGGCGATCAGCATGTAGGGCGCCAAGCGAGATTGATGTCTCAGGCTTTGCGTAAGCTGACCGCTATCATAGCGCGTTCCAATGTGACGGTCATCTTCATCAATCAGATCCGTATGAAGATCGGCGTGATGTTTGGCAATCCGGAGACGACGACCGGTGGCAATGCGCTCAAATTCTACGCGTCTGTCCGTATCGAGATTCGCCGTGCAGCTCAGATCAAAAAGGATGATAGTGTGGTGGGAAATCGCGTGAATGTTAAAGTAGTCAAGAACAAAGTAGCGCCGCCTTTCCGTACAGCTGAATTCGATATCATGTACAATGAGGGTATCTCGCAGTCCGGCGATATTCTCGATACCGGCGTGAAACTCGAAGTCATCAAGAAGTCCGGCAATTCATATCTCTTCGGCGAGGTGAAGCTCGGTGTAGGGCGTGAAGTCGCTAAAACTTTCCTGAAGGCCAATCAACCTATTTTGCAGGAGATAGAAAAGGCGATTATGGATAAGGTGAAAGAGGTGATATAGTCTCTCAATATAATCCAAACAGAAACAAACCCGCGGTATTCTCGCGGGTTTGTTTGTATATTTTGACAGGTTATACGGGAAGGAGTATAACTACAGAGGTGCCTTGCGCAGCCGCTTAGGAATATGTCTTTTATTTGAAAACAATGGGATCTCGTTTTCTGATGAGAGGTGTATTTCTTCGAATGAATCTTTCTTGTTTTAGTTCTGGTTATAAGAAATAGAGAACTGTTTTAAGGAGGATGTTTTTTTGGCCGTTCAATCACTCGATTACTAAGTATTAAGTATCATAGTATGGCAACGTTTCTTTCATTGGAAAAAATGAAGTCTAATTGGAAATCCGGATTGACAGTCGCGCTCATATCCATACCGCTCTCCCTTTCATTGGCCATCGCTTCCGGAGCGACTCCTCTTCAGGGTATTCTGACAGCTGTCTGGGCTGGTCTGGTATATTCGTTTTTTGCGGGCAGCAAGTACAATGTTGTGGGTCCGGCCGGAGCGCTTTCCGGTATTTTAGCCTTGTTTGCTTTCGCGCACGGATTTGAGGCCTTACCTTCGCTTGCTGTCATCACAGGGCTTTTTATTCTCGTAGCATACTTTTTGAAACTTGAACGATACTTGGTATTTGTGCCCGCCAGCGCTTTGCATGGATTTACGCTCGGTGTGGCGCTCACTATCGGACTCGGGCAGTTTAATTTCGCTTTCGGCCTTTCCGGCCTTCCGAAACATGAGAAGCTGGTAGATAATCTCAGTGAATCGTTCCATCATATCAGCGCTGCCTCGCCGATAACTTCTGTGGTTTTCCTTGTTTTCCTCGCTGGACTGTTCTTGTTTTCGAGGTGGACACCGAAGATGCCTGGCGCAGTCATTTTGGCGCCTATCGGTATCATTATCGGTATGCTTTCTTCCAAGGGGATGATTCCTTTTGCATTGCAGACCCTGCAATCGACATACGGTGATGTGCAGATGCGATTATTTGCTTTCACGCAACCGACCGTTTCGTGGGATATTGTTATCACCGCCCTGACCGTGGCATTCGTGGCGATTCTTGAGACGCTCATTTCCGCCAATATCGCGGATGGTATGGCCAAGACAAAACACAAGTACGGTCGTCGAAAGGAAATGAAGGCTTTGGCATTCGCTAATATTGCTTCCGGCATTTTCGGTGGCCTTCCTGCGACGGGTGTTTTCGCGCGTACAGCATTGAATGTAAAGACCGGTGCGACCGATAGGACGGCGTGTTTTTTGCAGAGCGTTTTCGTGGCGCTTATTTCCATTTTTCTGTTCGGGTATTTCAAATACATCCCGCTCGCGGTCATTGCTGCTATTTTGGTATTCGCCGCCATCCGTATGGTAGAACTGCATCATTATCGACGAGCGTATGATTTCGATCGACACGGCTTTTGGATTATGATTCTCGTGGCTTTCCTGACAGTGTATCATGATCCGATGATGGGTATTTTGGCGGGTACGGCTATTGCACTCGTGCTCTTTATGGAAAAAATGTCGCAGGGTCAATTTGAATTGGTTTTCAATAATCCGGACCAGCATGTGCTCGGCTCGGTGATGGGTGATAAATCGGTGGTTATGTCGGAGGATCATACTTTCGAGCAGTGTCACACGATGGTCTATTCACTCAAAGGGCAGTTGGCGTATTTGAATGCTTTGGCGCATATCGATCGGTTTGAAAAGAAATTAACGGATTATGAGCATGTCATTTTGCGTTTTCGCGAACTCTCCTTTATCGATCTTGACGGCGTCGATGCCTTCGATGAGATTGTGGATATAGTGGAACGCAAAGGCAAGCAGGTCTATGTAAGCGGAGTCAATCAGCTGGTGGAGACTATGCTCAGCCACTCCAAGCATTATCATAGACTCAAGCAGAATGGACGCGTATTTAATAAGACGACATCGGTGCTCAGCAGTCTTGGGTATGGGAAAATGGGATATTATGAAAAAGCAGTAAAGGCGCTTGGCTAGTGATTCCTCTTGCGCGTGAGAACGCTTGATGGAGGATGCGAAAAATATGCTATACTGTGTGTATGAAAAGAATACCGACTTTTATCGTGAGCGTTTTATTGGTGGTCGTTTTTGCCGTGCATGATACGGCGCTTGTTTTTGCTACTGTTTCGACAGCGGAGCAGTATGGTCAGAATCAGGATAAGGCGGCGAGTATCAAGGATAGTTTGGATAGTTTGCAGAAAAAACTTGAACAGGCCACGAAAAAAAAACAGGCGCTTGAGGGTAATTTGAATCAGATCAAGAGTTCTTTAAGCACGACCGTCGCCGCTATCGGGAAAACGAAGGCGCTGCTGCGGGATACGACCGATACTATCAAGCGCAAAGAGCTCGAGGTACAGTTGCTTGAAGAAAATATTCAGTTGAAAAAAGAAATGCTCACCGCTTTGATGCAGGAAATCTATTCCAATGCCGATAAGTCGGTGGCGGAAGTAGTGCTTGGCGAGAATGATTTTTCCGGAGCGTTGGACGAAGCCTCCAATGTAGCGCATTTGGGAGAAAGGGTAAAAACGGTCTTGGATGAGGTGCAGGATCTGAAGGGTCAGACCGAAAGCGAGCGCGCCAACCTGGAGGCTATGAAGGCGCAAAATGAGCAGGTACTCGCAGAAAAGGCCAAGCAACAGCAGGCGTTGGCGAGCGATCAGGCAGCTACTCAGGGGGATATCGCCGATCAGGAAGCAACTATCGCCGAACTGCAGAAAAAAATGAATAAGTTGAAAAGCGACTTGTCCGGTTTGCTGGGTGAAAGCGTGAGTACGGACAATGTAATGGAGGCAGCAGCTATTGCTTCTCGGGCAACCGGTGTGCGCAAGGCTTTTATACTGGGTGAGTTGACGCAGGAAAGCGGATTAGGAAGATTTACAGGCGGATGCTTGTATAAAAATACACGGGTCAAGCCGGCTGATAAAACAGCATTTGAATCGATTATGAAGGAGCTTGGGTATGATGTGAATAAGAAGAAGATTTCATGTTCGCCCGGCTATGGTTATGGCGGAGCGATGGGTATTGCTCAGTTTATGCCGACCACATGGATGGGATATAAAGCGAAAATTTCTGCTATGACCGGGCACAATCCGCCGGATCCATGGAGTGTGACGGACGGTGTAGTGGGTATGGCGATCAAGCTTGCCAATGCTGGCGCTACGAGTAAAAGCGGTGAGATTATCGCTTCCAAGCGTTATTATTGCGGCGGACCAGGATCAGCCTACTGGAATAACAAATGCAATACCTACGCTCAAAACGTGCAGCGCTTGGCAGCCGGATATGAGAAGAATTAGTATTGACTTGTCAAATCTGCTTTGGTGTGATATGCTGTAAATACAACTGAGAAAGACCTGGTTTATCCCGCTTTTACGCCTTTTGGGAAGTTAAAAGATAGGATGAATGTCCGACATATATATGATCTGTCGCCAGGGTTTCTTGGCGACAGTTTTTTAATTCATGAGTTGAGAAAACGAATATGATAGAATACGAACTGCTCTATCTGATCGCTGAGTCCAAAGAAGTGGATCTTACGCGTATCAGGGAAGAGGTCAAAGCGATTGTTGAGGCTGAGGGGGGTACCTATACCGGTGCCGAGAAGTTGGAGAAGCGTAAGCTGGCTTATGCTATCAAGCGAGAGGTTCGTGGTACCTATATCGCACAGCGATTCACCACTCCTGATCGTAATGATCGCGAGGTGAGCGTCGAGGCTGGTGAACCGAGCATTCTCGGACGCATCAATCACAAGCTGACACTGTATCGCGATGTACTGCGATTCATTACCGTGCGTGCGGAGAATCTTCCAGCACTCTTGCCCGAAGAAGAGGGTACGGCCAAGGTGGTAGCAGAAGTCGCCAAAGAGGCTCAGGCCAAGAAGGTAGCTATCGAGAAAAAGGTGGTACGCGCACCGAAGGCGCAAGCTGTTGAAACGCCGCAGGAAAAAAAGGTTGAAGAAGTTGCTGCTACTACTAAGAAAGAGACAACTGCAAAAGCAGAGACTATGAGCGAGGCAGATCTCGACAAGCAATTGGAGGAAGTGCTTCACATCTAAAGAAAAACCTTACACCAATACACATCTAAACAACACCGCGCATCAATAGAGTATTACAGCAAACTATTGATGCACTGTGTCCCAAACCTATGAATGTGAATAAAGTGATACTCGTGGGACGATTGACTCGCGATCCGGAGATCCGCACCACGCCGTCAGGACAAACTGTGGCTACTATCGGCTTGGCAACCAGCGATCGCTGGAATGACAAGAGCGGGCAAAAGCAGGAGCGCACGGAGTTTCATACGGTCGTCGTATGGGGAAGGCTCGCAGAAATCGCAGGGCAGTACCTGACAAAGGGGCAAGAGGCGTTCTTCGAAGGGAGACTGCAGTCGCGAGTGTATACCGACAAGGCCGGTGTGGAGAAGAAAGCGGTGGACATCATCGCTAGCACGATGCAGCTCGGCAGCCGTCCGCAAGGATCAAGCGCTCCGATGGGCGGCGCTCCACGGCAAGCTGCTCCTATGCAGCAGCAGAGGCCAACGCCGCAGATGAAGCAGCAAGCACCGATGGAAGAGGAGATTCCTACCATCAATCTCGATGATGAGCGCGATGAGATTCGCATCGAGGACGTTCCTTTTTAGGTAAATGGATATAAAACTTCTTCCAAGTGCTTACTCGTGACCGATGCGAGTACGCATGTGGTCACTTCATAAGCCTTGAAAGAGTTTTAAACCCTATGAAAAATAGGGATCCGCAAAGCATTAATTATAAGAAGTTTCACTATGATAGACACTAAAAATACCGCTTCTTCCGAGAAGCTCGACAATATCGATTACAAGGACGCGTATTTTTTGCGCCGTTTCCTGAACTCGCAGGGGAAGATTTACCCACCGAAGAAGTACGGTCTGAGCACCAAGCAGCAGCGTGAGCTGACGCAGGCGATCAAGCGCGCCCGTTTTATGGCGTTGATCCCGTATGTCATTCGATAATCCTCGTTACTCAAAGAACTGAATTATTACAATTTTTCCGAACCCAATATGTCTGAGACGGCTTTCTGCGTTCTGAAAATAGCCATTGATTGTGTCGAGTGAGGGATATTTTCAGGTAACGCAAAGGCCTTCGAGTCTTGGGGGCGGAAAAAATTGTGATAGTTCAGTTATATAATCCTATGTTGAATCTCAGCGAAATCAAAACAGGAAAAAACATCCTTTGGGAAGACCAGCCATACGTCGTGCTGCATCATGAACATTCCAAGACCGGTCGTGCCGGTGCGGTGCTGCGCACGAAACTCAAGAACTTGCTGACGGGTGCAGTCATCGACAAGACCTTCCAGGGATCGGAAAAGATTGACAATGCCGATATGTCCAAGGCTAAGGCCCAATACCTGTACCAGGAGGGAGAAAACTATGTCTTTATGAACAATGAGACGTACGATCAGTTCTTCTTGTCCAAGGAAACGCTCGGTCAGAATGCTTCGTATCTAGTGGAAGGGACAGAGGTGACCATCCTGCAGTTCAATGGACAGCCGGTCAATATGGAGCTGCCGATCAAGATGACATTGCTCGTGACCGATGCGCCTCCGGGAATCAAGGGGGATTCTGTATCCGGCGGTGACAAAGTGGTGACGGTGGAAACGGGGCTGAAAGTGACAACGCCGCTTTTCGTCAAAGAAGGCGACCGCATCGTCATCAACACCGAGCAGGGGACCTATGTCTCGCGGGCCTAAGTGTTGCCCTATATGATGAATTAAAAAACAGACTCCGTCAGGCGTCTGTTTTTTTGATATAAAAAAAGCCCCACCCGTCGATCAACTTCCTGTCGATGAGGGTGGGGTGGCTGAAAAATCGGTTTATTCCGTAACCGGGACGATACCCTTGTCTTGGAATTTTTTGGTGAATACTTGTAAGAGTCGTGCTTTGAGATTTTTTTGCGCCTGATCGATCTCCTCTTCTGAGAATGTCGATTGCGGATAAATGAGCTGCCTGGAAAAAACTTCATTGAACACTATATCTTGCAGATCTTCGCAGAAACCGTTCACTCCTTCTGTTTTATAGTGCTTATAGAAGGCTTTATGATCCGTAAAATAAAAGGTCGGTGTTCCAATATTGACAAATGCTATTGCACTCAATCCTTCAACGTAGACGCCGTCACGAGTAATGCCATGCATCTTTTGCCATATATTACAGTCTGAATATGTCGGCTCCAGACGGACATAAGAACTTTCGTTTTCGAGGATGTTTGGCAGCCAAGCGCCATAGGGTAATGGAATCATTTCACCTTGCTTAGTTATTTGAACCAATGGAACTGACAGCGGTGTCGGAAAGATGAGAAATACCGCTGATACAATGAAGATAAGCGTGCAAATCGTAAACGATACAGTATTGATTATGTTGACTCGTTTTTCTTGAAGATAAGCCTCTTTATAATCAATACCCCTTTTATCTAAGTCAAACTTTTCTTTAAGGAATTTCGATCCGCTATAAAACAAATAGTAAAGAGCGATAATGTAAATAACGTAATAGATGAGTATTTCGACATGATAATTCATGGTACTTCTCCCGAAGGCAGGGTGTCTCGCGATATGCGAAACGGAATTGTTAAAAAACAAAGGGTTGTGTTGCGCTTGAAATCGGATAAACATCCCGTATCAAGACCTTTCAGAGTAGCACATCTCGGCGGCTTAGTCAAGGGCGGACAGTCGCTTGCTCGTCGCTTCAAAAAAGGCTATAATGGTAGAGAACTTGAGTAATGGAAGAGTGCATCTTTCAGTCATGTATCAAGCGTATATAAAAAGCATTCCTTATGTCGCTCCAAGGCTATCTTTTCGGTTTGAAGATGAGCACGATGTTCGCTTTTTTCGCGTGGGCGTCGGTGGTGCTGTATATCGATCCCGAAACATCCGGCATACTCGGGAAAAGTCTTTTTTTCATCACGCTTTTCCTTTGGCTCGCCGGTATGTGCACCGTGGTGCTGACATGGCTGCAGCGGAAACTTTTTGATGATGAGTATGCAGCAGGCTCATTGGGCGCCAATATGAGGCGGAGCAGTTTTATCGCTTTTTTTGTTCTTTCGCTTCTGGCACTTCAATATTTTAAAGTGTTGGCATGGTGGAGTGGTTGTCTCGCCGGCGGAGCGATTTTATTGGTAGAATTATACTTCGCGCATCATACGGCACGAAATGAGCATATGCAGAAAGCAAAGCCCGTATCTGGAGGACGTCACTTTCGATTGAAACAGAAGTGATCGGTACCGGTTGGTATGCGAGTTGTGCGTTTTGCGAATGATCGGTTGTAACAGATTAAACTTTTTTCTTAGAGAATATGGCAAAGAATACTTCACAAAAATCAGATTATGGCGCCAAGTCCATTCAGGTATTGGAGGGATTGGATCCGGTGCGGAAGCGCCCGGGTATGTATATCGGCGGCACCTCGCTTGAGGGATTGCACCACTTGGTATGGGAAGTAGTCAACAACTCCATCGATGAGGCAATGGCTGGTTTCGGGAATAATATCATCGTGAAGCTCTTGCCTGATAATGTGGTGGAGGTGATCGACTTCGGTCGTGGTATCCCGGTAGAAATCCATCCACAGACAAAGAAATCGACACTGGAAACGGTGTTGACGGTCTTACATGCCGGTGGAAAATTCGGCGGCGGGGGATACAAGGTCTCGGGCGGTTTGCACGGTGTGGGTGTCTCGGTGGTCAATGCCTTGTCCGAGTGGACGAAGGTTGAGGTGCATCGCGAGGGCAAGCTGTGGATGCAGACATTCGAACGCGGCAAGTCCAAGGGTGATGTGAAGGCGATTGGCAAGTCCAATCGCACCGGAACCACCATTACTTTCAAAGCAGACTCGGAGATTTTTCCGGAGATTGACTACAGCTGGAATAAGATTTTGGATTACTTGAGGTATCAAGCATATTTAACCAAAGGTATCCGCATCACGACTGAGGACTGGCGCAATGTGGCTACCAAGGAGGATGAATACAAAGTGCGCCGTTACGGCTTCTATTTCGATTCCGGTATCATTTCATTCGTACGTTTCCTGAACCGCAATAAGACCGTCAAAAACGAGACGCCTTTTTATGTCGAGAAAAAAGTAGGCGACGTGGCGGTGGAAGTATCACTTCAGTACGCGGATACGTTTAAGGAACACTTGTTCGCTTTTGCCAACAACATCGTCAACCCGGAGGGTGGTACGCACGTGACCGGTTTCCGTATGGCACTGACACGTGTTATCAATGATTACGCAAAAAAGAACGGTATTCTCAAAGAAAAAGATGGCAGCTTTTCATCTGATGATGTTTTGGAAGGATTGACGGCAGTGGTGAGTGTCAAGCTTCCCGATCCGCAATTCGAAGGACAGACCAAAGCAAAGCTTAATAACACTGAAGTTCGTGGGGCGGTATCATCGGCGACAGCTGAAGGGTTGGCGGATTTTTTCGAAACCCACCCGCAGGATGCTCGCGGTATTATCGAGAAGTGTATGCTGACCGCGCGCGCCCGATTGGCCGCTCGTGCCGCTAAGGATGCTGTGCTGCGTAAGGGCGCTTTGGATGGTATGACGCTTCCGGGAAAACTGGCGGACTGTACCACGCGCGATGCCTCCAAATCGGAAGTCTATATTGTAGAGGGAGACTCGGCAGGCGGCAGCGCCAAACAAGGGCGCGACCGTATGTTTCAGGCTATCTTGCCGCTGCGCGGAAAATTGGTCAATGTCGAGAAAACCAGTTTGGACAAGGTGGTGAAGTCCGATACGCTCAAGCCGATCATCATTGCGCTCGGGGTGGGTATCGG
>CAZUWR010000003.1:66830-72802 GCA_964624415.1 uncultured Bdellovibrionales bacterium | reverse complement strand
GGGCAACGCTATGCCAATGCGAATTGCGATGTGGGAGCCTTTGCCTTGCCGTCATTTCTTGACGGGGATGGATCGGGAACGGGTGCAACGAGCGGTACTGCCGTATCGAGCAAACCCAATCTGGTGGCTATCGATACATTTGTGACTACCGGAGAAAGTGCGAGCTCGACACGATTAACAGAATCGAGCAAGACGTTTCTCGGAACGCCTATCTGGTGTCAGATGCGAACCAAGAACAGCGGGGCGGCCAATGCTCCGGCTTTCGATTCGGAATGCGTTGTTTCGACGGGAAAGAAGTTTGATGGCTGGACTACTGCAAAATCTTTGGGATACGTTCGGACAAGCGGCCTTGCAAAAGGCGGCGCTACCAATACGGAACACAAGGGTATCGATATCTTGTTCTATCCGAATTGGTACGATGTCGTGTTCAGAGTTGACCCCAAGAATGCTGTTGCCGAAACCATTGAAACGGATAACTCCTACAACAAAGACAGTCCCTTCGCTTTTCAGATGTGGGGACGTCCGAATGTAGTGGCTTCTGTTTCGGCGGATAAGGCTTCGTATATACTCAGTGAAACGGTCTCCGCGACCGCTTCTTTTGCCAATACGGGTATCAATCCGTACGGCAAGACAGGCTATGTCGATTGGTATGTAGATGGAAGTCTCTTGTCGGAACAAGACAGGATACAGAGAGAAAAGCTGCACCCAGGTGTTTCGGGTAAGATAGAAACTGTGAGCTTTCCTGCACCGCAAAGTTACGGGGTGCATGAAATCAAGGCGTGTTTCCGTTATGCAGTGGATGATTTGGTCGAAGAAGTACAACCGGCGGACAACTGCTTTGTGAATACCTTTTCCATACCTGATCCGAGTCCGCCGGTAGTGATTGTGGCTCCTTTGCCACCGCCGCCACCGACCAATGCGACAGGAGGAGGTGGAACAAGCATCTACACTCCACCCAGCATTCCGCTCATTACCAGTTGCGCGCAAGCGCCCGACCCTGATTTTAACGCAATACCGGCTATCCCCGCAGGAGACGTCGGCACGGTTATCTTCGGGAACAACAAGCAAAGACTGATTCTGCCTGTTGCAACTTTAGCGCAAGCGAAAACAAACTTTGTCTGGGGAGGTTTCGCAGCTTTCGACCCGTCCTTGGTAACAAGGATTTGTTTTAATTCTGCCGATACCAAGTGGGGAGTGACCGCATCAACAGCCTGTGCCAATGCATTCACACTGCAAGGCACTAACTGGATAGCGGATATTCCCAACACCCCTCAGGCTTCGAAAGGCACGTGGTCTTTCAAACAGGGCACAACGGAATACTGGGTCAATCCGAGCACTATCACCACTCTCGATCTGGATACCGGAGGACATATTCGTTACAATGGATGGACTCCCAATATGGTTACGGTCAGTGAGGATGTATCGGGTATGACGCTCAATGCCGCTTTCTCATCGAAAGTGATTTCGGGCTTCTGGATTCCGACAGGCGCTATTCCTAACGGAAAAGTGTTCTGGAACAATGACCAAGACAATTATCCTGGAATGCCCGGGCAACTGAGTTGTGATGCGAACGGGAAACTGATAGCGAGCATGGCAAACGTCGCTCCGGGAAGCACGGGAAGGATACTTTTGGGACTCACGACAGTTGACAGTTACGGATGGCAAACCACCGATCAGTATATACTGCCTGTGGGTGCGACCATCGTCAATGCTAATGGAGACTACAAACTGCCACTCAGTGCAAGCGTATTTCAAAAAAGAGAGGTGACCTATGACAAAGGTCAGCAAAAACTGACGATTACTGTCAATGGCGACAGTCGGATGCTGACATCATTCAACGGTATCACCAATATATCTCAAGTGACCAAAGATGCGTATTTCGATGCGTGGATAGTTCCGACCGGTCAGGCAACCAAACTGATTCAAGGAACGGTTACGCGCTCATCAACTGGTATATGGACGATCGTCTTTACGGGACTGCCTCCCGAGTTCGGTGGCAATGCCTATCTGACACTGACCGATGGTACTACGAAAAGTTGGCAAAGTGTCGCCACCTTCGCTTTCGGTTCGGGGATAGTGGTGGATGTAACGGCGGGGGATTATGTGATGCCGAAGTGATGGTTATCTGAAAAAACCGTAAGAAGGTCAAAGACCGGAAACGGATACAACGAAACGGCTCTGTTGCAATGACAGAGCCTTTTTTCATACCTATTTTTTTGTGGAGAGGGATATATGGTGAGAGTAGGTAGGTGGGGCAATTATGCGATAGACGTATACTTGAAAGAAACATCGCTCTCCATCATAAAAGTTCGAACGTCGTCCCATATGCCCCGCCAAGAACGAAGTGAATAAGGGGGTGGGAGAAGAAAGTCAACTACTTGGCTTTCGTTGGGACGAGAAGGGGATTTTCCCTGAAAGGAAAATTCACCGGCCCATCGGGCGAGTCCCGTCAACTCCGCATCAATTGCAAGGCTTATTATAAACCTTGTTTTTTTGTATGAAGTGAGGAAACATAGGGAAAAATATCAGCTATCTGTTTGGAGAAATCAGACGTACTTGGATCGGTTTGGAGGCTGATGCCGAATCATACTTTATTGGAAATAAATATCCGGACATGTACGGAGAGGTAATATAGCATTTGATATTAACAATCAATCTACTAAAATACTTGTATTTATGATATCTTTAAATCATAGAACATGAATCATCAGTACGTACTAGCCTGAGGAAAACGCGCATTTTTTTTCTTTATATAAAGAATCATGAGTGAATCATACAAAGAGAGACTTGTCAGAGATATTATGACAATTCAAGTGGTGGTTATTGCACCTACCGAATCTTTGATAGATGCAGCACGTCTTTTGGTACGGAATAAAATACATGCTTTGCCGGTCGTCGATAATGAGGGAATTATAAGGGGCATTGTCGCCGAAGGAGATTTTTTTACTCAAGACAATAAGGGTATTTATCTCCCTCTTTATATAGGCCTTGTTGAGAAGTTGGGTTTTGGAAAGTTCGTTGCAAAACATCAAAGAGAGTTCACAGAAATGCTCCTTTCTTCGACGGTACAAGATATCATGACAGCACCATGTGTATGCGTGAGAGCTGAAGATACTCTTTATCGAGTAATGGTCTTGATAAAAGACACTGGATTTTCAGCATTTCCTGTAACCGATGAGGTTGGAAAATTGCTTGGCATAATCACTTCTTTCGATATTATCAGCAGTCTCGCAGTAGAGGCCTCGCCATGAGGCTAGGTGGTGATGGTTGATGATAATCGGAGGCGTAATATAAAAATATTGAATCGATACTATGAAAAAGCGAGCAACTTCTAAAAGACGACCGATCGATAATGCCGCACGCGCGTCTTATGATTGGTCGGAGAAAAACGTAGTAGGGGTTAGTAAGATGAAAATGAAGGCCTGGAAAGCCTATCTTTTTATTGCATTCTTCGGCGGTAGTTTGACCGCCCTTATTATGGCCGTTAATTCTAATATTGAAACTCAGTCTTTGGCAGGTATGAGCCCTGATTTGAAATTGGCATCTGAAAAGGCGGTCTTGGTTGCGCCGACACTATTTACTGATTCGGATGAGGATGTGCCAGATAAGATTATAAAAGCGCCAAAGGTGAAGAAGGATAAACTTCGAACCGTGGAAATAGATACGAATCTCTTGAAGGGCGGCGCATTGACACTGAATCTTTTTGACGGGGTTGTTGTAGTCGCGAAGCGTGACCGTGAAGAAAGGCAGACAAAGGATGGCATCGTCTGGGTTGGGCATATCATCGGTGATCCAAAGAGTTTTGTTTCTTTGGCTTCCAGTGGTTCAACGGTATCCGGAACTATTATCAGCGACGCTCATATGTATGAAATAGCGCCTTCGAAAGGGAAATTATCTGTTTTAGGAGAGCTTGATCCTGAAAAGATGGAGCCGAAAAACGCTACGACAGATGCAGCTACCCCTAAAGACGCTTCTTTGACTACAGATTTGGGGACATCAGCGACTAGTCCGGTTGCTGCTGGTGCGACTGCGGGCAATGTTATCGATCTTATGGTTGTATACACCTCTCAGGCCCGAACCAATAGTGGAGGGATAAGCGGAATAGAGTCAAAGATTCTTAATGCTGTTGCATCTGCCAATCAAGCTTATGTCAATAGTCAAGTCGACATGCAGCTTAATCTCGTTCATATGGAGGAAGTCAATTATACTGAGACAGGCGATATGACTGTCGCATTGGATCGCTTGTCCAATACATCGGATGGATATATGGATAATGTCGCGGCTTTGCGCAATCAATACAGTGCCGATCAGGTCGCTCTCGTCGATGCTGATTATAATTATTGCGGTTACGGTTGGATAATGACCTCGTTGAATACTTCGTTCTCACCTTATGCGTATTCCGTCGTTCATGATGATTCCAGATATAGCTGTCTTGGAAATCAAACACTCACCCATGAGCTCGGACACAATCAAGGAAGTGTCCATGATATTTCAAATGCTAGCTCCCCCGGTATTTACCCTTATTCGTATGGGTATCGTGTCTGTGGAAGTTTCCGAACTATAATGTCGTACAGCTGCACTGCGGAAACGCGCATCCCTTACTTTTCCAATCCGAATCTTTCCTATAACGGTCAAGCAATTGGTATCGCTAATCAGGCGGACGTTTCTCAATCATTACGGAATGCTGCGCCGGTTGTCGCTACGTTTATGTCTCCGGTATCAGCGACTGTTCCAGCGGCTCCGAGCAATCTGAATGTGCAAGCGGATTCTCCGAGTCAGATCACGGTGAAGTGGTCTGATAATTCAAGCAATGAGTCTGGATTTACACTCCAACGATCATTAAATGGCTCAACGTGGTCGACCATTGCTACGCTTGGAGGAAATGCGACGAGTTATATTGATTCAAGCTTAAGCGCAGCCACCACGTATTATTACCAAGTTTCAGCCTATAATAGCGTAGGAACCTCCGCTTTTTCAAATATTGCTTCGACTATGACGCAAGCTTTGGTTGCTGACACGCTGGCTCCGATAGTCGCTATTTCTCAACCGAGTGATGCGGCAGTCGTTTCTGGTGTCAAAGTTAATATAGCCGGGACAGCGACGGATAATATCGGAGTGACTTCTCTCTCTTGCTTCATAGACAATAAGCTTGTCAAAACTGTTGTCGGCGCTACATCGATCAATTATGCGTGGAATATAAAAAAGGTTGCAAAAGGCCTTCACACGATCCGTCTTGATGCGCGTGATGCTCAGGGAAATCTCGGGACAAAGTCAATTACGGTAACGCTCAAATAAGTAGATTGTTGGTATATATCATCAAATGTAGTAACTCGACGCATTTCAGTCATTGAACCCATTCGGTAGTATCTGTTGCCGCGGGTTTTTTGACGAGTAAAAATATTTTTGTGGATGAATAGTATAAAGAAATAAAAACTACGCTACAGTGTACTTTTACAACTTGTCATATATCTTTGACAAGTCGTAAATGCATTGATATACTTCCAGCATCAATGTGATATTTGACGAAAAAAAGTCTGTCACATTGAAATATCGAAATGAAAGCAAAGAATAGTTCTTTGTACAATGAAACAAGGTGTATGTACCGGAGGAGGGTATGAGAATGACTGGGCATAGAGAAGGTAATTTAGATGGGATACTGCAACTCATAATAGGGGATAATAGTATTGGGGGTGATGAGGAAAGCGGTCTTTGCTCATTTGCGACGATGCATATCGACGGAGTGGAAACTGTTTTTCGCGTAAATTACAAATTAGCGTCAGCAAATGCATTGTCTGTAGAGGCGGTATGGATGGTGTGCGGTGAAAAATTAGTCCTGCTTTGGCCGAATAGCTCTGTTGATGATGACTGTAGTAATAATCTTGTTCAAGCATTTTCATTGTTTGATCAGCTTGTGCTGGTTTTTTTTGGAAGCATGAATAAGATAGCGCGTGTCGTTTTATTTTCGGATTTAG
>CAZUWR010000003.1:43231-66730 GCA_964624415.1 uncultured Bdellovibrionales bacterium | reverse complement strand
GTTTTTTTTGGAAGCATGAATAAGATAGCGCGTGTCGTTTTATTTTCGGATTTAGTAAAAGGGCATTACTTGTTTAGACGTAGAAGTGATGCTGTGAAAACGATTCTGTTAAAGATATCCGTAGTAAAAGCAATGGGTATCGAGAATGAGGATATAGCAGAGCGGTGCCTTTTTACTCAGGTAGAACTTGAAAAGGTGCCGCGATGCATTCAGCGTTGGCAATATGAAAGTCTGAACTCATTGTTTTTGCGATGTGTCGGCGTGCCAGCGATAGATCAGTTTGCATTAAGAAATGAAATTGCATTGAGGAGCCCCGAGAGGATCATTTTCAATAAACGATTTTTTGTAGGCAGAAATGTCAAACAGAATGAATTACGTGAATTGAAAGTTTTACCAGGGGATTATTTCAAACTTATCATTGAAGGGGATGATAATCCATGCAAGTGTGTATCGGTATTTCATGATCCTCAAACCGGTGGGATAAATATCTTGCCGGAAAGCGTATTCGATTCTGTTTACGCATAAGTAGTCGATAAAGCTTTCCATATTGCAAACCACAAAGGTTTATATGCATTGGAAAGCTTTTTTCTTCCCTTTTTTACTGTATTGGCCTACAATAAAGGTATGATGGCGTATGAGACGAAGGATCGGTATATCGCTAAAAGAATATTCCCTATGGAAATATCGGAAACAAAAAATGAAGGTGAATCGCATGAAAGATGGTATCATCTGACATCGCAAGAAGTCTTGACAAAACTTTCGACGAGGCTTTCAGGATTGTCTGCAGGCGAGGTGTCTTCGCGGTACGGTCGCTACGGCCGCAATATATTCGATCATAAAAAGAAACGAAACGGTTGGAAATTGTTTGCAGGCCAATTCAAAGACGCTTTGGCGCTTATCCTTATCGTTGCGGCGGTTTTGTCATTGGTATTCGGCGAGATGCGCGATGCGACTATTATCCTCTTAATCGTGTTGGTCAATGCGATTATCAGTTTTATCCAAGAGTTCAAGGCGGAGCGGATCTTGGACCATATGGAGCGCCTAGTGACGGCTCATGCTATGGTGATGCGCGATGGCGAAAAAAAAGAGGTGGATGCGAGCGATCTGGTGCCAGGGGATGTGATTGCGCTCAGTGCCGGCGCGCGCGTCCCGGCGGATGCCTATATTTTGGAAAGCTATAGTTGTAAGGTGGATGGGTTTATCTTCAGCGGTGAGTCGAGGGCGGAAAAACGCGAGGCGAAAGTGATGAAAGATGAGACGATACCGATGAGCGATATCGAGAATATGCTGTTTATGGGAGAGAGCGTGGTGTCGGGCGAATCGCTGGCGGTCGTGGTAGCAACGGGCGCAAAGACCGCACTCGGGCGTTTGGCGGATCTGGCGACGGAGGTGGGGGTGGATACGACGCCATTGCAGAAAAAAATGAAGGTGCTCGGGCGCAATGTAGCCTTGCTTGCCGTTGCTATTGGTGCAGGCACTGTTTTTGTGGGGCATGCTTTCGGATTGTCATGGTATGATAATTTTTTGCTGGCTTTGGCTTTAGCAGTGTCTATCGTTCCGGAAGGGTTGCCGGCGGCGATTTCGGTGGCTTTGGCCTTGGGAATGAAGCGATTGCTTAAGCACAATGTCTTGGCAAAGCGCTTGAGTGCGGTAGAGACACTCGGATCGGTGACGGTTATTTGCACAGATAAAACAGGCACTATTACACGCAATGAGTTGACGGTTACACGTATCGTGACAGGAAAGACCGTATATGATGTGAGCGGTGTCGGGTATGAGCCACGAGGCGACTTTTTTGTGCATGGCGAAATGATCAATGCTCGATCCATACCGAATGCCGAACTCTTGTTCCGTATTGGAACGCTCTGCAATGATGCGAGTCTGGTGAAAGATGATGCTGGAAAGTATGGTATCGCAGGCGATCCGACCGAAGGCGCTATGCTGGTTGCGGCGCGGAAGTTTAATGCCGATCCGAATTTTTTCGTGACGGGCGAGCACAAGGTGAATGAAATCCCATTTGCATCCGAGCGTATGCTGATGAGCGTAGCCTATCGCAATGCACATACGCAGTCTTTGGTGAAGGGATCTCCCGATGTTTTATTGGAACTTGCAACATATCGCTTGGATGAGAATGGTCGGGTGGTTTCATTCACCGCTAAAGAGAAGCAAGCGACGAGGGAATTGTATGATTCATTTTCGCAGGAGGCGCTTCGTGTTTTAGCATTCGCCTATCGCGATATGGAAGGTATTGATAAAGATCGCTATGCGCAGGAGATGGAGCGTGATCTGGTATGGGTGGGTATGATGGCAATGATCGATCCTCCTCGGGCGGATGTATCGAAAGCAGTCGAGGAGTGCCATGCACTCGGATTGCGGGTCGCGATGATTACGGGCGATTATGCCGTTACTGCCGAAGCGATCGCTAAGCAGGCCCATTTGATCAGTGATGCGAAACCGTATGAAATAGTGAGTGGTCGGGAACTCCTAAGTCTTTCCGATGATGAGATTTATAGGATGTTTCAAAAAAACGATGTCGTGTTTGCGCGTATCGCCCCGGAACAAAAGCTTCGATTGGCGATTATTTTGCAGTCGCACGGCGAAGTCGTAGCGATGACGGGAGATGGCGTCAATGATGCGCCGGCGCTCAAACGCGCTGATATCGGGGTGGCAATGGGTATTATGGGAACGGATGTATCCAAAGAAGCGGCGGATATGATTTTGCTCGATGATAATTTCGCTTCTATTGTTCGCGGCGTGAAGGAGGGTCGGGCAGTATATCATAATCTTCGAAAATTCACCCATTATGTTTTCACTTCTAATGTCAGCGAGCTTTTGACGGTGCTTCTAGGGTTGATACTGCATATCCCTGCACCATTGCTTGCGGTACAGATTCTAGCTATCGATTTAGGAACGGACGTACTACCGTCTTTTGCTCTCGGCCTAGATCCTGAAGATGCTGAATTGACGAAGCGCAAGCATTCTCGAGAAGATAGTCAGATTATTACGCTGCGCGGTGTGAGACGTTTGCTCGCTTTAGGCGTTATTATGGCGGTCGGTGCGATTATAACCTTCGTCTTCTCGCTTTGGCGACACGGCTGGCATTTCGGACAATCGCTCGCTATCAATGATCCGATATATGTGCGGGCAGCGACTGCGGCTTATGTTGTTCTAGCGCTTACGCAGATGGCCAATCTTTTGCAGTCGCGCAGTGAGACACGCTCCTTTTTCAGTATCGGCATATTCCGTAATCTCTATGTATGGGGCGCTATCGTGTTCTCTTGCGCACTGGTATGGCTGTTTCTACACGTATCATTTTTTCAGGTCTATTTGCATATGGTGCCGATCGATGCCGTCGATTGGTCGCTGGTTGCTTTCTTCACGGCACTGGTCTTTGTGTATGAAGAATGGCGCAAGAAGCGATTGTCTGCGATAATACAGAAGGTATAAGCGATATAACACATATAAATTATGATGAAAAATATGTATAAGGTGCGGTGGTTGGTATTTTCGATTATAGTAGCGGCATCGGCGATTGTGTTCGCGCCCGATCATAAAGCGCAGGCGAGTGCGCTGGTGACTATCGAGGTTTTCGAGCGCGCGGATTGTACCCATTGCCAAGCCGAGAAAGTTTTTCTCAATGATTTGAAACAGAAGCGAAGCGATATCGATGTGCACTTCTTGGATATCGCCGATGCTTCGAATGAGGCACGTTTCCAGCAGGTAGCAAGCAAGGCCGATCTCTCGCAATCGACACCGATCACGATCGTGGGTATGAGTGTCGTGCAGGGCTTTAATACATCGGATACGACCGGGAAAACACTCGAAGGTCTTATCGTGAAAAATAAGGATGTCTCACCACAGGGTTTCGATGCATACCTTCAGGCGGATAAGACAACTATCGCGAAGGCGTCCTTGGGCGGATCAACCTGCGAAACCGGAGTTATTTGTGCTCCGGAAAAACCAACCCTTTTCGTCAAGATTCCTTTCATCGGTACAGTGGATGTCGCGAAGTATTCTTTGATTGCACTCTCTTCGGTACTTGGTTTGTTGGATGGTTTCAATCCTTGCGCCATGTGGGTATTGGTGACGTTTTTGATTGTGCTGATGCAGATCGGTTCGCGCAAGAAAATGTTCATTATCGCTGGGTTGTTCATTGTAGCCGAAGCTATCATGTACTATCTGATTCTGAATGTATGGTTCAAGACGTGGAATTTTATCGGTCTTGATCGCATCGTGACTCCTGTCATTGGTATATTGGCTATCGCTGGCGGACTCTTTTTCCTCTATGAATGGTTTAAGTCCCTCAAAACGGAAATGGCCTGTCAGATTATCGATATGGAAAATCGATCGAAAATCGTCAAGCGTATCAAATCGTTTTCCGAAGCGCCGCTGACCATCATTTCCGCGCTCGGTATCATCGGACTCGCTTTTTCGGTCAATGTGATTGAGTTCGCTTGCTCAATCGGCTATCCTCAGGCTTTTACAAAGATTATTCAGCTTAATAATCTCGGATTCTGGCAGACACAGTGGTATATGGCCGTCTATATTTTCTTCTATATGATCGACGACCTGATCGTTTTTGGCCTTGCTCTATGGGGATTTGATAAGATTCATCTCACCCAAGGACTCTCTAAATGGTCGGCGCTCATCGGCGGCGTGTGCATGCTTCTTTTGGGCTATTTGCTTATTTTCGCTCCGGAAATTCTCAAAAGCCTCAGTTAGTTTGCTATCGAAAAAAGTGGAATATTTGGCTGTTTTCATACGTAGTAGGTTGGGTAACGAAATTACCCTTTAATACCTAATGTATGCAAGTACACGCGAAAATGAGACTGAAGGTCTGGACTCTTTTTTTGGTAACCTTGGTTGTTACCGGACTTACGGGCTCAGTAGGCTCTATGGTCCAAAGCACCAAGATAGAATCATTCCGCGAGGCGCAGCAGGCGGCCTCAAACGACGCGCCGAGTATTCAGAATCTTGCCAGTGATACTGTGAATGTCCAGCCGATATCATCGATTAAGAAAGAAAAACCGTCTCAACAGGTCAATGCTCCTACTGCTTCAACCGTATCCAGTCCGGTGCCAGTTCAGACGGTAGCTCCTCGTGCTGTATCTGCAAAGCAACAAGTGGCTCCGATTCAGATGCCGAAAAGTTCTTCAAAGACGAAGACCTCGTAAGTATCCCATAGAACGAAAATTCCCGGTATTGATATGTATGCATAAGTATGGTACACTACATCGATATCTAGGGAGAAGATAATTACGAGGAAACGGGTATGGTGATACGCAGCGCACAATTTATCAAGGGTATTTTGGGGACGGCCGATGTTTCCAATGATGCGAGGCGACCGACCTTCGCTTTTGTGGGCCGCTCTAATGTGGGTAAATCGAGCGTAATCAATTCTTTGGTCAATCGTCGTGATTTAGTGCGTTCGAGTTCGACGCCGGGGCGTACGCAGGAAATCAACTACTTCCTCATCAATGAAGAGCTGTACTTTGCCGATCTTCCCGGCTATGGCTATGCCAAGATGCCTCAAAGGCAACGGGAGAAAATACGCAAACTGCTCGCGTGGTTTTTGGGTTCTTCCGAAGTTCGTATCGATGCGGTGGTGCTTATTATCGATGTCAATGTCGGACTTAAGGAAAGTGATTTCGAGGTACTGGAATTGTTGCACAGCATCGGAAGGCGTGTGATCTTAGTGGCCAACAAGGCGGATAAATCAGGCAAGACTTCAGTGCAAAAACAGATCGGACTTATTAAGCGGGTTGTGGGCGCTTGCGATTTGATTTCCTACTCGGCCAAAACCAAACAAGGGCGCGAAGAGCTTCTAACATTGATGGCAGTGATAATTGAGGAAAAATAAGTAGGAGTATACATTTTTGTGTGATATAATTGAAACACCGTAGGGTGTTTTTTATATAATAAAAATAAAAAGAAAACTATGAGAAAAGAGTCTTATGGCAAGGCTATCATAGCCGGTATGATGTTGGTCGCATTCGGCGCATATGCGAAAGCGCCTCTCGCTGGCACGTTCATATCTCAAGTATCAGCGAATGATGAAGGGGAGGATATATCATCGAATCAAGATAGCGGCGGTGATTCCAATAACAATGAATCTTCCAAGAAAGCAGCTGAGATGCAGAAGGAATCGGCAAAAAAGGGTGTTGAGATGCAGAAGGAATCGGCAAAAAAATCAGCTGAAATACAGCGCGAGTCCGCTAAAAGACAGGCTGAAATTCTGAAAAAATCTCAAGAGCAACAGAATGAAGCTACAAAAAACCGACAAAAAAGTGAATTCGGGAGTAAGGTCGTAAATACGGATGTTTCCGGAAAGGCTGATTTTGGCGGCGAGAACGAGAACGAGGATAACGACAATTCGAACGAGGTAGAAAACGATAACGATGGTGATGACGATAATGGAAATGATATCGAGGATGGAGGATTGAATGCGAATCGCGCTGCGAATGATCGTTTCAAGCATGCGAATGAAAAAATCGCCGAGGCAGAGAAACATATATTGGAACAGCAAAGAGAAGGAAAGGATGTGACTATCGCGTTGGAACGATTGGCGCAGGCAAAAAAGATGTTGGGTACAATTGATGCGGCCGCGACCAATACCGGCAAGGATGATGCATCTGAAGATTTTGTGAAAGAGTCTCTCAAATTGGCGCACACCGCGCAAGAAGATGATGTGCGCAGTATAAATGATGCAGACAAGTTTATCAAGAAAGCTAATGAGCGTATCGATCAAGCAACGGAAAAACTGACTCGTCTGGCATCCACTGGAGAAGATACGGCAAATTATCAGTCGATGATAAACGTCGCGACGGTCGATTTGAATAAGGCGAAGCAGTTGTTATTGAATAACTCTTTATTGGAGAGTGTCGCTGTGGCGCAAAAATCCGAAAGTGAAGCGAAATCCGCAAAAAGAGCTATCGAATCGGCATTGCTTGCTCTAGGTGTTGAAGATAACGAACTCTCAGGAGATCATAAAAGTACTGTCGCCAAAGCGGTGGACGATCTTTTATATGTCGCCGATGTTGAGGGTGAAAACGGTATCGGAAAAAAGGTTCGTGAAATCGCTCGCGCCCAAAGAGATTCAGCTGACAAAGTTGATGCATTGGTTGATGATGCTCAGTCTCGAAGCGGTTTTTCTGAATTCGTACTCGGACCGAAATATGATGACTTAAATAGCATACAAGAACAGATAACTGAAAATGAAGCCCGTATTCAGGCATTAGTACAGGCAAAAAACCAGATGACCGATTCTGATTTGCAAGCTGTCGTGCAAGAGCATATCACTGCACTGACGGAAGAAAATGCCAAATTGCAGAGTTTTGTGTCTGGAAAGGAGACAAAAAAAGGCATTTTTGGATGGGTATTCCGATTGTTTCGATAAAGAGTGAGTGTTACGATTTCGCTCTATTGTTAAGATGCGCTACGGAAAGAGTATAAAAGCTCCCTGCGGGGAGCTTTTATACATACAGTTTATATGGTTGGAAATACCAGTACTGACTATTTCTTTTTGATCAAATCGATACTTTTGATAGTGATGTCTTCGAGCGGATGATCATTGCCGTTGACTTTGACATTTTCGATAGCGCTCACCACATCCATACCGGAAGTCACTTCGCCGAAATTGGTATGCTTGCCATCAAGCCAAGGGGTGCTGTCAGCCGTCACGATAAAGAACTGTGAGCCGTTGGTATTGGGTCCTGAATTGGCCATAGCGAGCGATCCTCGAACGAGGGAGTGTTTGTTGAATTCATCGGCGAAAGCATAGCCAGGACCGCCTGTGCCATCATTGGACCAATCAGCATCTTTGGAATTCGGGTCGCCGCCCTGAATCATAAAGTCTTTGATAACTCGGTGAAAACGCGTGCCGTCGTAGAACTTGGTATCGGCTAGTTTAAGGAAATTTTCGACCGTAATAGGGGAGGCATCATTGTAGAATTTCACCGTGATATCTCCGAGACTGGTATGAAGGACGGCGCTGTCGTATTGGTTGACGTATTGCATAGCGGTAGATGTATTAGAGGTATTATTATCGGTCGATTGCTGAAGCTCTTGTCGTGCAGCGCTAGTATTTTCTTTTTGCGTCGCGGCGTTTATTTTTTGTCTTGACTGTTCCGTGATGTTTACGGCATTGGGCACGGCATCGCTTATCGGGGAAGAAGATGTTTTGCGCGTATCGACGGCCTGCTGCGAGCATCCTGAGAGTAAAAGCACAGAAGCCGCTGTCGCCAGTATTTTTATTTTCATAGAGTAAGTGTTAATGATGGGAATGCTCGTGTAGTATACCAAAAGAAACAAAATGCCTCAAGGTATGAAAATTCCCTATTTGACGCAAAGAGAGAGACACTCTACACTGAGAATAAGGAAGCAGACTTCCTTGGTATGCGTTATGCACAACCTGTCAAGGGTCGTTTTTATACAAGAACCTGCCTCATATATCTTTGAGAAACCTATGCTTTCGCTGCGTCATATCGAATCCGTTGTCACTGCTTACGCCAATGCTATGCCTTTGGGCGTTTTTGCATTCCTCGGATCATTTATCGAGGAAATCATCCCTCCTATTCCCGCAGCGCTCATTATGACCACGGCCGGTTCGCTTTCGCTGGCGCAAGGCTATCCGTGGATTTTTTTACTGTGGCTGGCTTCGGTAGGATCGATCGGCAAAACTATCGCTTCATGGATTTTCTATGTACTGGGTGACAAATTCGAGGATATCGTGGTGGGGAAATTCGGAAAATTCGTCGGTATCCGTCACAGCGATGTGGAGAATCTCGGTAAGCGTTTCAGTGGAGGATGGGGAGAGGGTGTTGGATTCTTTCTCTTTCGCTGCGTACCGATTTTCCCATCGGTATCGGTATCGATCGTGTGTGGTATTATTCGTCTGAATATGCGTGTGTTTCTTGTGGCTACTTTCTTAGGTACGGTTGTCAAGAATCTGATGTACTTGTATGCCGGTTATGCGGGATTGCAGGCGCTTCATTTTTTGATACGCAGGACCCATAATGCTCATTTTTGGTTCGGTATTGTTTTTGTTGTCATTTCATCGGGCCTTATTTATTGGTTGGTGAGGAAGCAAAAAAAATCTGACATACCAGGATCAAATAGCGATGAAAGTAATGCATAAGAATAAGTATTCCTTCGGGTATATAAAAACCCCAATCCTTGCTAATGCTTGGATTGGGGTCAGAATTGAGGGCAGATTTGCTTAACCCCCGACTGATCCTCTGGAGCTTGGAGCGTCCAGGAGTTTCTTGACAGCTGTATCGAGTGGTTCGAGAGCTTCATTGTAAAGCCACTGTACCCACCATGGCAAGTTGCCTTGAGCCGCTTGGATAAGAGTAACTATTTCCGTGGCAAGCGCGCATTCTTGATCGAGTTCCTTTTTAGTGCTTTCGAGTTCGAATTGTAGTGTAGCATAGGCTATCTCAAGATCCGCCCATGCCCCACGGAGTTTCGGGAGTTCCTCCCGTGCGGAAAGTTCTTCTAAACGATGGAGAGCTGCCTTTTGCAGTGTTTCTCCGCTTACCTCACCGACGACATACTCGCATAATAGTTTTGCATTCGGCACAACGATATCGCCCGCTTCAGGAGTTGGGTTATCCGTATAGCAGGCGCCAGTCTCACTGGTAACTCTCAGTCTTTCAGAATGACCATATTCTTGTGTGTTTACAATAGAAAGGAGTCGTTCTGGTATTTTCGGTTGCCAAAACTGCGATTCAGTAACCTTGCCTTCCGCCACTTCAAGTAGCATTGGGTAATTTACCGAGGTGTTGGATTTAGTGCCGATAATTGTACACCACACATGGATCACAATTATCCCGGTTTCTTTTTTCGCAAAATTGATACTCGTTAAACCAGTTTCCCCGGGAGGGGTAGCTGTTGCAAGGTTACTTGCGATGAAGGTAAAGGTTGTATGACCAACACCTTCAATCTTAATTGATGCATTGTTTGTATGTGCTTTTATATAGTCTCTTGGTAACATGATTGCTTCCTCGGTTTTGCCAGCGGTGCTGGGCAGAAAATTCGGCGGGAGTGAAAACTCGCACGCCTCAACAAATACCCGTTGTTGTTTCGGGCTCTTGGTCTATTGTTAATGAACAAGAAAGTATAGTATACTCCTTATTTCGATGTTTGTCAAGTATTTTTTAGCGTAAAGAGCCAAGAAACACCTATTCCAAGCCATCTTCTTCTGTCTCCATCCCGCCTTTTTTGACTTTAAGACTGGCACTTTCTTTGTCGATCACTTTGGAGGCCAGGTCGATTTCTTTCTGCGTGTTTTTCGGGAAGGTGGCCAGGGTTCTTTTGAGAGCGGTCGGGTCGAGTTTTAGGACTCCCTCCCATTTGTCCATCGGCTCAAGGAAAGAGCGTATCTTTTCCGGATCGTACTTATAGGAAATACGTTTGGCGCGTTCGACGATGCCATTGCCCCCGAAGACCCGTTCCACGTCTTCTTGGTCCATATAGTTCATAATGGTTTCCTGAAGCTTCATGATGCGCAGTTTTTGCAGCGTGAGCTCGCGCTTGGTGGCGATATAGTCCTCGATGGCCTGATTGACTTCGGTCGAATCGATTTTCCGCTCCTCTTTGAACTTGTGCTTCCACATAGGGCAGACTTTTTGGAAACCGCACCAGTCGCAGAGCGGGGAAACGTGTGCGTCGAATTGACCGCTTTCGATCAGTCCGATGACTTCTAAAAACAGATTGTCCACTTCCTGCAGGTCTTGCAACGTGCGGGTGGAGGAGAGCTTGACCCCGTGCTTAAGGAAGTACAGGCTGACGGTGATATTGGCGATATTGTCCACCTCCTTCGGGTAGCGGGTGAGGAAGGCCTTGAGATAGATAGAGAGCTGCAAATTATGATCGACAAAGTCTTGCGACGGCATTTTTTTGGAAGTTTTGTAGTCGATGATTTCGTAACCGTTTTCGGTCTTGTCGATACGATCGATGATACCGCGGATGGTGTGCGTCTCGCCGGGACGCAGGGGATTGTCGATTTCGAGCGAGAAATTGCTTTCGAGGGCGACAATGGTCGCGTCCTTGGGACTATTGCTGCGGTAGTAGCGCTGTATCATCTCGATGCCCTGCGAAAAGGCGGCGCGTTCCTCGAGCTCGTTTTCCCAGATCTCGCTGTTCCATCCGCGTGAAAAATGATCGAGTGCCTGCTCGGGAGTGGGCGGGATGAGTGCCGGGTCGTAGATGAATTTCATCGTGCTGTGCACCAATGTCCCAAAAACCGCTTCTTTGGACTTGGGTTCTTTGAGTTTGTCGATTTCCTTGTATTTGTACTTCAAAGGGCAGTTGCGGTAGGTTTCGAGGGAGGAGTAGGAGATGCGCATAACAATGAACAGTAAACAATTAACAAAAAACAATGAACAATAAACAATGAACAGAAATCGTTACGTTCAGAATGACAAGAATATACCCTAGTATAACGCAAAAAAGGGTATTTAAAAACCCCTCGACACATCCTTGTGTGGGTAGGGGTTTCATTTTTTCTATAAGGTATGTCTTTCTTCATACCACTTGGAGTACCACCCACTTTCTAATTTGGGTATGCTAGACCCTTTTTTCTCTGGTTTAGGTGACACTTTTGTTTGCCTTAGCTGAAAAAATTCAACGAGTAACCAGTTATAATCTTGACGATTAAATTTGCGGATTGCCATGAAGACCATATAGTATGCTGCTCCCCGGACATATTCATTTTGTTTGAATTTCTCAGCATGCTGAGAAAAGTCTTCCAAGTGAAAAACGTCGGCAGGAATGAGCTCTCGTAAAAGAAAATAGCCATGTTCGCAGTCAATTGCGTACAAACCCACTATACGAGCAAACCATGGATCCATAACTGCGAAGTTATGTAATCTCGCGACATTTTTCAGTGTTTCTGCATCATGTTGCTTGAGTAGAGAAGCTGCTTTGTTGGCGAATTGTACTGCCAATAGCCACCAGTTTCCATCTTCGTACCATTCGCCGTTGGCGATTATTTTTCGGATAATCACATCAACGACATGTAGGTTGGTACCATTTAGACGCTGAACGATTTTTTCAAAGTATTCAAGAGCATTGATTTTATTGGCTAGCAATATCGCATTCACCAATTCTTCAGCATACAATTTATCTCCTGTTGACATTATGACATTGACGAGAAATTCGCAGTCAAGGTCACTCCAATTAAAGCGTGATGCGACCTTCTCCCAGGACTCTTTCGAGACCGGGTTGTCTGTTAAGTAGTGAATACATTTGTTTATGGAATTGTCCAGATGAGCATCGATATAATCTTTGCTAATACCGTCCAACAAGTTTTGTAATCCAGCGTTTATTTTTTCGGGGGCTGTGACCCGTTCTTGTGTTGCCGTTGTCATGACACGCCCTCCTTCAAGGTGGTGTTTTTGGTAAGTTTCAATACTGAATATGTCGGAAATTTTTCGTTCATCCTCAGGTTGCCTCGAATATACACCTTTTTTTTCGTTTTGTCAAGTATTTTTGTTGAAATAGGTCTCTTTTACGGCTCTGCAAAAGCCCTATAACGGTATTTTAGCCTCGAAATAAAAATCGTTTTTTGGTAATAAAACACCCGCCTTAGCAATAGCTTGGGCGGGGCTGATTCATTCTTCATCGTCCGCATTTTCATTATCCATCTGCATTGTTCTGAAATGCATCACCATAGAGTAGATTTCTCTAGGATCCATTTTTAAATATATGCCCATATCGCGCATTTTTTCAGCAAAAACCGGAATAAGGTGTTTTGAGCAGGATAGTTTTATCGAGGCGATTGCTATGAGCATATCTATCGATAATACGTGGATAGATATGTGCTCAATGATAATATGTCCGAAAGGGTGTTTGCAAAGATTACGTATCATCAGTGCCATGATATGAGAACTAAGAATTTCATAATCCGTATTGTGGGAATTTTTAATAGCTTCCCAATCATACTTTTTTTCAAACGCTAACCATATCTTGATATTATTGCTTTTAAGGCATTTTACGTAATGACGTACAAAAAGATGCATATCCATCATATGATGCATTGGCGGCGCATCTGCCGGTCTATCTTTTATTACGCACATGACACACCTCCTATTTTCGATGTGTGTTTGGTAAAGAAGATTTCTTTCAGTGGAAGGGATTTTTCCCTTCGTTTTGAAATTAGCTCGACTTTACTCCGTTTTTTTGGTTTTGTCAAGTATTTTTTTGGAAGAAAAAGTATTTTATCCCTCTATAAAGCTATAATATAGCGTGAACCGTCCTTGAATAAAAACAGTATCTTTGCTATGATGGAAAGAAGTCTCATAAACAACTTTTTCCTTGGAAATGCCGACACATCAACCAGACAATGTCTTCCATCTCACAAGTCCCTACAAACCGGCAGGGGATCAGCCGCAGGCTATCGAGGCCTTGGTTTCGGGTATCCGCAGCGGCATGAAGAAACAAACACTGCTTGGAGCGACGGGTACGGGCAAGACCTTTACTATGGCGCAGGTGATACAGCAGCTGCAGCAGCCCACATTGGTCATCGCGCACAACAAGACCTTGGCCGCGCAGTTGGCGCAGGAGTTTCAGGAGTTTTTTCCTGACAATGCCGTGCACTATTTTGTTTCGTACTACGACTACTATCAGCCCGAGGCGTATATGCCCATCACGGATACGTATATCGAAAAGGACGCACAGATCAATGAGGAAATCGACCGGTTGCGGCACGCCTCGACACAGTCGCTTCTCACACGTCGCGATGTGATAATCGTGGCATCGGTCTCGTGTATTTACGGTTTGGGCAGTCCGGAAGAATATCAGAAGGAGCATATTGTGTTACAGAAAGGCGACCTTGTTTCCCGTCCCGAGTTTTTGCGTCGTTTGATCGGTATTTTCTTCGAACGTACCAATGCGGATCTGACCCCGGGCACTTTTCGCAGCTTAGGCAATCGGGTGGATATTATGCCGGTACAGGAGCGCGTGATGTATTCGTTGGATATTTCCGGCGGCAGCGTGCAATCCATCACCGGTATTGATCCGGTATCGCAGAAAATCGTCGGCGAGATGGATTCGATGTTTCTTTTTCCGGCTAAGCATTTCGTGTCGGATAAGGATCAGCAGGTTCGTGCTTTGCAGACAATCCGTGCGGAGCTCGATGAGCGATTGAAGGATTTGAATGCAAAAGGGAAGCTCTTGGAAGCGGATCGACTGAAACGGCGGACGCAGTATGATCTGGCGATGATTGAGGAGATTGGTTACTGCAGCGGTATCGAGAATTACTCGAGGCATTTTTCAGGCAAAAAACCGGGAGAGGCGCCGGATAGTTTGCTTGAGTATTTCCCGAAAAAAGAGGATGGCACGCCGGACTTTTTGACGATGATCGATGAGTCGCATGTGACACTACCGCAGCTGCGCGCGATGTATGCCGGTGATCAGGCGCGCAAGGGGACGCTTATCGATTTTGGTTTCCGTTTGCCGAGCGCTTTGGACAATCGACCGATGCGGTATGAAGAATTCGAGCAACGCGTGGGACAGACATTATATGTGTCTGCCACTCCGAGCCTGTATGAACGGGAAATCAGCGAGCAGGTAGTGCAGCAAGTAATCCGACCGACCGGATTGATTGATCCTGAAGTGACGGTCAAACCGGTGCGCGAAGCCGGTTCGTATCCGGGTCAGATCTGGCACTTCATCAGCGAGGCAAAGAAGGATATTGTCAAGGGCGGACGTGTTTTGGCGACGACTTTGACCAAGAAAATGGCGGAGGATCTGACGACGTATCTGAAAGAGCAGGGTGTGAAAGCCGAGTATCTGCACAGCGACATCAAGACCATCGACCGTATCAGGATTTTGACATCATTCCGTAAAGGGGAATTCGATTGTTTGGTAGGCGTGAATTTGTTGCGTGAAGGATTGGATTTGCCTGAAGTGACCTTTATCGGTATTTTGGATGCGGACAAAGAGGGATTCCTGCGCTCGGAAACATCGCTTATTCAGATTATCGGCCGTGCCGCGCGCAATGTAAACGGACGGGTAATTGTTTACGCGGACACCATGACTGGATCGTTGGAACGGGCGATGGGTGAGACCGATCGTCGCCGTACTATCCAGATAGCCTACAACGAAGCGCACGGCATCACACCGCAAACGATTCAAAAAAAGATCCATGATATCACTGAGCACTTCGAGAGCGAGCATCAGAAAGCGGTATCGGCCAATATCAAGATCGATGAGCAGGTATTCGTGAAAAATCCGCAGAAACTTATCAAGCTCAAAGAAAAGCAGATGAAGCTCGCGGTAAAAGAATTGGACTTCGAGACCGCGGCTATTTTGCGCGATGAGGTGATTATTCTGAAAGCGAAGTTTGATCTTTTGTGATATACTGAAGGTATCAATGTGTATAATATGGTAATCAAAATAAAAAATATGACTCAAAAGCAAAAAGTGCTGGGAGGTGTCATAGCTCTCATTGTTGTCGTGTTGTTCGGCTTGCTGTATAGCAGGCTCTCAGTACAAGCACCGACGCCAGGAACGATTGATGATTCGGGGATGAAGGTCGCTTCTCCTGCGTCTCAACAAACAGTATCGAATGCAGCAGTCGTTCCCGCAACACCGGATGCGACGGTAGATGCTATCATAGACGACGCATCTCTTGATGATCAATCGCTCCAAAAAGATGTGACCGCTGAACAGGATGCGGTCAAGGCGAGTGGCATGGATATTACTAATCTTTCTCAAACCTATGATGAAAATCAACTCTAAACAAACCGTCGTATTGGTGTTGAGTCTTTCAATGCTCCAGGTGGTTATCGTAACGCCGATTGCATTTGCCGGTGATGGGGAGAACGGGAGCTTGTTTCAGGGTCAAAACATCCGCATGGAAGCACAAAAAGCGCGTATGGGTGAGCGCCAAGCGAGTATGACAGAGCGCCAATTGAATCGTCAGGAAAATGCAGCGGAACGGCAGGGAAATATGGCAGAGCAAAAAACGCAAAGGCAGGCTGCGTCGTGCGAGAGGATATCGTCGATGAGTTCCGATCACTTCCAGAAATTCGGTGATAAAAAAGTTCAGTTCGGACAAAATTTTGGCGAGAAAATAACGGCATTCGAAGACAGGCGTGATAGCGCTGATGCCATGCTCAATGATGCTCGCGAAAAACAGGATGAGCGACGCAATGAGATGTATATGAGGCTCGAGGACGCTGCCAAGACTGATGCGCAGAAAGCGGCTGTCGAAACCTTCAAGAAAACTGTGGAGGCGGCGGTAATTGCAAGACAACAAACAGTGAATGATGCGACCGATGCTTTCCGCAAGGATGTGGATGCGCTGGTAACTTCCAAGAAAACAGCCGTGTCGGGAGCGGTGGATACGTTTCAGGCAAGCGTGAAGGCTGCTTTTGAAAAAGCGCAAGCCTCATGTGCGATCGGCACGGATCCTCAAACGGTACGCGAGACGTTGACGACCAGCCTCAAGGATGCACGTGAAAAATTGCAGACAACCCGCCAGTCTTTCGAAAAAACCGGTGACGCCATCCCGGCTCTCGCAGCAACCAAGAAAACCGCCATCGACAAAGCGATGCAGGATTTTAAAACGACCATGGAAAAAGCCAGAACCGATTTGAAAACCGCTTTTCAACAACAATAGACGTTTTGATTGTCAATCACGCAGAGGAAACACAGAGTCTTTCGGGACTCTGTCTTCATGTCTTCCATTTTCTCCATTTTCTCAAAAGTCTTTACAAAATGTTCATTTTCTGATACAGTGTAGGATAAGATATATGTGTATGAAAACGACTATGAAGGGAAATAATGCGTATCCATCGGTCATTTTGCCTATACGAAGGCATCTGCAGAATGAGGAATATACCTGCGGTCCTGCATCGTTGCGGGTCGTTTTGGAAACGCTTGACGGACAGCGCGATATTCCGAGTGAAACTGAGCTGGCAAAACTGTGTTTTTCCAATGAAAAAAACGGAACCGACCCGGATAATATGATATATGCGCTTGCCGGGCTTGGCGTGGCATTTGATGTACCGAAGCAGGCCACATTGCAGACAGTCGAACGATGTATTCGTGATTTTAACCTTTGTCTCGTTGACTACCAAGCGCACGATGATGGATCGCGAGATGGACATTATTCCGTCATATTCGGTTTCGATGCGACGTATTTTCATATAGCGGATCCGTATAAGAAAAAGGGGATGAGGAACAAAGAATGGGGATTCCGTCGGATACGAAAGGATTTGTTCGAGAAACGTTGGCACGCCAGGCATTCTGACGGTGTCCGCGTGGAGCATTGGATGGTATCAATTCCTCTGAAATAGTATGCATATGGAAACGTTTCGATCGATAGTTAACCGATGTGCCCGTTTTGTTCCGCGACTTCTTGTCGAGGCAGTGTTTGTGTGTGTATTATGCGCGTTCGGTGTCGTACTTGCTTTTGCGGGACTGTATTTTTTTGGGACGCCGGACGCGAAGTCTTTGCCCAGTCTCTCTTTGGCGCAGACCTCGACGATCTATGATCGGACAGGAACGCATATCCTGTATCAATTGCACGGTGAGGAGAATCGCGCGGTGCTGTCGCATGACCAGATAAGCGACACGATGCGGGAGGCGACGATCGCGACAGAAGACAGTAGTTTCTATAGTCATCATGGTGTGGATTTCACATCGATAGTGCGAGCGCTTATTGCCGATATACAGGCCGGAAAAATCGAACAGGGCGGATCGACTATTACCCAGCAACTGGCACGCAACGCTTTCTTCAGTCGGGAACAAACACTGAAGCGTAAGATTCTCGAGTCGGTGATGGCCTTTAAAATAGAGAATACTTTTTCCAAAGATGAGATACTTGATATGTACCTTAATCGTGTGCCGTATGGCGCCAATACGTATGGCGTGGGAACGGCAGCGAAGACGTATTTTGGCAAGGACGCGAAGGATCTCTCTATTGATGAGGCGGCACTTTTAGCATCGCTCACCAAAGCTCCGAGCATCTATTCTCCCTATGCAGCCAAGCAGACCTATACGATGAGTGAACGGAATCGTACGCTTGCTCGTATGCTGGCACTACACTTCATATCGGATGAACAGATGACGGTGGCGCTCAATATGGATACGGCTTCGAAATTGATACCGTTCTCGCATCCGATCGATGCTCCGCACTTCGTCTTTTTTGTTATCGATCAATTGGAGCAAAAGTATGGACGGGACGCTCTCGAAACGGGCGGGTGGAATATTTATACGACCCTTGATTGGGATATGCAGCAAGAGGCGCAGCGTGCGGTGAGTGAGGGAGCGGCGCGCAATGTGTCGCGAGGCGCTTCCAATGCAGCGCTCACGGCGATCGATCCGAAAACCGGTGCGGTTTTGGCAATGGTGGGGAGCAAGGATTTTTATGATACTTCCATCGATGGCGAGGTCAATGTGGCGACACGTCTCAGACAACCGGGAAGCTCCTTTAAGCCGCTGGCCTATGTCACCGCTTTTGCGAAAGGTTTTCAGCCTGAGACACTACTAACGGATAAGCCCATCAATTTCGGACCTGATGGATCGGGTAATGATTATATTCCCAATAATTATGACGGAGGATTTCACGGGACGCTTCCGATGCGCAGCGCTCTCGCGCAATCGCTCAATATTCCTGCCGTAGAGACGCTGTATCTGGCCGGCGTGCAAGCGACTATCGATATGGCGCATAAGCTTGGCATCACCACACTCAATGAAACGAATCGATATGGATTGGCACTGGTCCTGGGCGGCGGCGAAGTGAAACTACTTGATATGACGTCGGCATACGGCGTGTTCGCTCAGGAGGGAATGCGGGCGCCGATGCATGGGACGCTTAAGATCGTCGATCGATCCGGAAAAATGATAGAAGATAATACCCATACGCAACCGACAGCTGTCCTTGATCCGGAAGCAGCGCGAAAGATAAATTCCGTTCTTTCTGACAATCAAGCGCGCTCGGCGGTATTCGGATCCCATAGCCCGCTTATCCTTCCTGACCGTCCCGTGGCGGCCAAGACCGGAACAACGCAGGATTTTCATGATGCCTGGACTATCGGGTATACTCCCTCGCTTTCGGTCGGTGTATGGGCGGGGAACAATGATAATCATACGATGGATGCCGGTTCGGACGGGGTTTATGTTGCCGCGCCCATCTGGCATGATTTTATGCAGGCCGTCACCAAGGGTACGCCGGTGGAAAATTTTACGCCGTATACGAAAGTGGAATCGGACAAGTTGCTCTTGACCGGCAAGTATGATGCCAATGCCATCCAGTACTATGACATCAATAGTGGCAAGAAACTCTCGCCGGAAAAAGCAGCCAAGAAAGATCCTGCCAAAGTGCGTACCTCGTTTCAAAATTCAGAACATAGTATTTTGTACTATGTGAATAAGAACGACCCGCTCGGCGATACGCCGCCGGACCTCAATGATCCGATGTTGCCGCGATGGGAAAGTGTGCCACCTGACCAGTCGCAGTCGGATGCCTCATCCTCGTTTCCTTCTTCTGATGCGCAGTTTTTCGTTTCGGCGCGTGAGTATTACGGGAAAAACTAAAGCTTACAATTGTATGTGAGAAAATGAAAACCACCAACTCTTATTTTTCTAGAGCGGTGGTTTTTTACTCATTCGGAATATACGTACACCTCGAGCAGCGCCAGAGACAAATTTACATCTCTTCTTTGTAGAACGGTTGTTTTTAAGCCCATTCCACATAAGGCAGCACGCACATCTTCCAGCGAGGAATTTAGTAGAATAAATTTAATCTCGAACACTTCATTGTGTTCACTATTGATTTGAATCGATAGATTTTCATTAAGAGGGTATTTTAACGAATCTTTTGATTCGAATATACCTCTTATAATGGCGATGCAGTCATCCGTTGTTGTGATTCCGGAAAGTTGTGTAACCGCCTCTAAAATGGCTTCATTGAAATGATCTTCGTTCTTGGTATAACCATTGGCGTAGTCATCTACGTCAGGATCCTTCTTGTTTGTGGATATTATTGCAATTGGCATGGCAGTTACCTGTTGTTAAGTTGCGGGGTTATCCTTGAATCTTTGCGGGAAATATGCTAGACTTTCAAGAAGTATCACTATAGCAATTTTACCCTTGGAAGTCAAGTTATGCAGGATAAGATAATCGTGCGGGGCGCACGGACGCACAATCTCAAGAATGTGACCGTGGAAATGCCTCGCAACAAAATGATCGTGTTTACGGGTTTGTCCGGTTCGGGTAAGTCTTCTTTGGCGTTCGACACTATATTCGCCGAGGGGCAGCGGCGTTATGTTGAGTCGCTTTCGACTTATGCGCGGCAATTTTTACATCAGTTCCAGAAGCCGGATGTGGATGAAATCGCCGGTCTTTCGCCAGCCATTTCCATCGATCAAAAGTCCCGCTCGTCCAATCCGCGCTCGACGGTCGCCACCATCACCGAAATCTATGATTACCTGCGCGTTTTGTATGCCCGTATCGGGCGGCCGCACTGCCTCGTGTGTAATCGGGAAATCAAAAAACTCTCAAGCGAAGAGATGGTCAATTTTATCGTGGATATGGTACGAGAGGCGCGGGAGAAAAAAGAAAGCGCTGCTGAAGTTATTCCAGTTTCCAAGAGTAAGAAAAAAATCGCAAAAAAGTCGGTTGATCAGAGTGTAGAAACGTTGCAGATCTGGGCACCGATTGTACGCGGTCGCAAAGGTGAGTACTATCAGATGCTGTATGATTTCCTGAGCAAGGGATACGTGGAAGCGCGCGTTGATGGTGTAAGGCACAGCCTGCGCGATACTATCACGCTTTCGAAAAACAAGAAACACGATATCGATATGCTGGTGGATGAGATCGGTCTTTCCGAATTCGAAAGCGATACGTTCGGTGCACAGGAACGACTCAATGAAGCAATAGACAAAGCGCTGGAGGAAACCGAAGGATTGATACGTATTATTCTTGATGGCGAAGAGCGTGTGATGTCATCGAAATTTTCCTGTCCGTATGATGGATTTTCCTATCCTGAAGTGGAGCCGCGGTTGTTCAGTTTTAACTCACCGTACGGCGCATGCCAGACCTGTAATGGGCTTGGCACTAAGCATTTCTTCGGTGAAGAAGTGTGTGAGGATTGTCACGGGCACCGATTGCGTGAAGAAGCCCTCTTTGTTTTGGTAGGGGACAAGAATATTATCGACTATACCGCCTCGACTATCCGAGATGCCTATGATTTTATCTGCGGTCTTGAACTGACTGAGCGTGAACAGAAGATCTCCGCCGTCGTGGTGAAGGAAATCGAGAGCCGATTGCAGTTTCTTCTCAATGTCGGTTTGGATTATCTTTCGCTCGATCGCCGTGCCAATACGCTTTCGGGCGGAGAGGCGCAGCGCATCCGCTTGGCTTCGCAGCTCGGGTCGCAGTTGGTAGGCGCCTTGTATGTGTTGGACGAGCCGACTATCGGTTTGCATCAGCGTGACAACGATAGGCTTATCGCGACGCTCAAGCGCCTCAAAGAATTGGGCAATACGATTATCGTGGTGGAGCACGACGAAGATACGATCTATGCTTCGGACTATATCGTCGATATCGGTCCGGGCGCCGGTGTGCACGGTGGCAATATCGTGGTGGCAGGCGATCTGGAGAAGCTCTTGACCGCCAAGACGAATGCATCGCAGTCTGTGACCCTCGCTTACTTGCGCGGTGAGAAAAAAATCGAAGTGCCGGAGACGAGGCGAACCAAAGAAAAAGGCGCGCTCAAAGTCCGGGGCGGCAGCGTGTTCAATATACACAATCTGGACGTAGATATCCCTCTCGGAAGACTCATTACCGTGACGGGTGTTTCCGGGTCAGGGAAGTCATCGTTTCTCTATGAAATCGTGCATAAGAATCTGCAGGCGCGTTTCGATAGGCGGTACAAGGACAATAAGGCGATCAATTGCAAGAGCCTGCACGGTACGGAATATTTGGCGCGCGCGGTGATGATCGATCAGTCGCCGATCGGACGTACTCCTCGTTCCAACCCCGCTACCTATACCGGTATGTGGTCGCATGTGCGCGATCTGTATGCCTCGACGGCTGAGGCACGCGTGCGCGGATGGAAAGTGGGGAGATTTTCATTCAATGTCCCTGGCGGCCGCTGCGAGACCTGTCAAGGGAATGGTGAGATCGCAGTGGAAATGCATTTTCTCCCGACCGTCTATGTGCCCTGCGATGTGTGTGATGGCAAGCGCTTCACCAAAGAAACGCTCGAGGTGAAGTACAAGAAAAAAAGTATTTATGATGTCTTAAAAATGACCGTCGAAGAGGCGACAGAATTCTTCAAGGATATTCCCGCTATCGCGGATAGACTCAAGACGCTGGGCGAAGTGGGATTGGAGTATCTGGAGCTCGGACAGAGCGCCACGACGCTTTCGGGCGGAGAGGCACAGCGCATCAAAGTTTCCTCCGAGCTGTATCGTCCGCATCTGCAGCGCACCATCTATCTCCTTGATGAGCCGACTATCGGCCTGCACTACGAGGATGTGAAAAAACTGATCGAGATTTTGCAAAGACTCGTGGACAAGGGTAATACGGTCATTCTCATCGAGCACAATATGGATGTTATCAAAAGCTCCGACTACCTCATCGATGTAGGTCCTGAGGGCGGATCGGGTGGCGGGAAAATCGTGGCCAAGGGTACGCCTGAACAGGTGGCTAATGCCAAGGGTTCTTATACCGGCGAATACCTCAAGCGGGTTTTGAGTAAATAAAAAAAGCCGCCATAACCGATGAGGTGATGGCGGTGGATGATCTACTTTATTAATAGGTAGTTACTTGTTTCACGATTCTTTTAGCATTTGTCCTGGGAGAAATGTTAAAAGAATGCTGTGGTAATTGTCCTTGCTCCCCGAAAGTGAGAATCACGATTGTTCCGGGGTGCTCTTTTGAAAAGGCGACAGCGCTTTGAGTAACATGCATGACACGCGCAGGACACCAGTCGGAATTTGCATTGTGATACGTCTGCCGTTTTTGTTTTCCGCTTTTCTTCTTCATTGTTACTCCTTTTCGTTTTTTGTGATGTGTTCAGAGCGGGGTACAAACCCTACTCCACGGTATTTTTTTGCAAAATATCCTGCCTGCTCCTTGACCTCGACTTCGGCAGTGATTATCTCTTGCTGAGACCCTGAGGACTTATCCGCTAGAATCTTCTCTCGAAGGCGAATAATTTTTTTGACAGGATCAATAGTTTCATCTTCTGGTTTCATAGACCCTCCTCATAAGATTCATCTACGTCTACCTCAAGAGCAGTCGTTGTTGCCTCGATGATTGTTTTTGGCAACAATGACACTTTATTTTTTTCGGGTTGATCGACTGTATCAAGCCATTCTTGTTCATTTTCGGAAGTCATAACTTCCTCCTTCATCTTTATGGCGATTTCAAAAAACCGCGTTTAGTAAAGAAAAATTCGTTTGTTTTTACGTCAATTATTGACTGTCAGTACAATTCATACTAACATATGATGATAGCATATCGAAACCATTATGTCAA
>CAZUWR010000003.1:0-43131 GCA_964624415.1 uncultured Bdellovibrionales bacterium | reverse complement strand
GTCAGTACAATTCATACTAACATATGATGATAGCATATCGAAACCATTATGTCAAGAACCACTGACAAAAAAGAGCCTCTTTTAGGCATAAACAGCCTCCCTGACACGCCGGGAGTGTATTTCTTCATGGAGGGAAAGGTGATCCTGTATATCGGCAAGGCGACCTCGCTCCGCTCTCGCGTGAAGAGCTATTTCTCCCAAGACATCGCCGTGACGCGCGGACCCAAGATCGTGGCGATGCTTCAGAAGGCGACGGAGGTGAAATGGCAAACGACCGACTCGGTGCTGGAAGCGCTCCTTTTGGAATCAAGACTTATCAAGAAACATCAGCCGACCTATAATACGGACGAGAAAGATGACAAGAGTTTTTACTTTGTCGTCATAACGAAAGAGGATTTTCCTCGGGTGTTTTTGGTGCGCGGGAGGGATATGGAAAAGAGGAAATTGGATATGAAAATAAAATACCTGTTCGGACCGTTTCCACAGGGAGGATCTTTGAAGGAGGCCCTGAAAATTGTGCGCAAGATCTTTCCTTTTCGGGATACATGCACACCTGCTCAGTTTTCATTGGAAGGGGGTGCGGTGATTTCCGGCAAACCGTGCTTCAATGCGCAACTCGGATTGTGTCCCGGCGTCTGTTCGGGAACTATCGATAAAGCAGGTTATGCTGTCATCATCCGTCATATTAAGTTGTTTTTCGAAGGAAAGAAATCGACAATTGTTAGGATATTGGAAAAAGAAATGGGGGAATGTGCTAAGCGTTTGGAATTTGAAAAAGCGCAGAGCATCAAAAAAACCCTCTTTGCGCTCGGTCATATCTATGACGTATCGCTTCTGAAAAAAGAGACGAGCGAGAGTTTAGGAAGCGCCAGCGCGGCATTTCGTATCGAGGCGTATGATGTGGCACATCTGTCGGGCAAGGACGTGGTGGGAGTGATGACGGTATTGGAGGATGGTGTCCCGAATACGAATGAGTACCGGCAGTTCAAGCTTAAGACCGAAACCAATAATGATATCGGAAACCTCTCAGAGATACTGACCCGGCGGTTGCAGCATAGTGAATGGCGTTTTCCGGATCTGATAGTGGTCGATGGATTTGATCTGCAGATCGCCGCGGCCCATCGGATACTGGATGCGCTGGATATACCCATCCCTGTGGTAGGTGTGGTGAAGGATATGCATCACAATCCCAAGGGTATCTTGGGTGAAAGCGTTTTGGCAGAAATTCATCACGACGCTATTTTGTTGGCCAATAGCGAAGCGCATCGTTTCGCTATTGCATACCACCGTAAGCGTCGTGCCAAGAGTTTTTTGTTATAAGTAACCGTCTAAAATCTTTTTGTTTTTGCGTAGTATTTTTTTGAACTGCCGGGTCAAAGACGGAAGGCGAGAAAAAATACTACGCAAAAGCCAAAAGAACAAGGAAAAAAGATTTTGAATGGTTACTGAATGCGATGGTTTTACAAATCGGGAAAAAGGGTGTATGATTGATACCAATTCTCGCACTGTCGCGATACCGACCAGAGCCTCTCAATAGTTATTCATGCTTTACGTACTATGGCACAGAAAAACACTATCATCATCAAGGGTGCGCGCGTCAACAATCTCAAGAATATTGATGTCGAAATACCGCGGGATTCGCTCGTGGTCATCACGGGACTTTCCGGATCAGGGAAGTCCTCTTTGGCGTTCGATACGATCTATGCCGAGTCAAATCGCCGGTATATGGAGTCGCTTTCTTCGTATGCCCGCAACTTTATGGAATCGCTCGGCAAGCCCGATGTCGACGCGATGTATCACCTCAGTCCGGCTATCGCTATCGATCAGAAAAGCATTTCGCGCAGCCCTCGTTCGACGGTTGGCACCCTGACCGAAGTGTACGATTACTTGCGCGTGCTGTATGCCAAGATGGGTGTACCGCATTGCCCGCAGTGCGGACACGCTTTGCATCGCAAGACCAGTCAGGAAATCCTTGGCGAGATTTTAAATTTTCCCGACAATACTTTCCTCATCTTTCTCGCCAAGCTTCCTCAGACGCTCAAGAAAACCGAAAAAGAAGCGCTGAAACAGATAGAACAGTGGGGATATGCGCGCGTACGTTTTCATGGGCAAATCATGCTGCTTGATGAAGCCTTGCCGCATGCGTCCGATATGTTGTTGTCTGAAATGGAAATCGCTGTAGATCGATTGACGCTCGATGCCAAAAAACCCGACAAGGAACGGTTGCTTGATTCTATCGAAACCGCTTTTAAGCTCGGGCACGGGACGCTCACTCTCTTGGTCAATGAGAAGGAAGAATACTGGTACAGTCAGGAATATGTGTGCCACGAATGCGATATCCATCTGCCGGAATTGGCTCCCAATATTTTTTCATTCAATAGTCCGGAAGGAGCTTGCACGGGATGCGCCGGTTTGGGCGTGAAGCTTGAGCTTGATCCGGAGCTTATTATCCCGAATAAGAATCTGTCTGTGCTCGAGGGCGCCATCCGTCCGTGGAACAAGACGAGCGAAGGTCGGCAGGTGCAGAACGGTCAATTGACTATGCTCAGCGAGGCATCCGAACGTATCGGTTTTTCGATGGAAACGCCGATCAAAAAACTGGCCGCCAAACACCTCAAGGCGCTGCTCTACGGAGAGAAAAGTTTGTTCAAAAGCAAAGAAGTGCTGACGCCCGCTCAGGAGCGAGCACTTTTTGCTGGTATTATCCCGCTTTTGGAGAAGAAACATCATGAGACGAAATCGGAACACCTTCGCAAGGAAATCGAGAAGTATATGCTCGTCAGGATGTGCCCGGCTTGCCAAGGGAAGCGTTTGAAGAAAGAGTCGCTTGCGGTTCTGATCGAGGATCAATCGATCGACGATATGACCACCCTGCCTGTCTCTGATTTCCGCAAGAGACTGAAAGAAATGCTTTCGACCACCATCCGGAAGGATTTGAAGAATGCAATGATGACGCTCCTCAAAGAAATGGATATGCGTCTTGAGGCCGTGGAAAAAGTCGGTTTGGGCTATCTGGAGATTTCCCGAGGAGCTGAGACGCTTTCGGGCGGGGAGGCGCAGCGTATCCGTTTGGCGATTCAGATGAAGTCGGATCTGACCGGTATTTTGTATGTATTGGATGAGCCGTCGGTCGGATTGCATAGCCGCGATACGGAAAAACTTATCAACGCGCTGCAGTCGCTCAAGGACAATGGCAATTCGCTCGTCGTGGTGGAGCACGACCCGGCGCTGATGGCGGCTTCGGATTGGATTGTGGATATGGGACCGGGCGCCGGGCGCGAGGGCGGAGAAGTAATCTTTTCGGGAACACCCAAGAAGCTCTGGCAGTCGAAAAGTCTCACAGGGCAATATTTATCGGGAAAAATCAGCGTCTCACCGGCTAATCGCAAACCGCGTAAGTCCAAGAAATTCATCAGTATCATCGGTGCTACCGAACACAATCTGAAAAACGTCGACGTGCAGATACCATTGGAAACTTTTGTGGCGGTATCGGGCGTATCGGGATCGGGAAAATCATCGCTCATTAGCGATATTCTTTCCAAGAGCTTGACCAAACACTTCTATCAGACCAAAGTCCGTGTGGGTGCTCACAAGACCATCCAAGGGCTGCAACACATCGACAAGGTGATTACCGTCAATCAGGCGCCAATCGGCCGCACGCCGCGGTCCAATGCTGCCACGTATACCGGTGTGTTTTCACCGATCCGCGATTTGTTTGCCGAGACGGCCGAGGCCAAGCGCGATGGCTATGACGCCAGCCACTTCAGCTTCAATATGCGCGGAGGCCGCTGCGAGGTCTGTCAGGGCGGGGGAATGCGCAAAGTAGAGATGTATCTTTTGCCCGATGTGTATGTTGCCTGCGAGGAGTGTCAGGGGACGCGCTACAATGCCAAGACGCTCGCTATCGAGTATCGGGGGATGAATATTTCGCAGGTGCTTAATATGGCGGTTTCCGAAGCACGCGGTTTCTTTTGTGATCACAATCTGATTCAGGAAAAATTACGAGCACTCGATGAGGTGGGTCTCGGGTATCTGCTCCTTGGACAGAGCGCGACGGCGCTTTCGGGCGGTGAGGCACAGCGGGTCAAGCTTGCCACGGAACTGGCGCGCAAGTCGACCGGCAAGACACTCTATATCCTCGATGAACCGACTATAGGACTTCACTTCGAAGACACGCGCAAGCTTCTGATGGTGCTCGATGCACTGACCGATAAGGGCAATACCATCGTGGTGGTGGAGCATAATATCGATGTGATCAAACATGCCGACTGGGTGATCGATATGGGACCGGAAGGCGGCGCGGGCGGCGGCAGCGTTGTGTACGCGGGCGTCCCGAGCGGACTTTCAAAATGCAAGAAGAGCTCCACGGGGAAGTACGTGTAGAGAGGACTGTTTATCCCGAACATATCTTACCGTGTCATCCTGAGTCTTTCTTTTGTCATCCTGAGCGTAGTCGAAGGATCTCGAGTGATCCGCACAAAACTCTCGTTTGTCATTTCGAACGTAGTCGAGAAATCTTTTGGAATTATAAAAAGAGTATTTTCCCGCAAAAAAGTATTTTTTCACAGCCGAGGCGAGTACGCCAATGGCTTTTGAAAAAATCTTTTTCCCGGGAAATTCTTTGTAAGGGAGTGCTTCTGTAAAGAGAAAAAAATGAATAAAAAAACAACCTCTCCAGAAGTGTTACCCGGGGAGGTACTGTTCTTTATTTACACTGTAGTTTGAATGGGATGTCTGTATCCATTGGTGGTGAATATGGCAGAGATTCTCTTGCTTTATCAAATTGCTTGTATGCATATTCAGGAGGCGACATCCATTTACCTTGCCAAGTAAGGGTTTCGACACCGTTGGATGAAACATAGTCTTTTACCCAAACTATGCGGCATTCTGTATAGTTCGTATCATCAGTATGAACCCAGATTGTCGCCATAATCATAGCAAGTAGCAGTATTGCAAAAAATGCCAATAGCAAGGTTCTTGATTGATCTTTGAGTAGATCTTTTATATTTTTTAATGTAGCCATGATAATTCTCCCGAATTATATTTTGGAAAAAACTAGTGAAAGTTGGAGTTGTTCGATAATTCTACATCATCAAATCAACGGTTAAGTATAGCATAGAAAAAAGCCCGTGTCAAGGACTTTCGATAGGTAAATATGATATTTTCAGCTTACTGTAGCCTATTTCTCACTCACCAAGCCGGAGAGTTAAGACTCATCTTTCATGCGTTCATCCATCTCTCGAACTGTTTCTGACATTTCTCGTGAAAGTTCTTCCATATGGATAAAAGATTTCAAATACGAAAGCATCTCTTCGACTACATCATAATCCGTACCTACGATGGTTTGGTATTCATCCTCACCAAGCACTTTGAAATCCTCGCCGACAAAGTGCACTATAGCCTTTAAATCATCAAGGGTACATTCTATAGTGTAATCTTTCTTTTCCTTGAGTTTTCCCTCATATGGAGCTAATTTATCGTCATGAGACTCATTTTTCATGCGTTCATCCATCAGCGGAGCAATTTTTTCGCGATACAGTAAAGGGTAATCAGATTTTTCATAACGCATAACAAACGAAAATCTCATAGCGAATAATTCGTCACTCGATAACTGTGTTACAAATATGTCACTCTTTTTTGTAATATGCATACAACTACAAAATAATAAGGGATAATATCATATTATCCCTTATAGTATTGAATAGTAGTCTACTTGTCAAGTAAATAACTATTTGTTATCGTAGCGCATCAAAGTAATCTTCTCCAAAACGCCACTTATTATTTTCTTCATCATATAGCGCTGGTTGAAAAAAAGTACTTTGTGTTGGCAAATTCATATTAATGACAACCACAGCGTCAAGCCGCTTGTCATAATAGGCTTTCCGATTATTCTCTAATTTTTTCGTTTTATGCGGCTTCTTGAGTATCTTCTCGATGGTTTTTCGCATTTCCTCTTTCGTCCTCATATACCCTGGAAATTCTCTATACCCGGAATTCTTATCTTTCAGTTTATGCGGATCAAAAGAATGTTCGATTATGCAATATGACCATTCAAGTCTGGTGTCGTCCGTAGTTGGTTCGACATTGAACAAAAGATGACTTGGATCTGAAGATGGTTTTTTCTCCTCCTTTACGATTTTTGATTGGTTGATGCTGACTTTACTCTCAACCTTCTCCTGGTTAATGGATTTTTTCTGCGTACCAGCTTTTGGTAGAGAATTCTTTTGTTTTTCTACGTCGATATCCAGTGCTCTTGATACCTGTTGTTTTGTACGAACAGATGAATAAAATGACTCACCTTGTTTTGCATTGAGCGCTCGGATGAGTTCGTCTATCCGATTGAGGCGTTCTCTGATGACATTCGCTTCCCGATTGAGTTCATCGCATCGGGATTGCTTTTCTTTTCCTTGTACGGATAGACTTTTGGCTAAAGCCTTATTACCGTCATCCCAAGCAGTACTTGCTTCTTTGAATAAAATCCGGAATTCAGCAGCTAAACTATCAGCTTCACGGACAATGTGTTCAAGATCCTGTTTTGATGAAGTTTTGAATGTTACGCTATCAAATTTCCGTCCGTTTAGAGTAATATCTTTTCCATCCCACTTCATTTTATCGAGAGCATATGATTGCACCTCGCGCTGTTTGAAAGCTATATCAATTATATCGCTCGCTTGCGATAAAATATTACCAGTAACATCCAGTGAGGCTGATGCTACTGCTAAGATACCGTCATACAATATCTCCGCACCGGCCACAACACCCTTCTTCAGTAAATTACGTTTTTTATGAGACATTTCTCACGCTCCTCTTCAATTGTCAAAACAACACGAATGTAACCTTAAAGGTCAGTTTTTTTATAGCAAAAGTTTTACCTTATGTCAATGGTTATCGCTTAAATTTAGAAAATGAAAAATGTGTTTTTGGATTATCGCAGCCTATTTTTCACTCACCAAGCCGGAGAGTTTATCCAGGACTTCCTGGTGCGCCGAAGCGGTCTGTGTGTGAGAGAGCGGGAAGACGAAGGTGTCGTCGAGGATTTCGCCTTCCGGCCACAGCGTTGCGAGCAGCGTGAGGGATTCGGGAGAATTGGCTTTCATAATCCCGCGCATCGAATCAGTCGAGGCCTTAAAAAGCAGTAGGAAAAACGAACCGGTGGCATAATGGGTTTTGATCTTTTCCAGAATAGAGGGCAAGTCGGTGGCGCTCGAGTGACTCATCACCAGGTCATCGGGAGTGACGGGCGCCCAGATGAGTTTGGCGGTCTCGTCCCATGAGAGTCCTGCCATAATGCGTCCCCACAATTTGAGCAGGTGCAGTGGCTGGGTCTTGTAGAGATGCTGGACGATTTTTTGTTGATTAGCACCTTGATCCATCAGCCATGAAGCGGTATGGAGGGCCTTGGGTGTGGTATTCTTTTTTTGGAAGCTTTCGGTGGCGCCGATGATACCAGAGAGGAGGCACTCGGCGATGGTTTCGTCTATCCACTCGCTGTGCGTCGTCTGAAGCAGGTTGGCGAGAATTTCCGATGTCGATGAAGCATTGAGGTCGGTGATATTGAGCTGGCCGAAATTGTCGTTCTTGGCGTGGTGGTCGATATTGATGACCGGCACTTCATAGAAGATATCGGCATTGTCTTCGTAGAGTTTGCCGAGCGATTCTTTGTCGGGCGCTCCGAGCACGACGACGAGGTCGAACTTGAACTGGGCGGGGATGAAGGAGAAATCGCGCGGGTCGATGGAGCCGTGTTCGGGCGTGATGTAGATGCGGTATTCCTGATCATCCTCCTCGCTTCGGATAGCGTTGATCTTGTTGTATTTGGTGTTGAAGGAAATGATGAAATCGCGTGCCCCGAAAAGGGTTTCGATGAGCGTACTGGGTTGCTTGAGGAAAGGGTATAGCGCTATGGTTTTGAGCAGCAGATCGGAAGCGATAGTCACCTTCTTTTCTTGTTTTTCCAAGAGATGCGCCAGTGCGAAGGCGGAGCATACCGTGTCGAGGTGCAGGTGATGCGGGAGGAGGACGAGAATGTCCCGGGATTCGCGAGTGAGTTTCTGGAATTGCTGTTGGGGAGTGAGGGACATAATAGGAACATGTGAAAAAAGTGATTTACGGGGTTTTTGGGTATTCGGTACGGTATATAAAGGTATCAAAAAGAGAGGGGCGTGTCAAATACGCCATCGATACACCTGTTTGCTACAGGGAGGATTATTGTGTAGGATACAAGGTATATGAAACAAGTCATCACTACTCATTCGCAGGAAGAAACCACTCGTCTTGGACAAGGCCTCGCTTTGCGTCTTTCTCCCGGGTCGGTCGTGGCGCTTTCGGGGGATCTTGGTGCGGGCAAAACAACTTTGACCCAGGGTCTTTTGGCAGGATTTGGTATCGCTCCGCCTTATACCAGCCCGACCTTTGTCATTATGAAGCAGTACGATGTCGCGCCCGAGGCTCATCCTCGTATCCGTCGGGTGTATCACGCGGACGCCTATCGTATCGGTACTCAGGAGATGCTTTCGATCGGCTGGGAGGAATGGCTTGAGGATCCGGAAGGCATCGTCATCATCGAGTGGCCGGAGCGTATCGCGGACATCATTCCCGACACAGCCATCGGCGTTTCTTTGGAATGGGTGGATGAAACAAAACGCACGATTACGATCGATGGCCTCGATATGCAGAGCGCCTAAATGGGGAGTATAGAAGAAAAGCAGAGAAGGGTTTGTCGCAAGAGGCGGCGAACCCTTGCTTTTTTTGTCGAGACAGGCTACTATGGAATGTCCACCAAAATGGTGGCAAAGAACCGTCATCGTGCGGTTGCACTTTGACAATTGAGTGAAAAGAAAAGGAGTATCACAAGTGAATATTAAAACACCCCCCGATAAGAAATTATTCGTGCTCGATACGAATGTCCTCATGCATGATCCTGCGGCCATCTTCCGCTTTCAGGAGCATGATATTTTTATTCCCATGGTCGTCTTGGAGGAATTGGATCATGCGAAAAAAGGCTTAACAGAAGTGGCTTGTAATGTCAGACAAGTCAGCCGTTTCTTGGATGAACTTATTCGCGATGCCAACCAGCAAACGCTTAATGAGGGCTTACTTCTTTCGTGTATAGAGCATGGTCCGAAAAATAGTCATGGTGAAATGGGACGTTTGTATTTTCAAACCAGTGCTATGACAGCATTGTTGCCGGAGAGCCTTCCTGGAAACGGCGGTGATAACGGCATATTGAAAGTTATGTTAGCACTGACCAAGGAATTACCGAATACTGCGATCATCCTCGTATCTAAAGATACCAATATGCGTATCAAAGCAAGCATCCTTGGTTTGACTAATGATGATTACCATAGTGATCAAACTCTGGAAGATATAGACTTGCTCTATAGCGGTGCATTGGAATTGAATCATGATTTCTGGAATGAATACGGCGGTGAAAAAATGGAGTCTTGGCGTGAAAAAGAAAAGACTTTTTATAAGTTGAGCGGACCATTGGTTTCTGAATGGTATCCGAATCAGTACGTCTATATTAACGGTGACGTTGATTTTAATGCTGTTGTCAGATCTTGCGATGGTAACACCGCAACACTTGAACTGCTTCGTGATTATAGCACGAAACACAACAATATTTGGGGCATCACGGCGAGAAATCGTGAGCAGAATTTTGCTCTCAATGTATTACTGGATCCTGAAATCGATTTTGTGACCATTCTTGGCACGGCAGGTACTGGCAAAACCTTGTTGGCGTTGGCTGTTGCACTTGTCCTTACCATGGAGAAGAAAATTTATCACGAAATCATCATGACCCGGGAAACCGTACCCATCGGTGAAGATATCGGTTTTTTGCCCGGTAGTGAAGAGGAAAAAATGGCACCGTGGATGGGGGCTTTGATGGACAATCTGGAGCTGCTGGGCAGTCGTTTGGGGCAGAATGAATGGGAGCAGGGCGCGACCAAGAATATACTGATGAACCGGGTTAAGATCCGCTCGCTTAATTTTATGCGCGGCCGTACTTTCCTGAATCGCTTCCTCATTATCGATGAAGCGCAAAACCTGACCTCAAAACAAATGAAAACCCTGATAACCCGCGCCGGCCCTGGTACAAAAATTGTCTGTATCGGCAACCTGTCACAAATAGATACCCCTTATTTAACCGCGACAACATCCGGCTTAACGTATGTGGTAGACCGTTTTAAACATTGGCCGTATGGTGCGCATATTACGTTACTGCGCGGTGAGCGTTCACGCTTGGCGGATTACGCAAGTGATATTTTGTAAATTGTAGATTAACCGGAGGAATAAAAACCTATTGGCATAGCTGATAGGTTTTTTCTTTTACCTTGAAGAGTATTTTTGCCCGAGCATTCATTTTTTCAAACCACAAAAAAACCGCCCACGCTCTTTAAAAAGAGGTAAGACGGCTTTCTATCAGAGGGGAATAGACATTGTATTCCCGTGTTAGCGTGCGCTGATAATCACACCTGTGTGATCATCGGATTCCAATACAGCTTCAGTGCCGGATTCGAGGAAGAGGTCCTCGATGGTAGCGGCTGTATGAAAGGCATCCTGCAGGGATTCGCTGCGGTGTTCTTTTCCAAAAACATGCACCGGAAGTCCCTGAGCCAATGCCCGCACGATCTTCATCGTGGCATCTTGCTTGGCCCACACCTGATGTTCTTCCTGAGTAGCTTGAGAAAAATCTGTTTCCCATCGCCACTTGTATTGGGATACGCCGCACAAGATGTCTTGCGGGGTGAGTCCGAATGCGGAAGCCTCGAGCGTTTGCCCAGCCATATGCCCGTCGAGTAATCGGACGGTTATCATAAGCTTTTGGCTTAATTGTTAAGCAGCTTTCTCTTGTTTTCCCTGGATTTTCAGTATACGCCCGGGCTTAAAATTGTCAAGAGTCGATAACAATTTCAGCGTGATATCTGTTTTATTGCACTTCAAGACCGGGAGATATATACTGACTTTATGGAAAAACAACCCAAAATCCTCATACTCATCGACGGGAACGCTCTGATTCATCGGTCATATCACGGTTTGCCGCCGCTCACCACCAAAAGTGGAGAGCTGGTCAATGCGGTCTATGGCTTCGCTTTGACGCTTTTGGGTGTTATTGAGAAGTTTCATCCCGAATACATCGCGGCGTCTTTCGATTTAAAGGGGCCGACATTTCGACACGAAAAGTTCGCAGACTACAAGGGAACGCGCGCCAAGGCTCCCGATGATCTGTATTCTCAGATTCCACGGGTCAAGGAATTGGTGCAGGCTTTCAATATCCCGATCTATGAATTGGCCGGATTCGAAGCGGACGATATCATCGGGACGCTGGCCAGGCAGGCGGTGGAAAAGGATGAAGATGTTGAGGTGATTATCGTGACGGGGGATTCGGATGCGTTTCAGCTTATCACCGATCGCGTCAAGGTCTTTACGATGCGAAAGGGCGTCAAAGATACAGTGCTCTATGACAAGGATGCTGTGTTTGCCAAGTACGGATTAACTCCCGATCAACTCAAAGACTACAAGGGACTGCGCGGTGATACATCGGACAATATTCCCGGGGTGAAGGGTATTGGTGAGAAGGGCGCGGTGAACCTTTTGCAAGAGTATCATTCTCTGGAAAAGGTGTATGCATCGATCGAGGAAATTAAGGGTTCGCTCAAACAGAAATTGGAGGATGGTAAAGAGAGCGCCTTCCTCTCGAAGGAGCTCGGCACTATCGATGTGCATGCGCCGGTCGAATTGGATTTTTCCGCCTGCGTGACGCATGAATTCGATCGGGAAAAAATTGCCAATCTTTTGAAGGAATTGAGCTTTTTCAGTCTCATCAAGCGATTGCCGGGAGCGTCTACAATCAACAGCCAACAATTAACAGATAACAGTGAGCAAAAAACACAAAACAAAAAACACAAAAATGCCCACCGTTTTTTAAAGACAGCGCAGGAGACAGAGGTATTTTTAAAATCATGCGAGGCTGCCGGGGAAGCGACGATTGTTTTGGATATACAATCCGGGACACTTTTCGGTTCGGCGCTCCAGGGTGTGTGTGTATTGTCTGGCGATGCGTGCGCTACGATAGTTTTTTCTCCGGAGACTGTAGAGCAGCTTAAAGCATTTTTGGAAAATACTTATATACGCAAATGCGTCTATGGCGCCAAGGACATCATCAAGACTTTGCACAAGGAGGGTATCGATGCGAAGGGTATCGGTTTCGACGTGATGATTGCCGGATATCTTTTGAATGCCGGCGGCAATGTGTCGCTCGAAAATCTCGCACTCTCCGAATTGGGGGAGGATATCGCTTCGGGAGATGTCGCTCATACGGCGTATGCGATACGACAGCTGTATGATATTTTTTCACGCAAACTTTCCGAAATCAGCCAGACGCAACAGCCGGGAAAAACGCTTGAGACAGTGTTTCACGATATCGAGATGCCGTTGATCGCCGTGCTCGCGGCTATGGAGGAGCGAGGCATACGGCTCAATGGCAGCGTCCTGCAAAAGCTCTCGCAGGAATTGACCGCGACACTGAAAACGCTCGAACAGGATATTTACGGTTTCGCGGGACAGGAATTTAATATCAATTCCCCCAAGCAATTGGCCAAGGTGCTCTTTGAGGATTTGCAGATTCCGACGGCGGGCGTGAAAAAACTCAAAACGGGATTTTCCACCGCATCGCCGGAGCTGGCGAAACTGCGTGACGAATATGTCATTGTGCAAAAAATCGAAAGTTATCGGGAGCTGTTCAAACTCAAGACGACGTACCTGGATACATTGCCGCGCCTCGTGGACACGCATTCACGCGTACATACCGACTATCATCAGGAAATCGCGGCCACCGGCAGGCTTTCATCCAAGGATCCGAATCTGCAAAACATTCCCGCCCGCAATCACTGGGGGACAGCCGTCCGAGGTGCCTTTGAAGCAGAAACCGGTTGTGTTCTGGTCGGCGTTGATTATTCGCAGATCGAGCTTCGTGTGGCAGCGCATCTGGCCGATGACGCGGTGATGATCGAAGCTTTTCAGAATAAAGAAGATATTCACAGGACGACCGCTGCCCTCATCGCACAGGTCAAGCCCGAGGAGGTGACGGACGAGATGCGACGGCAAGCCAAGGTGCTTAATTTCGGCATCATGTACGGGATGGGAACCTTCGGGCTCTCGGTAGCGGCCGGTGTGAATCAAGAAGAAGCTTCGAAATTCATCAAGGGGTACTTTGAGAAATTTTCCGGTATGGCGACATACTTGGAAGGGATGAAAACTTTCGCTCGCGAACACGGCTATGTCGAGACGGAAATCGGACGGCGTCGCTACACGCCGGAAATCAACAGCACCAATCAGCAGGTGGCGCGTGGTGCGGAAAGGATGGCCATCAATATGCCGATACAGGGATTGGAGGCGGACATCGTGAAGCTGGCGATGCTTGCCGCGGACAAGCTTATCACAGAACGATTCGCAGGCGACGCCCATATGCTTCTGCAGGTGCATGACGAATTGATTTTTGAAGTCAAAGAAGATATTGCCGAAGCGTTTTCTGCGACCATCAAAGAAACCATGGAATCGGTCTATATTCTCAAAGCCCCGCTGGTCGTGGATGTGTATACCGGCAAGAATTGGGGGGAAATCTAGTCATTGCATTTAAGCATTCAAAAAATATGGAATTGAATAATAAACGAAGTTTCGGTATTGGATCAGTTGTATTTGGTGGCATTGTCATACTTATGGCGTTTGGAGTTTTTCCTATGGATAAACAGTATTTGCATACACCCGAATGGGTTTATGGAATATGCGGTCTTGCATTTGTGATTGCTGGCTTCGTAATGATTTTTCAAAAGAAGCACTAGTATATTTTTTGTGACTTTATGAAGTGGGGTTTTTCTTGCTCAAAAAGTATTTTTTCACAGCCGAGGCGAGTACGCCAATGGCTTTTGAAAAAATCTTTTTCATCAAGAAAAACGTGACGTGCGAGAGTATTTTTTTGTAAGTCGGGCGCGAGGAGAATATTGCTTAGTCAAGGCCTTATTAGGGGCTTTTTTTGGTATTGACAAAAGTGATTTGGTATGCTACCATGTGAAGTCAACTAAACAGCGCACTTCCGCGCTTGATGTTGACCACAACGTCGAGGATACAAACAATGAAAATTTTAAAATTAAATACCATTCTAGCACTTCTTTTTTCTCTATTGATGTTTGCGCGAGTTGTGCAGGCAGAAGAAGTTGATGTTAACTTTACCAAAGAAGGCGAATTTGTTTATGTGATGGGGCAGGAGAATTCCCCATCCCTTACGAAAGTTACGGATTTATTCAAGGTAGGGGGCTACAAACTTGAATCCAGAAATTTTTCTGATTTCTCAAGTGCTGTTACGGCCACCGATACTTGGTGCAGTGTAAAAATTGCTTCAGAGCGTGAAATTCTTTTGTCGTGTTACACACCTCACCAAGGACGCGGCGTTATGGTGCAGGATCACCTAGCGACGTTCAATACCGATTATTCCCAAGTCGTTCCAATGATAGAAAAGCTTCGTGGCGAGCAAAGAAAGGCGCTCGAAGTACTGAAAATTAAGTAAGTCTCATACCTGCTTAACGGTATATGTAACCCTCGATTACCAATTGGTCGTCGAGGGCTTTTTTATCTCCGAATAACCGAAAAGATGCCGAGAAATGCCAAAAACTTGACATCCTCTTTTTTTTCTGCTTTAATAGAGAACTGGAGTTATCTTTTGATAAAAGGCCGTTGCACGCCTTTTGCTTTATATAAAGGCACATAAAGGATTGGCTTCGGTACAGAGCTCATAAAACAAGCTCTTATCAGCCTTTCGGGCATTTCCTTGATACGCAATCAATGAACCCTTTTCGGAGCGCTGTGTTATATCGGATATATTTCGATATCCTTGTAATTTCGGGATCCTGAAACAAGTTCAGGATGACAGCGATGATTCGTTTTGGTTTTATATAATCGCAGAAGGAGGCGTTTGAACGGTTTTTTAATGATTTAAGTATAAAGGAAATGTTTAGTAGAAATAGCAGAAGCACCAGTAGCAGAAGTCCGCGCGGCAATACCCGCAGCGGCGGTCATTCAAGCGGCACAGGACGATTCGCACCGAGCCGATCGAGGGCGACCTCGGGACGAGGCAAGAGCCAGTATATCGACCCGGCCATGTTTGTCAAAAAAGCAATTCAGGTGACCGACACGACCGTGTTCCAGCCTGAGCATTTGTTTGCGGATTTTGAAATCCACGCGAAGCTCAAAGAAAATGTCGCCAAGCGAAAGTATGTCCACCCGACTCCAATTCAGGACGGTGCTATCCCTCACATTCTGAAGGGTCGCGACGTGATCGGTATCGCCAACACAGGTACCGGCAAGACTGCAGCGTTTTTGCTCCCGCTCATCAACAAGATGTTTACGGACAAGAAAAGCCGCGCGCTGATTTTGGTACCGACACGCGAGTTGGCACTGCAGATCGATGAGGAGTTTTTGGACTTCTCCAATGGTTCCGGATTGCTCTCAGCTTTGTGTATCGGCGGATCGCACTTGCAAAAGCAGGTGATGACGCTTCGTCGCCATCCTGAATTTGTCATCGGGACACCGGGACGTATCAAGGACTTGATCGAACGAGGTGCGCTCGATCTGAGCAACTTCAACAATATCGTACTCGACGAGGTGGATCGTATGATGGATATGGGATTCTTGCCCGATATGAAATATCTTTTGGGTCTGATGAAAAAGGAACGACAGTCTTTGTTTTTCTCGGCAACCTTGGAAAAGGGTGCTCGTGAATTGGCGGAGAAGTTTTTGACCAATCCGGTCACGGTGGCTATCAAGTCGAGGCCAACATCGGAAAACGTCGATCAGGATGTGATCCGCGTGGGATCCGCTATCGAGAAAATCGAAGTTTTGCACGAGCTGTTGCTCCAGTACGACTTCAAGAAAGTGCTGGTCTTTGTGCGCACCAAGCGCAGCGCCGACAAACTGGCCCAGACACTGACGGCCAAGGGATTTAAGGCGGGTGCCATTCACGGCGACTTGTCTCAGGGTCAGCGCCAGCGAGCCTTGCAGAATTTCAAGGATAACCGGATGCAGATCCTTATCGCTACCGATGTGGCGGCGCGCGGATTGGATATCGACGATGTGACACATGTCATCAACTACGATGTCCCCGCTACCTTCGAGGATTATGTGCACCGTATCGGACGAACCGGACGCGGCGGTAAGACCGGTATCGCTTTGACCTTTATCGAGAACTAAATCTGTGGAAAAGTCGACGAGCCAATTTGATGTGCGGATAAAAAAAACGAGAGCCGGTCTGGGACTGGTCTCGTTTTCCGCCATACCCAAAGGTGAGACGATCATCGAATATATCGGGCATCGCGTTTCCAGAAAGGTGAGCGATACGCTCAGTAACAAGTATATCTTCAATGTTAGCGCGAATGTCGATATCGATGGTAGTCCGAGATTTAATACGGCCCGCTATATCAATCATTCCTGTCGGCCGAATTGTCAGGCGGTCAATCGTCGCGGACACATTTTTATCGTCGCCAAACGGGGTATCAAACCCGGAGAGGAGTTGACGTACAACTACGGGAAGGAGTATTTCGATGCTTTTATCAAACCCTTCGGCTGCCGTTGTGCCAAATGCCTCACCCTTTAACGGGGTGAGGTTTTTTGAACCGTCTTGCAAAAAGAGGGTTTTTTTGGTACTATCCTATACAGAAACAAATATAATCAGTCACTAAGGATATTTTCATGGCAAACATTCTTTTTGTAGAAAATGATCCGATGACGGCGGACATTTATCAGAAAAAATTCGTGTCTTCCGGTTTTGATTGCGAAACAGCTTCTTCTGTGGCTGAGGCATTGCATAAGATTTCCGTTTCGAAGTTCGACCTGATTCTTCTTGAACTGGTCTTGGGCGAAGAAAGCGGTCTTGAGATGCTTCGATCTATTCGTACCGATGATGCCTATGATACCGGATTGAAAGTTGTGGTATTCAGCGATTCAACAGACAGGGACATACACAAACAGGCTCTTGCATTGGGTGTCAACGGGTTTTTGGTCAAGCTCGATTATGCGCCGCAACGGCTTGTCGGGGAGGTGCAACGTTTTTTGCATCAGTTCGAAGAGCAGCGCAAGAATGCCGAGCGATTCCGCAATGGAGGCGTGCCTATTCCAAAAAACAAGACCGTACTGTTGGTTGAAGATGAAGATGTATTCGTGGATATGTTCGGCCGGCGTTTGCGGAATGAGGGGTATGATGTCGATGTTGCTATGAACGGTAATCAGGGTTTTGAGAAGGCCTCGACCAAGGCATATGACCTGATTATTACCGATATGGTGATGGCAGGGCTTAATGGGAAAGAGCTTATCGATAGACTGAAAGGCGATGAACGGACGAAAGATATTCCCGTTTTCCTTTTCTCTGCTTCGGTCGGCAATGATGTGCTCAATGACATCCGTTGCCAGGGAATAAAGTGTTTTATGAAGACACATATCACGCCCAGTGAGCTGGTGCGCGAAGTAAATGCTTTTTTGGAGTCGGATTAATTTTTTTTGGATACGGTTATGGAAAGAATACTGATTAGTGAAACGCCGAAGCATGTCGGTGAGACAGTCCGTCTCGCCGGATGGGTGCATATCCGTCGCGATCATGGTAAGCTTATTTTTATCGATTTGCGCGATCGAAGCGGTATTATGCAGATGATCGTCGTGCCTGATCATACCGATGCCTATGAAGCCGCAAAAGGTATCCGTCATGAATTTGTGATTGAGGTGGAAGGGAAAGTGAAATCCAGGCCTGGTGGCGCACAGAATGAGAAGCTTTCGACAGGAAGCGTTGAAATCGAAGTGGAACAGCTCAAGGTTTTGGCTGTGGCTGATAATGTGCTTCCTATTGAGCCATCCGTCGAAACGCTGGATGTCAATCTCAAGACACTCTTGGATAATCGGCAGCTTTCCTTGCGTAACGGGAAGGTCAATGCCATTTTCCGTATCTATTCCGTGTTGTTGCGCGCTTATGCCAAGGCGATGACGCAGGATGAGTTTATGGAAATCAAGTCTCCAAAGATCTTAAGTTCAGCGACCGAGGGCGGAGCCAATTTCTTCAAGATCCAGTATTTCGATCGTAGTGCTTATCTGGCTCAAAGCCCTCAGTTTTACAAGCAGGCGGGTGTGGGTGCTTTCGAACGTGTCTTTGAGATCGGTACTGTGTTTCGAGCAGAGCCTCATTTCACGACGCGCCACGTTAATGAATATACGGGATTGGATGCTGAGATGGGTTTTATCAAAGGATTTTCGGATGTGATGGATGAGCTCGAAAAAACGATGTTGTCTATTTTCAAGACTATCGGCGAGGAATGCGCGGAGGAAATGGCCTTGCATGGGGCACAAACACCGAGTCAGGTGGCTATCCCGCGGATGAAATTGACCGAAGCTTTGCAGATTTTGGAAACGCAGTATGGTAAGAAAATGGAAGACGGTGTCATCGATATTGATCCGGAAGGGGAACGATTGATCGGTGAGTATGTGAAGAAAGAATACGGTTCGGATCTGGTGTTTTTGACGCACTATCCGACCGCCGCTCGTCCGTTTTATGTGATGCGCAGCGAAGATCCTCAGTTCACAGAGAGTTTTGACTTGATTTTCCGCGGATTAGAAATCGCCAGCGGCGGGCAGCGTATCCATAACTATGATGACTTGGTGAAAAATATCCAATCGCACGGACTTAATCCGGATGATTTCAAACATTATCTCGATAACTTCCGCTTTGGTATGCCACCGCATGGCGGTTGGGGACTGGGATCGGAGCGTATCGTGCAGAAATTGCTGGATTTGAAGAGTATTAAGGAAGCCATTCTCTTTCCTCGTGATGTGAAGCGTTTGGTGCCGTAAGGAGTATTTTCGTCTTGCTTGAGGGGTGTTTTCTTGCTACTATAAGTAAGAAGCACCTCTTTTTTGGTTTTGCTCCTCATTATTCTCAAGTATGAAACAACGTATTCACAGATGGCAAAAATATCTTTCCGATCAGGTCTTCGGGAAGTTTTCTCAGGATATCGGTATCGATTTAGGAACCGCAAACACACTGGTCTATGTACGAGGCAAAGGCATCGTCATCAACGAGCCTTCCGTTGTGGCAGTCAATCAGCGAACAGGTCAGATTTTGGCGATTGGCAAGGAGGCGAAGAAAATGGCTGGAAAAACACCGAGTCATATCGTCGTGACGCGCCCGTTGGTGGATGGTGTAGTGAGTGATTTCGAAGTCACGCAACAGATGCTTCGTTACTTTATTGATAAAGTCCATGATAGTGGATTTTCCTTTTTGCGCAGACCGCGCGTACTTATCGGTATTCCTTCGGGAGTGACTGAAGTGGAAAAACGAGCCGTGATGGAAGCGGCGCTTAATGCCGGTGCTCGCGAGGTATTTTTGATTGATGAGCCGATGGCAGCAGCTATTGGTGCGCGATTGCCTGTTATCGATGCTGCGGGCAATATGGTAGTGGATATCGGTGGCGGCACGACGGAAATCGCGGTCATATCGCTCGGTGGTGTGGTGGCGGCCAGGAGTTTGCGTATAGCGGGCGATGAAATGAATGAGGATATCATTCGATACTGTCGCGATGAATTCAATCTCTTGATCGGAGAGAAAACCAGTGAAGAAGCCAAGATCGCCATCGGGAGCGCGTATCCGCAGCGAGAATCGCTGACATTTCCGATTCGCGGTCGTGATTTGGTTAGCGGTTTGCCGAAGGAAATTGTCGCTACGGATGAGCATATCCGCGAGGCACTGTCGCGATCGATCCGCATCATTGTCAATAACATCAAAACTATCGTCGAAGAAACACCGCCGGAGCTTTTGGCGGATATTATGCAACGAGGCATTATCCTAGCGGGTGGAGGTGGATTGATACGCGGTTTGGATAAATTGATCGCCAATCAGACTGGCATTCCTGTCCGGATGATGGAGGATCCATTGACCGCTGTGGTGCGAGGAACGGGCATTGTACTCGATGATATGGATCAGCTCAGAGAAGTGTTGATAGTGGAACAACGTAGCGGGTCTTTGCGTTAACGAAAATGAAATCCTATGGGTGGATGGCAAGCGGTCAAAAAGACAAGATTTTTTCGCGTAGTGGTGATATGTGCGCTGCTCATCGCTTTCAGTATGTGGAATCCCCAGAGATTGTTGTATCCGATCCGCATGACATTCAACTTTGTGGCGACACCGTTTCAAATGGTTTTTTCGGTATTGGGATTTCATACGCAGTCCGGTTTGGAATTCCTCTCTTCCATTAGTACCCTCAAGCAGGAAAATGAACGATTGATGCATGAGAACCTCCGATTGACGTCGGACAATGCCAAACTCACGGATATGCAGCGAGAGAACGAAATGCTTCGCAAGGAGCTCGACCTTTTGCCTCGCGGAAAGTTTCAGTTGACAGCGGCCGAAGTGATCGGGGCGGATCAGCATAATGCCGGCAATTGGATTATTATAAACAGAGGATCCTCGGACGGTATGCAATCAGGTATGGTCGTTATTGTCGATCAGGGTTCGGTGGTGGGTCGGATAAGCGATGTCTTTCCGAACAGCGCGAAAGTAATATTACTGACAAGCCCGGAGAGTGTGATTAACGGTGTCGATGCTCAGACGGAGGCGCGCGGTATCATACGGGGACAGTATGGCTTGGGTATCGTTATGGATACGGTGTTAAAGACAGACGCGTTGAAGCAGGGCGACAGTATCGTGACATCAGGATTGGGAGGGGATTTCCCACGCGGACTTTTCCTCGGTAAAGTCGATGCCGCCTATCCATCTTCCGATAAATTATTCCAGCAAGCATCTATCGTACCGATGGTCGGTTTTTCAAAATTACGGACCGTGTTTGTCATAGTGGGAGGTTTTTAATCGCAGAATCGTATACTCATACGTATGGTAAGTTTTTGCATCCAGGCTATTTTTTTTCTCCTCATTGTTTTATTCCAGGTTTCTTTTTTGAACGTGGTTTTTTCCGATACCTTTGTGAACGCTCTTTTGGCTATCACTATCGCACTCATACTTTCCCGCGGTTTTTTTCATTCATGGCCTTGGATCATCTACATCGGTCTTCTGTTCGATATCCTCGCTTCGGGCAGTATCGGCATAAGTCCTATCATATTGATACTTTTCGCTTACGGCATCAGTTTTTTATCAAGGCGATTCTTGGTCGAGCACAAGACATCCGGTACAGTACTTGCCGTATTTTTTATGATTATCACCTCGATCCTGTATTTCCCGTCGATGGCCTTGCTTAAACATGTGATTTTGAATACGCCTCTGTCATGGAATACCCTGATGATGTATGCGTCGAATATACATCCTGTTTCAGGCAGCTTCCTGAACGCCTTGCTTTTCATATTACTGTATGGCGTGATACTGCGTATTGATGAAGCTCTTAATTTTTATGGGGATCGGGTCGTGGTGCAGCGTTAATTGTAAAGTCTCCAGGTATGCTGAGTAAAAGACAACATATATTGAAAAGATCCTCCGGTCATGAAATAGATGACGCTGTTTTGACGATGACACAGCAATCGGCAGCGACAGTCGAATGGCCTATAAACAGAAGGGGGCTTTTCGTGTTGTGGTATGCGGTGGTTGTTTTGATGATTGTCTTATTCGGGCGTATCTTTTTTCTCAATGTCGTCAAAGGAGGGTACTATCAGGACCTCGCCCAAAGGAACAGTGTTCGATCCGTCGCTATTCCGGCGCCGCGCGGTGTTATTTATGATCGCTTTGGAAAGGTATTGGTCAATAACGTACCCAGTGTCGACCTGATAGCCGTACCTGCTGATTTTCCCCAAGAAGAAGATGCCCGCCGTTCCGAAATGGATGCCTTGCAGAATATGTTTCAATTGGCACCGGATGATCGTGATGGATTATTGGCAAAATTAACAGGAAAATCGGTGCTCCCGGTCCTGGTCAAAGAACAGTTGACTCAGGATGAAATCCTTCTGTTTTCCAGCAAGAGCCGCGAGTTCCCGGGAATCAGTATTCTGAAGTCAGCGACGCGAAGCTATGCGGACAGTCTTATTTTTTCGCATATTATCGGGTATGAAGGAAAAATCCGCAAGGAAGAATTGGAACAGCACCCCGATTATTTATTGACCGATTCGATCGGAAAACAGGGTATCGAAAAGAGCTACGAACAGTATCTGCGCGGTACTCCCGGAGCGCATCAGATCGAAGTTGACTCGCTTGGTAAGATTCAGAAGGAACTCGGAACGATCAATCCGAAGGCGGGCAATGATTTGATCCTTAATATCGATGCTGATTTGCAGAAAAAGATTTTTGATGTGCTGCAATCACAGCTGGAAACGAGCGGCCTTGCCAAAGGTGCGGTTGTGGTGCTTGATCCGAGGAGTGGCGCCGTCCTTGCGCTGGTGAGTTATCCGAGTTTCGATAATAATCTCTTCTCCAATGGTATCGCTTCCGATCAGTATCAGAAACTGATCAATGATCCGTCGAATCCATTGTTCAATCGAGCGGTTTCAGGGGAATATCCTCCAGGGTCGACTATCAAGCCGATTTTGGCAGGAGCGGCTTTGAATGAAGGCGTGATCGACGAACATACCCAGATAGAAAGTAGAGGAGGTATTTCGGTGGGCAATTTTTTCTTCGGAGACTGGAAGGCGCATGGATTTACGGATGTGAAACAAGCTATAGCCGTATCGAGTGATGTCTTTTTCTATTCGGTGGGTGGCGGATATGGTTCTATCAGAGGGCTTGGTATGGAACTGATGAAAAAATATGACAATCTTTTCGGTCTAGGAAGCAAGACGGGTATCGATACGACGAGTGAGGCATCCGGATTTATTCCCGATCCGGCATGGAAAAAGGAAAAGATAGGCGAGCGGTGGTATATCGGCGATGACTATCATGCCTCTATAGGTCAAGGTTTCGTTTTAGCAACACCACTTCAGATGGTCAATGCTATCGCTGCCATTGCCAACGGAGGAACGCTCTACACGCCGCATATCGTCTCGCAGATAAAATCCGAAGATGGGAAGGTGACCACGGTAGCGCCGAAAATTATCCGGGATCATATGCTTAGCTCGAATATCTTGAGCATCGTCCGTGAGGGAATGCGGCAGACAGTGACGGAAGGAACAGCGCAATCGCTGAAGGATTTGCCTGTAGCGGTGGCAGGAAAGACTGGGACGGCTGAATTCGGAAGCAATCAAAAAACCCAAGGGTGGTTTGAGGCGTTCGCACCGTATGACAATCCGGAAGTAGCGATGATCGTTTTGACAGAGGGACAAGAGGAGCACGGGTATAATGCCGTCCCTATTACCAAAGAAATCCTACAGTGGTATTTTGGCGAACATAAGCGATAAATGTCAACTATCCTTGGCATTTCAGGGCTTGTCCAGACTTGACATCGTAGAGTCGTTTTGCTATTATGGAGTAACTCTAGACAAGCCGAAACTCCACTGCTTTTGTATAAGAAGCGTGGAAACTATCTTTTAAAGACTAATGCAAAAAAATGAGAATTGTTACACCTGAAGGTTTGGAAAAATTGAAAAAAGAACTCGAAGATCGCAAGGTTCGCCTGCGACAGGAAATTGCCTTGGCTATCAAAGAAGCGAAGGAACAGGGGGATCTTTCCGAGAATGCTGAGTATAGCGAAGCGAAGCATCAGCAGAATGAGAATGAATCCCGTATCGCCGAATTGGAGGCTCAACTGAAAGAATCCGTGGTAGCGAAAACTGACGGATCCAGTTCCGAGGTACAGGTGGGATCGGTCGTCAAGGCCAAGATCAGCACGATGGAAATGACCTTTCACATTGTCGGTTCCAATGAAGCCAATCCGTCCGAGGGGAAGATCTCCAATGAATCGCCGTTGGGACAGGCTCTTTTAGGGCAGAAGAAAGGCGCTAAGATTTTCGTGGAAGCTCCATCCGGGAAAATGGAATATGAAATTGTGGAAGTGAAATAACCGCCTCCTTTTTAGCGCGAATGTATAGGAGAGAACTCTGCTTAGGCACGGTTCTTTTCTTGCTTCTTAGGGCATAATACGGTACAGTGAAGGTACTATTGACTAATCAAGAATCATCTTATGCGCGAAGATATTATCCAAACCAAACACGACAAACTCAGTCGGCTCAAAGAAGCGGGAGAGAGCATCTACCCTGAGAAATCAATGCGCACCACGACCAATGCGCAGGCGTTGGAGCAATTCGATGCCTTGCAAGGGCAGGGAATTTTTTTGGTAGGACGAGTCAAGTCACTTCGCTCGATGGGCAAGATTGCTTTTGCGCATATCGAAGATGAGAGCGGGAAGATCCAGATTTTTCTCAAGAAAGACGAGATGGACGAGGCTCGTTACAAGCTCTTCACGAGCGCGGTGGAGATGGGGGACTTTGTGCAGATACAGGGCAATTTGTTTTTGACCAAGCAGAACGAAAAAACACTGCAGGTCAAGGAATGGACCATGCTGAGCAAATCGATGCGACCGATTCCGACGGAATTTTACGGACTCAAGGATGAGGAAGAATTGCTTCGCCGCCGTTATCTGGACCTTCTGATGAATCCTGAAACGCGCGAGCTTTTCCGCAAGAAAAATATCTTCTGGCAGACCGTGCGCCAGTTTTTGTCGCGAGAAGGGTTTTTGGAAGTGCAGACCCCGGTACTGGAACACATTCCGGGAGGTGCCGATGCCGAGCCGTTTAAGACGCATCACAATGCACTTGATCAGGATTTTTACCTGCGCATTTCACTGGAGCTTTCTTTGAAGCGATTGCTTGTGGGCGGGTATGAACGCGTGTTTGAAATCGGGAGACTCTTCCGCAACGAGGGCATCGATCGCGAGCACCTGCAGGAATATGATGACGTGGAATTTTATTGTGCTTACGCCGATTTGGCGACAGGTATCGATATGACACAGAGACTGATTAAAGAAATCGTCTTCAATGTACGAGGAAACTATGAGAGCGAATATGAGGGCGAGACGATACGCTGGGATGGGGAGTTTCCTTTGGTGGATTACTTTACGGAATTTCATAAGGAAATCGGCATCGACCTTTCGGAGGAGGTGAGCGCTGATGAATTGAAGAAGAAAGCGGACGAACTCGGTATTAAGTATGAAGCATCCTACGGCAAGGGACGTATGATCGACACGCTGTACAAAAAGACCGTGAGGCAGCGATTGATACAACCATGTTTTCTGGTCGGGCATCCGATCGATATCTCGCCGCTTTCGAAAATCGATCCGACCAATCCGAAAAAAGTCCTGCGAGCGCAGTTGGTGGCGGGTCGCAGCGAATTGACCAACTCTTTTGCAGAGCTCAATGACCCGATTGATCAGCGTCAGCGTTTCGAAGAGCAGATGAAATTGCGCGAGGCAGGAGATGCAGAAGCGCAGATGCTGGATGAGGATTTCGTCCAGGCACTTGAGTATGGTATGCCGCCTGCCTTCGGGTTTGGTATGAGTGAGAGGCTCTTTGCGTTTCTTATGGGGCGTTCCATTCGAGAAACGGTTATCTTTCCGCCGATGAAAGGACGTGCGGAGTAATTATATCTGATTCAAATTTTTTTAATATGAAACAAAAGTCAATCATTCAAGAACTGGTCGTCTTGGTGGATGAAAATAATCATCCAATCGGGACAATGCCCAAGTCCGAAGTGCATCAAGAAAATACCCCGCTTCATCGTGCTTTTTCCTCGTTTATCTTCCGCGTGAGTGATGGCAAACTCTTGCTGCAGCAGAGAAGTTCCAAAAAGAAAACCTGGCCGATGATGTGGTCCAATAGCTGCTGCGGTCATCCGGCTCCGGACGAAAGCAATACCGACGCCGCTATCAGGCGGCTGCAGGCCGAGCTTGGTTTGACCCCGATCGCCATCGAGGAAGTAGCTCCGTATCGCTATACTTTTTCGCACCTCAATGTGATGGAAAATGAAATTTGTCCGATTGTCGTCGGATTTGTCGATACTGATCCGCTTATTAATCCTGACGAGGTGGAGGCGGTACGATGGGTAGACTGGCAGGAGTTTATCGCGGAGACCAAAGAACATCCGGCATGGTATTCGGAATGGTGCGTTGAAGAAACACTGATCTTGGAAAAGAGCGCACGATTGAAAGAATTGTTTGGGCTGTATCTCCGATAGAAACGAGGAGAGGGTGTTAATACGGTAAAGAGAGTATGTATGGAGAAATTTGGAATATCGTCGATTGATGCGCCTGAGAAAATCAACATTGAAAAAAAGAAGAACTCATTTGAAAAACTGACGGAGCTGATGCAACGTATGTCGGTGGAAATAAATGCGATGGTTGAAAAAGCGTATGGTATGAGTCAACTAGTCAATGAGGATGGCCGTATTAATATGGACAATTTTTCCGCGATTGAGAATGGTGGAATATATGAGCAGGACATCATTGATGACCATAAGAAAAGCGTGTACGATGCGCTGCGTGCGCATAGCGGCTCTTTTGAGAAAGTGATACAGGAGCGTTATTTGAAGGTATACGACATAGAGACGGAAGAGGGCATTATCGCTCACTATAAAGAGGAACAATCAAAGAGGCTCAGCAATCAAGCGGAGATGGCTATCACCGCATTGCTGCACAAAATTCTCAAGGATAGATTTCTCGTAGTGAGATCTTCTGAAATCGATGACTATTTTCATGGTATGGATAATGTGATTCTCGATAAAGAAACGGGAGCTTTGGTGTGTGCTTTCGATGAAGTGCTTGAAAATCCGAGCGATAGTGAAAAAGTTTCCCCAAAGATACAGAAAGTACAAAATATACTCAGTAAAGGCGGTGCGGAAGTTTCTTATGGCATTGCTTTGACGGATGAAAAGAAACTTGTTCGTTCTCATGTGCGACATATACCTGTTTTTCATTTGAATCTCAAAAAAGCAGACCTGATGATTTTGACGGAGAATCTTGGCGATAATTTTGATGGAGCGGTGTCTAATCAGGAACGAAAGATTTTTACGCAATTGGTCGATTCGATTGAGGAACAAAAAAATAGGGCAGAGTTGACTGCTTTACCGAATCATCTTGCGAGAAAATTCAGTGAGATGAACCCTTCTTTGTATGCCATGAAAGAGTATTGTGAAAAAAATGAACAGCTCACCGTATGAGATATATCCACTTAAGACAATCATTCCTATTCCTATGCAGCATACTGTTCGTCGCGGGCGGTATGTTTTTTCTCTATGGACATTTGCGTGCACAGTCATCCGCGAGTACGCACAGTATGAGTCCTGCGAAAACGACGGTCCCAAAAACACAAGAGCAAGAGAGGCGTGCTCAAATAGACACTAATCAGTCCGATATTCGTGTGCTCTTTGGCGGGGATATGATGTTTGATCGGTATATCCGCGAAACAGGCGAGAAGCGCGGGTACGATTTTCTGTTCGCAAAGATGCACGATATGCTGCTCTCGTATGACGAGGTGATTGCCAACCTCGAAGGACCGATTACAGATCATCCGTCCGTCAGTGTCGGGAGCGCGTTCGGGTCCAGAGACAATTATGTGTTTACTTTTGATCCGAAAGTCACGCAAGCCCTTCATAACAACCATATCCGCACCGTCAATCTCGGCAACAATCACATCCTCAATTTTGGTGAGGAAGGATTGATGCAGACCAGGCAGTTTCTTGATCAGTCAAGTATCGATTTTTTCGGCGATCCCAAGGACGCTTCTCATCGGGTCGTGGTAGAGACCATTCGGGGAGTGAAAGTAGCATTGGTCAACTATAACCAGTTTGTCAGTGGCGGCGATGATGCGGATGTGATGACGGATATCCGTGAGGCAAAACAGTCTGCAGATATCGTGGTGGTCTATACTCATTGGGGGACAGAATATGTCGCGCCGCCGCAAAAGGTCAAGGACTTGGCGCACACGATGATCGATGCCGGCGCGGATGCGATTATCGGTTCGCACCCACATATTGTCCAGGAGAGCGAAACGTACAAGAACAAGAAAATCTATTATTCCCTCGGTAATTTCGTCTTCGACCAGTTCTTCCAGGACGATACCAAAAAAGGTTTGATGGTGGAAATGACGATCCATCCGGAAGATAAAAGCCTTTCGTTTCGCAATATTCCTATCGTATTGAGCACAAGCGGACAAGTGGATATCCAGCACTGAAACGGTTGATTTTTACAGCGAAAGTTGGTACAGTGAAGGAGTAAAGTGCCTTTAAATAGTCAAAGATACACACAGTTATGCTGGATATTCAATACATACGCGATCATGCAGAGGAGGTCAAAAAAGCGGTGGCAGACAAAAATATCGATGTCAGCGTGGATGCCTTGCTTGAAGCGGACAAAGAACGGGTCCGATTGCTTCAGGATATCGAAGAGCTCAATTCGCTTAAAAATGACATCAATGATCTGATGAGAGAAGCGAAGACTCCCGAGGAGCGAGCAGAGCTAATCGCCAAGGGCAAGGAAATCAAAGCTCAGATGGATGAGAAGGATCCATTGTATACGAAAGCGAAGCAGGATTTCGAGGCATTGATGATTAAGATGCCGACCGTTCCTGCTGCTGATGTGCCTGTCGGAAAAAGCGATGAGGACAATGTGGAAATCGGACAGTGGGGTGAATTGCCGAAATTTTCCTTTACTCCGCGAACGCATTTGGAATTGGGAAAAATGCTGGATGTTTTGGATATGGAGCGCGGCGCCAAGGTGGCCGGGTATCGCGGGTACTATTTGAAAAATGAGGGCGTGCTGCTCGTGATGGGTTTGATGCAATATGCTTTGCAGAAAATGGTTTCCAAGGGATATACGCTGATGATACCGCCGACACTTGTGAAAGAATTTGCTCTGAAAGGCAGCGGGTACTTCAAGGGTGTCGAGTATGATGGATCGGTGGATGAGGTGTATCAGGTGGCAACGAGCGATAAAGATGCTGACGGAAGTGCAAGCAAGGATAAGAAATTTCTTGTCGGGACAGCGGAGCCTTCTTTACTCGCGTACTATGCGGGTGAAATTTTGGATGAAGCTCAATTGCCGATGAAATTGTGCGGATACAGCCAGTGCTATCGCAGTGAAATCGGAAGCTATGGCAAGGATACTAAGGGCATGTACCGCGTGCACGAGTTTATGAAGGTAGAGCAGGTAGTAATCGCCTCGGCTGATAAGGCTGCATCCGATGTGCTGCAGCAAGAGATGATTGCCATATCCAAGGAAATGCATGAGGAACTAGGACTCCCGTATCGTCAGCTCGGTATCTGCACGGGGGATATGAGCGCGGGCAAGTATCGAGCATTCGATATCGAAGCGTGGCTTCCCGGTATGAATCGCTACGGTGAGACGGGGTCGGCGAGTAATTTCCTGGATTGGCAAGCGAGACGATTGAATGTGAAATACACGGAAAAGGAAAGCGGCGCGAAGAAATACGCGTATATGCTCAACAATACCGCACTTCCAAGCCCGCGTGTGTTCATTGCTATTCTCGAAAATTATCAGCAGGAAGACGGAAGCGTGCGCATACCGGAAGTCCTGCGTCCATATGTCGGCAAGGATGTGATTATGCCCCGAGCATAGTTAAAAAACTACCTATTTTAAGCAAAAATACCTCTGTTTCATTGACAGAGGTTATTTTATATGCTATAATTGACTCGTTCACAGTGTTATAGTGTGAATTTTTCCAACTTAGTGGGAGCGGATAATGAAACAAGGTCAAAATGTAGCTGTTATTTTATTTTTTACAGCAGTGGCTGGTCTTTTGCTGGGCTGCGCTATAAAGTGGCCAGAATTGGCTTTTGGTGCAGGATTAACGGTAATTGTATTGGGCATTATATTATTAATGCCAAACAATGAGTTAAGGGTAAAAAGGACAATAAAAAATCAGTCGCTGAAATTATGCTTGGGCGTATATCAACGCCGATCATAAAGGATAAAGTCGGAGCTATTATGCATCCGACTTCTTTTTTATTTGACGAAGCAAAAAAGTGTGATACAATGGGTTCTGTATTGAGTAGAGAGTCTGAGGCGGTATCCGTCGACAGGTTGTCAGTCGCAGAATCTATGGGCGCATAGCTCAGCCTGGTAGAGCAGTTGCCTTTTAAGCAAACGGTCGAGGGTTCGAATCCCCCTGCGCCCACCCATAGACAACAATTCAAAGGCGCAAGCAAGCAAAGGTCTTTGCTTGCGCGGGGGATGAGAAGGGTTGAGATACCTCGTATCGCAACCCCGGCCCATCGGGCGAATCCCCCTGCGCCCACCCATAGACAACAATTCAAAGGTGCAAGCAAGCAAAAGGAGCCCTCGGGCTTCTTTTTGTCATTACGGAATTTTTTTGCTATACTGGCTGCAAAGAGCTACTCCCTAATATCTTTGCCGTATGAAAAAAATCGCATTGGGCGCCCTGTTGTTGGCGGTACCGTTTTTGTCGGGTTGCAGTTTGCCAAAGTTTGGCAGTCCGTCGATGCCGAGCGTCTCGTTTGCTCGCTCAAATGATGGCGGATCCACTTTCGAGTCGAAATCTACTCTCGATGCCAAGTCTAATTTCGCGTCCGCGGAGGTGGTCTCGATGGCAGTAGATCCAAAAGATACCCGGCATATATTCGTCGGAACCAAGGCTTCAGGGATATTTGTCAGTGACAATAGCGGGGATGCATGGCGCAAGATAGTGTATCCGCCGACAAAGAACTATGGATTGGTGGTGGATGCGAATGATTCGAAACATTTGTTTGCGACGGGTGAGTGGCAGGGTCGCGGCAAGATTTATCAGAGCACGGATGGCGGAGACAATTGGAATGAAGTGTATACCGAACCTGCCAATGGAACTGTTCTCGTTGCTTTGGCACAAAACCCCTTCAACTCGCAGATGATATATGCAGGAACCAGTACGGGCGCGATACTCCGAACCACTGACGGCGGCGTTACCTGGCAAAACAGCGCTGCGCTTTCATCGGCGATGAGCGGACATATCGTGCGCAGTATCGTCTTTGATACCAAGCAGATCAACACTCTGTATATCCTGGTCGACGGCAAAGGAGTCTATGTTTCGGATGGGGATAAAATCGTCACGGATCCATCAGCAAGTATCTCTATCGGATCAGTTGTCGGCAAGACCGCGGTAAGCTCGAGCGGAGCCGTATCGATGGCTCTTGATCCGAATCGTAGCGGAACTGCCTATGTCGGCTCGATAAAGGGCGTCTATCGCAGTACGGATTTCGGCAAGACATGGGAAGCGCTTAATATTATTGAAAGCCCCAAGAAAGCCCCAACGAGCGCGATTGCGATCAATCCCAAGGATTCTAATGAGATCGTGTACGCATCAGCACTGACTTTGTATAAATCGCTTGATGGAGGAGTGCATTGGTCTACTCATCCTATCGCCAGTGACAAATCGGTCAGCTTGCTCCAGTATGATGCCTACGATCCCGCTATTCTGTATGTCGGTTTTAAACAGTAAACTATCCACAAGGAAAAATACCCATATGTACAAAGAAATTATAGATCAACAAGAAGAACACTTCGCCGAAGCGATAGATCATTTCAAAAGCGAAATCGAGAAATTCCGTACCGGAAGGGCTACGCCCGCTTTGGTGGATTATCTGATCGTCGACTACTACGGGACCAAGACACCGATGAAGCAGATCGCCAGTATCAATGTACCGGAACCTCGTTCGTTGATGATTCAGCCATGGGATAGAGGTGCTTTGAGCGCTATCGAAAGCGCTATCCGCACCGCTAATTTGGGACTCAACCCGACCAATGACGGCGTGGTCATCCGTATCGCCCTGCCACCGCTCACTGAGGATCGTCGCAAGGAGCTTGTGAAAGCGCTCAATCATAAAGCGGAAGAAGCTCGTATTGCCGTGCGTAATATCCGAGAGGATGCATGGAAAGAAATTCAGAACCTTGAGAAAGAAGGACTGATCAGTGAAGATGGTCGATTTAAGGCCAAAGAGGCTCTGCAAATCGTTGTTGAAGAACAGAATCAGAAAATCGAGGAGATGCGCAAGAAAAAGGAGACGGATATGATGACGGTGTAACCAGTTGTCGTTCTGAGCAAAGTGAAGAATCGTATATAACGAAAAAGCGGTGGAGGATAAAGAACAGATCCTTCGACTACGCTCAGGATGACAAAGTGAGGGGAATATATTCAAAAGTAAACAAAAATTTCTATGATGACTGTGATAATCTTTCTCCTCGTTTTGGGGGTGCTCGTATTTGTTCACGAATTAGGGCATTTTATGGTGGCGCGTCGCAATGGTATCAAGGCGGATGAATTCGGCTTTGGCTTCCCGCCACGTATCGCCGGACTGGTGTGGGATGATGCCAAAAAACGACACCGACTGGTCAAAGGCGGCGAGGACGTTGTGTCACCGCACACCGTGTATTCTTTGAACTGGATTCCGCTCGGCGGATTCGTGAAGATCAAGGGTGAGGATGGCGAGCAACGAGACCAAGACAGTTTCGCGGTCAAGTCCGCATGGGTGCGTATCAAAGTATTGGCCGCCGGTGTGACGATGAACTTCATCCTCGCATGGGTGCTCATTTCGCTTGTCTTGACGATGGGCTTTCCGCAGCAAGTGGATCCGCAGGCTCCCGTATCGGGAAAGCGCGACATCCAGATTTCGCAGGTTTTGCCAGGTACGCCAGCAGAGGCGATGGGTCTGCATCCTGGTGACACCATCCTCGCTCTGGGTGATGCAAGTACAAAAGCGATGAGCGTCGCGCAGGCGCAGGAATATATCCTTACGCATAAGGGACAGACTATTGCATTGTATATCGAGCGGGGCACAAAGCAGCTCATACTCACCGGAACACCGCGCGTTGATTATCCTCAAAACGAAGGATCACTCGGTATCGGTTTAGGGGAAACAGAATTGGTGCACTATGTGTGGTATCAATCCTTGTGGCAGGGCGCAATCGAAACCTATCACCTCACGACCGCTATGCTCTTTGGTATCTTCGATATTTTCAAAGGACTCTTCACGGGAACGCATGAGGGATTGTCTGATGTGTCCGGTCCTGTCGGCATCGCCAAACTCACCGGACAGATGAGCAGTCTTGGATTCGTGTACCTGCTGTACTTCGCTGCGATACTGAGTATCAATTTGGGTATCATCAATATCCTGCCGATACCGGCACTCGATGGTGGACGCATACTGTTTATCTTGATCGAAATCATCAAAGGTTCGCGCGTGAGCCAAAGAGTAGAAGGTGTTTTTCATCAGATCGGATTTGCATTGCTCTTGCTTTTGATGGTGGTTATCACCGTGCATGACTTCTCGAAATTCCATATTTTCGGAAAGCTTTTCGGCGGGTAGGGACAAACGCAGCCGATCGATGAGATTACGCTTTACAGAGCATTAAAGCGTAGCAAAAGCAGGGAATGGGCCCTGTTTTTGCTTTCACAGAGCCATCCTGATAAAAGCACCTTGACAAAATACAAACTATGCTGTAGACTATACCGTTAATTCAAGTCGTAGCTATTGAATGTATTTTTATGGAACAGAGCGAATTTTTGACTATGGCAGGAAGGAAAACGGGAACAATTATACTTGTCGGGCTTTTGTGTGCCGCGCTTTCTTTTGTCGGTCTGATTACCCTCTCAAAGAACTTTCGTGCGAGTACGGATTTTCTGATTATTCAGAATCAAGCCGATACGCAGGATTTTTATACAATGTCCAAATCGACAGAATATTTATCCAGTGTTTTGAGCGAAGCTTTGTACAGTGATCGATTTCTCGATGCGGTAGTGGAAACAAATAAAGTCGATGCTCATTTTTTGGAAACGAGTTACAATCTTTCGGCCCAGGATAAACAAGGTCGCCTCGATGCCTGGGCCAAGATGGTAGCGGTGAAAAAAAATACCGCGGCCGGTATCTTGCATGTCGATGTATTGAACAATGATCGACGTATGGCGCTTGCTGTTTCATCTGCTATCTCGGATGTGCTTACGCAAAAGAACGTACTCTTTCGCGGAGGCGATGAGAAGAGCGTTGAGATACGCGTACTCTCCGGACCGATTGTAGAAAACAATCCAAGCGTCAAGCAGATGATACTCATGGCCGTCGCTGGATTTTTTGCAGGAATTAGTCTGATGCTCCTTCGTATTTTTGTTAAAACGGAAATGACGGTGAAGCGAGACTCTTATATGGGAGATAGTGCGCTTCGCTAAACTTCCGAAAAGGACGGTTCGATATCTTATCTCATATCCTCTTACATTGAGCATGTGTCGCAAGAGGATATTGATAAGGGATTGACAAGAGGTGTTTCGCACCTTAAAAATTACATAGTTTGTAGTTCCATTTTTTTGACACCTCTGAAATATGAGGAAGGAGTTTAGTATGAATACTCATAAGAGTATGGCGTTTGTCGGTGTCTTGTTTTTGTTGCTGCAAGGCTGTGCCACGATGGATTCTTTGAAGAAAGAAGCCGGATATGGAATCGCGCCTGCAGGACAGTGTGAAGTCCAGAAGAATTGGCAAGCAATTGCCACCTCAACAGACTTCGCGAAGGTCGCACAAGAACAGTCATCAATTGTGACCGTTCGATTGATGCCTAAGTGGGCGATTCAGAACGGTATCGGTTATGGTACCAAGGATGAAAACGGTGTGGAAAAAAATATTCCCGTGCGGCTTGTATGGGAAGCTATATTTTTTCCGAAAACAGGGGGATATGAAACCTATTACGGGTACCCGACTCCCGATATGGTATTCTTGAATATTGTGACGCCCGGGAAGTCAAAGGCTCATTTTGATGGTGGCAATTGGTTATTTCCTTCGGGATCATACCGAAGCGCCATGACGGCTAATGGAATAAAAAGCGAAATCGTCCCTGTGAAATTAAGCAAGGAAGGTGGTTGCTTTGAAACGTTTGACAGTAAAGCTTTTTTCAAAGCTCATCCATCGCAAAAAGTATCTGTTCGAGACACGATTGCCGATGGTGATGCCGTAAGCTTTATGCTGATGAAGCTTGGCGAGCAATTTGCTCAAGACTTCACGCTTGAGGATAAGAAATTTTTTACGAATTCTCAAGCAGATGTCATCAATGCCGCGGGCGTGACGAATGAATCCACAGGACTCAATTATGCCATTAATCACCAGAGTGTGCCGATTCATGCATTCGCTTTTACCAATCCGGTATCAGCCGGTCTGCAGATGATCCCCATTGCCTTGTTTCTGGACAAGGTCTTTGATGACCAGCATGCGTTGCGCGGTTCATTTCCGGAGGCTAACTTTACTCGCGAAGAAGTGTCTGAATTTATGGGACAAATTTTAAGCGAAAATCAAAATAAGGCAGCTTATGCGATGCATAGGCTTCAAGAATCGAAAGAATCCCATCCATAATATATACGGGGCACGCAGGAGGATGCCTACCGTACGAGTAAAATAGTAAAGTAGGTTGTATCTTATTTCTCCAACTCTCATCCGAGAGGGAGGTCACAAATGTTGTATTTTCATTCATTGTGTATCCTTTCTTCTCAGAGTGATGGAGAAGAAAGGAATCTATATCCCAAAAGGGGGTTAACATGTTACGTATAATTATGGCGTTGTTCCTGACGCTTACGGCATCATTCGGTGCCATTGCAGGAACGGGGGTTGATATCAGTGCGTTTGAGAAATCAAATGCGTTGGTAGATTGCATCATTGCCCATGGTGGTATGCGATTAAAAGCGGCTAAAGTTTGTTTTCAGTCAGGTTCCGAGAAATCTGAGTCGATGAAAACTGTTTTAGGCGGAAAAGAGTGGACTTATAGAAATGTAGGCGGTGATAGTTTTAAGAAGGCATTGTTAAATGCCGTTCGTAAAGCTTCCACCAAAGCTGAAAAGGAAATGGTTGTGGGTCGTATGACTCACGCAGCAGTGTATTCATTAGGGCTTACTCCCGAGAATACACATACATTGTTTCCTGTAATGCACAGTCATTTTCGTGTTTTAACCAAATTAAGCACAGATGACTCATTGTGGGAAAACTTTCCAAAGCAATTCAACACTCATGCAAGAGGGGAAAAATTTGAAAGCATGGTATTGGGGGATGGTTCGAAGACGAAGAGCAATGTAAGAGTTGCTATTCATCCGTACAAGTCTCACCTTACCGGTCAAATAACCGATGTTTTGCCGTCGTCAGATCTTCTGATGCCGGACGGGACAGTGGTACCGTTTTTGTGGGAGTGCTGGAATCTTTCTAGTCAGTCCGGTCATCATCAAGCTAAACCGGTTGATCGAAAGGTTGTCATTCAACCTGAAGCACCGGAAGAAGTGATTCCTGAAACGAAAAATGTCGAGGAAGAAAATGTCCTCGATGATTGGGAATTGTATGTCAGTATGGGCGGCTCGCTTGGAGGACATGGTTCTGCTGTCGGTTATGGCGCAGTTTCCGGAGCTTATTTCCCGGGAGCACTCATAAAGGATATGGAGAATGGACGTCTCGAAGGCGGCCTCGGCATGCAGGCTAATGGTTGGATCGGCCAAACACACGATAGTTTCCACTACAATGGATACGTCGCAGTGGGAGGGCCGGCAATCAAGTATATCGATTGGGACGGTTGGGACTTTGAGCTTCGTTTGAATGCGGGTATCCTGCAGGAAAACGGGCACAAAACCGACTATGACAGCAAGCGCAGCGGAGGGGTTGTTGGACCATCAATGTCCTACAATAACTACGAGCGTCAACTGGCAGGACATGATTGGTTCCCGGAGTATGGCTTCTATGGATCCGTTCTGACCCCGTTTAGCTTCAATGCCCACCATTCGTGGCAGGGCAACAGCATAGCGGATACGAACGATTTACGGAAGATGAATTACTTGCTCAATGTGAGCGGACGCCTCTTTGTTTATAAAAACGATGATTGGGGCATTCGATTCTTTACTCAAGCAGGCTATTTCCAAGAATCACCGACAGGACAAAGCGTTTCGCTTCGAGTGGGTGTTGGGGATACGCAGAAGCGTTGGGGTGTGAGCGTCGGACCGAACTTCGATTTACTCCATAACTGGAATGTTGAATTCGGCGCTGATGCTTGGGCGGATATTTCCGTTATCGTGGATACGCAACGCAATGAGTCTAATATGGCCGAAATGCGTGCAGCATTCGCAAAAGACGGTATCGTCTATCATGAAGAAACCGGGGCACTTACCATTCCGGGAGAATAAAGAAACATGCATAACAGCAGTTCGGGTGGTCGTATAGATTTATATATGCGGCTGGCGATAGGGATTGCGCCCGAACCTGTTATGTAAAAAAGTGTCCGGTAGTATTGACAACTCTTTCAAGAGGTGCTATACTACCGTGATGCTGAAGTTTCAGTATTCACAAAAAATCAGTTTAAAAAACAAATTTAACCTTCCCTTTGCTTTTGGCGAACAAAGAGAATCCACACTTTCCTTATAGGAGGAAATAGCCATGAAAAAATCAATATATGCAGTAGCCTCGTTGTTTTTCTTAGCCGTTGCAACCGCTTCGGCTGAAGAAATTCGTTTGAGCGGGGACGGCGGTTCCGGTGGTGGCGCGTCATTGACGTGTGCTGCAGGGACTAACAATGTATCCTTGGCTTATGATCCGGGCATGCTTGTTCGGACAGGGAGCGAAAAATCTGCCGCCGGTTTTGTAAAAACAACCGGCACTGGTGGCAAGAGCGTGTTCGTGCTCAACACCATTCCCGATGGTACCAAAATCTATTTGATGGGCCTCGGGAAAGATTGGGGGAAGATGTCTCGGGATGTCGATAATGTAGACGTCTCTAAGGCATTGGCATCTGGAAAATTTCAGTCTGGATCAGCAGCCATCACCTTGCCGTATCGGGGCGATGAAAATTATGCCATGATAAATGCCGTAGCAGTAACACCGAATGGTACGCATGCTTGGGCAGGCGTCGAAGGCAGCCAATTTTCAGTGAAGGGTCCGAAGGGTCCTTTCCTGTTGATTGCAAAAAATTGTAACGCTCCAAGTGATGCAGCAAAACAGGCTGCCATTGCCATCGAAAGTCGCAAATAAAAACCCTCAAAAGAGGGCAATCGAAGAGTAAAGCGGGTATACAATTGTATGCCCGCTCTTTTTATACCCTGAAACGATTTTTATACCGATTCCTTTGTCCAGGTGACGGAGAATGTCATCGTGAAACCAAAGAAGCGGTGGCGATGAATCTGGTAGCGGCATTCTGGAATGGATCGTAGGAGACTTTCGAGCTGCGCATACGAGAGCAGGTGCATGTAGTCGCCGGTGGCCCAGGACTTATCAATAGAATCTAGGAAGGCGTCGAAGTATTTTTTGGAAAGCAAGATATGAAGCAAAGGGATGCGCGTGTGGACTTCGATAGGGAAATAACGGTTGGGCGTGGTGAGGAAGCCTCGCTTGGAGACACGTACCAATTCGGAAAGAAAGTGCTGCTGCGCAACGCGCCCGCCGACATGTTCGATGACCGCATTGGAATAGCTGACATCGAAAGCGCTGTCTTCGAAAGGGAGTTTCGTGCCGTCGGCTACGACCGCCTTGATATGATTATACCGGGCTCGGAAATGATCGAGGGTGTCGTGCGCTATCGCGGTGATATTGCCAGGGAAGGCATAGTTTTTTTCGAGGTAGTTGTCGGTGGGCGAGTACTCGATATCATTGACCCCGACATCGAGGATAGAATCGTTTTGTGAAGGTTGCAGCGCATCGAGAAAAAACCGGAATTTATCCTCGCGGCTTTTTTTCGAAATGGCGTATGCCAGTTGTTCGACCCATTGCATAGAGCGTGTTTTTAGGATACCTTAGTACTATAATGACACGCTCATTTTTTGAAGTCAATGAAAATTCTTTTGATCAATAAGTATCACTACATACGCGGCGGTGCTGAGCGCGCGTATTTCGATATGGCATCCGTTTTGACGGAAGCGGGGCATGAGGTAGCTTTTTTTTCAATGCAGCATCCGCAGAATATTCCGAGCAAATGGAGCTCGTATTTTGTGTCCGGGGTGGAGTATGAGGGAAGCGAGCGCCAGGGGATCTGGTATCGGTTGAGGGCGGTGGCACGGATATGGTGGAACAAAGAGGCGCAAACCAAGCTCGATGCCCTTATACGCGATTTTGGGCCCGATGTGGCGCATTTGCACAATATTTATCACCAGCTTTCGCCCTCTATCATCTGGACGCTCAAAAAGCGCGGGATTCCCATGGTGATGACACTGCACGATTACAAGCTCATTTGCCCGAATTACAGTCTGTTCGTACGCGGCAAGGTATGGGAGAAAAGCAAGTCATCACGCTATTATGCCTGCGTATTGGATCGATGTGTCAAAGACTCTTTTTTAAAGAGCGCGGTCTGCTCTATCGAGGCGTATATGCATCGCGCACTGAGGAGTTATGAGCAAGTGGATAGATTTATCGCCCCGAGCGCATTTTTGAGAGAAAAATTTCGTGAATTCGGTTTCAAGAAAGAGATTCGCTTGGTATCGCAACCGATACTGCATGATTCTGTTGTTGATGTTGACAATACGATGACGGTACCATCTCACGAGGCCCCTTTTGTTTTCTTTGGGAGACTATCCAAAGAGAAGGGAATCGATGTCGCGATACGCGCTATGGCTGACTATGATGGCGCAACGCAACTGCATATCGTCGGCACAGGTCCAGAGGAAGATGCCTTACGAAGTCTTGCAAAGGAATTAGGCATCGAAGAAAAAGTTCGTTTTTTGGGCGTTAAATATGATAAGGAATTGAAGGATATTTTGATGCAGGCGAAAGCCATCATCTTGCCGTCCGTGTGGTATGAGAATATGCCCTATGTATTGCTAGAGTCTTTCGAATTGGGAAAAATAGTTATCGCTTCACGGATGGGCGGTATGACCGAGAGGATACAGGATGGAGTAAACGGCTTTCTGTTCGCTTCGGGTGATGCTCAAGCATTGGCATTGAAAATGAAGCAAGTGAGCGCTCTTTCGGAAGACACCTTTCGCGCTATGAGTATCGAGGCGAAAAAAAGCCTCGCTTCTTTGACGAGGCACTCTTACCAGGAAACGCTCGAATCTCTTTACCAAGAAATCCTTTCGAAAAAATAGGTTTGAGGAGTTGCTTAAGAAGTGAGTTTTCTTTCCTGTTTATGCACGGCAAGAGCGCCTCCGAGCAACGAGAAGAAGACCCAAAGAAGAGGGGTATTTTTGAAGATATTGTCGGTGAGGGATGCTACCGTGAGCGAGACGAAGAAAATCATCAGTATACCGAGAATAATTTTCGTATCGGGATGTGAAGCTTTGTATCGGGAATGCATACTGCGAAAAATAAGGAACAGGTAGGTGAGAAAAATTGCCAGCCCTATGAATCCGCCTTCGACGAAGAATTTGACGTAGTCGTCGTGAGCATCGTTTGAGCCGAGTTTTGTGCCTCTGAATTGTTCCGCAGCTGTTGGAAATGCCTCCAGACCGTAGCCGTACCATTGCCGGTTTTCGCTGAGTGTTCGGTATATCATATCGTGCCAAATTTCAGTTCGCCACGAGACGGAGCTGTCAGATGATTGGGCGAAGGTTTGCGTGACGCGATCTTGAAGTGTCGAGGATGAAGCGAAGATGATGACGGGGATAAAGATGATCGGCAGAAGGAGTTTTGGATATTTCCACAATGAAAGCACGGTAAGGAAAAAGAAGAGTACTACCCAGGCCACGCGAGCGAAGGTAAGTATTAAGGCGATGCCGCCGACGACGAGTACGAGCGTACCGAAGGACAAGCGCATTTTTTTGTAAAAGGTCTCATGCGTGAGGAGGAGAAAGAGTATGGCACAGACGATGACCGAAAAGAGATAGAGACTGTACACATTCGGATGGGCGAAGGTTCCGTAAATGCGGGCTATCGAAACGCTATCGTCCTGCAGTCCGATACCGAGTACGAATTGGACAAGGCCTGTGAAAATCGGAATAACGGATGCTCCTAGTATTACCAATAGGAATGTTTGGAAATCGCGCACGTTTTGTATGCTAACAAAAGCGATGAAGCTGATGATGAAAATATCGAATACGCGTATAAGGTCCTGCAATGTCTTTGCCGGATCGATGGAAAAAAACAATGAAGCAGAGCCCCAGAGGGACAAAAGCAGAAAGGGAATCAGAAGCGGGAATGAGCGAAGCCTTTGTCTGTACTTCAGAAGCATCGGGACGCCAAGAAGAGCGATGCCGACACCGAGTATTTTGGAAAGTGAGAATGAGATGTCAAAGAATTCGACACTCATATTCTGAGAGGTGTAGTCGGTAATCATTCGAACGAAGAAAAGCAGGGAAAGAAAAATGAGCGGTCGAGTGAAGCACAAAAAGACCGCTATGATACTACTCCCCACAGCGAGAGGAAGGAAAAGTGAAAGATTGAAAAAGGCTGCCATCAAAGAGGCCAGCGATGTGGCGAATATGAGAAAAAGAGTGGCAAAAAGTGGGAATCGTGAGGTCATAAGCGGTCTTAATAGATACTGTTAAACCATATGCCATAATACTACATCTTTTGCCTCTTGTCAAGTAAAAGGCGCTGTCTTTGAGCAGACTTTTTTAAAAAGCTCTGAAGAGAGTGGATAATGTCGCCGAGTCATGATTTTTGGTATGAAGAAGGCCCGGAAGTAGAATTCTACTCCCAGGCCAATCAAGTCTCGCTTTTATGAAGATGGTTTATCGATAACCGTTACGGTCTGTGAGACAGTTTTTACCGAACCGTCGTAACCGGTACAGCTTAGGTTTTCGGTGATGGTACCTGTTATCACATTGGCGATAGCGGTATCACCATTTGCTTCCACTGATGCGCCATTCAATGTGCAAGCCTTCATATTGGAGGTATTCCACCAAAAATGGAGCGGATCTTTCGGATAGGCAGTCCCGGGTGTGGGCGATGTCTCTCCATAGATACCGAAAGCCGTAATCGCGGCAACTGGACGATCCAGAACCGTTATGGCTATTGTGTCGTCATGCACCGATCCATCAAGACCGATACAATGAATGGTTTCTGTGAAATCAGACTGGATATTCACTATATCCAATTGCTTATTCATTTCTCCCATCACGCCGTTCCAGGTACATGATTCCATGTTTTCGGTGTTGAGCCAAATATGGATATCATCGCCTTTGTAGGCAGTAGACTCCGGTGTATTGGTAGTACTTCCGTACACGCCTGAAAGCATCTTCACGAGTGGAGGCGCTGTCACGATGAATCCGTGATATTGCCCGATATCCGTTGTGGTAATGCTCCAGCCAGGTGCCCATGCCGATGATTTGGAATCGACCGGTACGATCGTTCCATCAAGCAGTGTTATTCCGATACCCCACAAAGCACCTTCGGGAGGAGCACTAAATAATATTCCCGGCCGATCATGCCATTGATGCGATATGTTCCAACTGCTGCCATTCCAGACGTACAAATTGACCTCTTTCACATCAGCGACCGCTATCTGCCCGGTAGCGGTGTCATCAACCGGGAAGCGTTTCGGAATGGACTGTGGAATAATTATTTCCACAGTTTGCCGATCTATCGACAAACTGACTGAAAATCGCATCCATTCCAATCGAAACCCTTTTGGTTCCAGACGGATACCCCACAAAAAATCCGCGGGATCGGCAGGGTCATTACCCAGGCACAGCGTACTATCTGTGCCATAAGCAGGTGATCCCGCGCTATCCGTCCGCTTAATGCAGATATTGCCTTTCGTCCCCACAACAAGCTTTGGATCCGAAAAAACAACTTTGTAATTCCATTCGCTTACCTCGATTCTTTTCGGTAGCAGGTGAATGCTTTTTTTATCAGCCGTTACGCCATCTAAAAAAATTGAGAGGTTGTAGCCGTCGTTGATATTGAAAAGGACTTCTTGCCCTGCTTCATTTCTGAAGCCGAGCGAAGAACCGTTGTCAACGAGACTCCTTGGGACTTCAAACACTAAGGTGTCCTTGTCCAAGGGGTACACTTGGTAACGATCTGCCGCCATCGCAGAAACGAAGGTTGAGAAAAAAAGTAAAATTGTTAAAAAACTCTTTGTGACATTGTTCATGTCGCACCTCTTATATATGTATTTTAAATATTTTTGAAGAGCCGAAGCCCACCCATCCTTAAAAAATGATTCTCTAAGGACTGTGTATTATATATCTTTTTATGGAAAATGTCAAGTTTTTAGGATTATACGTATACTTGCAGAGTGGTTTTGCAAGTAAAAATATAAAAAAGCAGAACGAATAAATATGCGTATAAAAAAA
>CAZUWR010000002.1:0-142064 GCA_964624415.1 uncultured Bdellovibrionales bacterium | reverse complement strand
CTGTATGAGTTTACTATATCATAGATATTTCGATAGTGAAAATTCTGTCAAGACTTTTTTGGGTCGCATCCCCCACCTGCCCAAAAGAGCATTCGTGTATTTCGGCTATTTTTTTCACGACTTCATTGACAAACATCGGTTCATTGCGCTTACCACGGTGCGGCATCGGGGCAAGGAATGGACAATCCGTTTCTGTAAGCATTCTCTCAAGCGGTACCCTCTTCACGGTTTCGCGGATGTCATCCTTAGTTCCTTCGAGCACTTTTTTGACCGCATAAGTAATATTGCCCGTAAAAGAAAAATAAACATTCGGAAGCGTGAGAAATTTCTTCGTCACTTCCGTATCGCCCATATAGCAGTGGAGGATAAACTTCGTTTCGCCACTCTCTTGCCGTATGATTTCGAATACATCTTCATAGGCATCCCTGCAATGGATAATCACAGGCAATCCAAGCTCACGAGCAAGTCCTATTTGAGCTCTAAAACCCTCTTTTTGCCACGCCTTCTGCTCATCAGTGATGAGTTCATCCGTGTGGCTGAAATAGTCCAATCCGCACTCGCCTATCGCAATGATTTTCGGATTGTTCTGCGCTAGTTTGCGTAATTCTGCGATGTCTTTTGTAAGTTGTTGACTGTTATTATCCCTTGTTTGTTTATTGTTGACTGTTTTTTGTTCATTGAAGTAATGCGGATGCAGTCCTACGGAAGCAAAAATTTGATCATCCTTTTCGGTGATGGCGATTGCCTGACGATGATCCGCCGGTTCCGTACTGACCGAAATCATCATCGTGATGCCCGCATCGAAAGCGCGCTTGATTGCCTCATCGCGATCATCGTCGAATTGCGGCATATATAGATGCGTGTGGATATCGATCATACAGATACATTGCTTGAACTATGATTTCTTGTTAAAAAAGTAATTTTTCCGACCAGAGCGAGTACGCTGTTGGTCTTGAAAAATTCTTTTTCACAAGAAATCTCACGGCAAAGATGGATTATTGTGTTCACCTAAACAAAAGTTTTCTCCTTATATCCTTTGAAACAAAATCCCCCGCTCTCCGCCATCGAGCATCGCCTGTATTTTTTCGGCTGTCTCGGGCATAAACGGCGGCAAGAGCTGCGCTATCGCGTGCAGATCTTTAAGTAATTTTTGCATCACTGTTTCAAATTGCTGCGTATCGGTCTTGGCCAATTCCCACGGTTTGGTCTTCTCGATGTATTTATTCGCTTCGCGGACCAGCTTCCAAATATACTCCAGTCCCTCGCTCAGAAGATACTTATTTAGTAATTCCGTAAACATTTCCGGCAACGCACTCTCGGTCGAATTCTGTTTTTCGTTTTCTATTTTTTGTTCATTGTTTTCTGTTTTCTGCTTATTGAGAACCTCCGCCATTTTCAAAACGCGTGACACTAAATTCCCCAAACCATTGGCCAGATCGGCATTGTACTTTTCCGTCAATCGCTCCCAAGTCACATCAGCATCTTCCCCGATCGGCGCACCGGAAAGCAAGAGATACCTCGTGCCATCCACTCCGAATTTCGCCACCAATTCCTCCGGTGCGATCACATTGCCCAAGCTCTTGCTCATTTTCATCCCATCCACTGTAATAAACCCATTCACAAGGATCTGTTTCGAAGGCTCGATGCCCGCCGAAAAAAGCATCGCCTGCCACATCGCCGATTGCTGGCGCAAATTGTCTTTGCCGCATATCTGCACTCCCGGCCAAAATTTTTCAAAGGCGCCTTCATCGCTACTTCCCCAACCCAAAGTGGAAATATAGTTCACGAGCGCATCAAACCATACATACATCACATGCTCATCATCCCCTGGTACAGGCACGCCCCAGGGCATCTTAGCCTTCAGCCGCGAGATACTGAAATCCTGCAGTCCTCGCTCGACAAACGCCGTAATCTCATTCAGTCGTTTCTTGGGCAATACGAAATCCGGTCGATCAGTATAGAGTTTCAGCAACCGTTCTTGATAGTTTGAAAAACGAAAAAAGTAGTTTTCCTCCTCGATAATCTGAAGCTCCGTTTTCGGATGATCCGGACACTTGCCGTCTACCAGATCGGAATCGGTTTTTTCCAATTCGCAACCGACGCAGTATTTGATCTTATACTGCTTCTTATAAATATCGCCGGACGCCTCACAACGCTTCCAAAACTCCTGCGCCGAAGCAATGTGATGAGCGTCAGTCGTGCGAATAAAATGCGTATAGCTGATACCGAGCTGCTTCCACGGATCCATAAAATGCGCCGCCATTTCATCACAGTAGGACTGCGGTGTTTTTCCGGCCTCCAGGGCCTTTTCATAGATTTTGGTGCCATGCTCGTCCACCCCGGTATTAAAGATGACTTCCTCAGCCAAAGATCGATGAAACCGCGCGATAGCGTCCGCCTCGACGATTTCCAAAGCGAAACCGATATGGGGCTTGGCATTGACATACGGCAGGGTGGTGGTGATGTAGAATCTTGACATAAGGTAAAATTAGGTATATATAGAGTATAGCCTCAAATGAGGCAATTTTGCAAATTAACAACTCGAGGATAGAACCATGCTATACACAGATACCCGCCCCTCAAAGCCTAACGAATTAAGTCGGTCAGAACTTCCTTTCTTGCAAGCGATTTTGCAGACTCCTTCAAGTGAAGAGGTGCAAGAACTTAAAGAGCCTGACAGTCCTCATATCAACAACCCAGGCATGAAACGATTCGTAACGATGGATATTTACGCTCCGCGTGATTTTTATTCATCAGAATACCTTGGTTTCCTTATTCCAAAAGGAACTCGCATTGTAGCTTTAGATTCAGGAGGAATGATATACCCAGTATTCTTCTGTTTAAAAGACACTCCGTTTATTACGCGTCTTTGTCCAGGATGTCCCCAAGGAGGTCGCGCCATAAAAAAATGGGAAGAAACTCCCGAAGAAGTCCTTTTATTTTTTGAAACAATGCAAAATGCTTCTATTCCACTATAAAGACATCCGCTTCAAACGAGCCTTGGGAAAACCCCGGGCTCTGTTTTTATTTTCAAAAATCTTTTTCGTAAGGAAATTATATACTCCTCAATATACAATAACCACAAACTCCCCTTTCACCTTACCGGGATGAGCCGCGTAATGTGCTAGCACTTCCGAGGCTGTGCCGCGCACGATTTCCTCAAACATCTTCGTCAGTTCGCGCCCGACGATCAGCTTTTTCTCCGGCGCCATTTCCCGCAGCATCTCAAAACTCTTCAGCACGCGGTACGGCGACTCATAGTAAATGACCGGCACACTCGAGGCCGCCACTTCCGTAAAATACGTCTGCCGGCCTTTTTTGTGTGGCGGAAATCCCTTGAAAAGAAATTCCTGTAGATTGATGCCCGCTACCGACACAATCGCGCCAAGCGCCGAGGCTCCCGGAACGGGCGAGACGATGCATCCGGCAGCCGTCACCTGCGCCACCACCTCGTTGCCCGGGTCGGACATCCCTGGGGTACCGGCATCGGTGATGAGCGCCACATCCAATCCTTGTTTCAATTTCTCGATTACGCGCGCGATTTTGTCCGTCGCGCTGTGTTGCGGAATGGCCAAGAGCGTCTTGTGGATTTCATAGCGAAACAGCAATTTTTTCGCCACGCGCGTATCCTCGCACACAATCATATCTGCCTCCTGAAGTACCCGCAGAGCGCGCAGGGTCAAGTCCTCCATATTGCCGATGGGGGTCGCTACGATATACAAAATACCTTGTTTTTCATTATTAGACATACCTATTTCATAATCACCAATAACCAAAATCCAATCATCAAAACATCCTACCGTCAAGATTTTAAAAATTGGTTATTGGATTTTGGTGATTGGTTATTCTTTAGCATCAATTTTTCCGCTTCTCCAAAAAATCCTCCACGAAAATCCCGATGACGGCGGCGGCGGGCACGGCGAGGATGATGCCAAGCAATCCCCCGAGCTTCGCCCCAATAAGAATCGAGAGGATGATAGCGACAGGATTGACCCCGACAGCACGCTTCATCACCTGTGGGGTGATGATATGACTCTCTACCTGATGAGCTACGGTATAGAATATCAGAGTCGAAAGACCCAGTATCGGCGACACAAGAAAGCCCATCACAACTGCTGGAATCGCCGCGATAATCGGCCCGACATAAGGGATAATTTCAAACGCCCCGCCCAGCGTGGCCAGGAGCAAAGCATACGGCACATGCAGGATCGAAAGCCCGATGAAATACATCACGAAAACCGTCAGCATCAACACGAATTGCCCGAGCAGCCAGTGACTTATTTTTTTCTGCGTGCGCGTGGCCAGCGTCTTTACATATTCTTTGTACTGCTGCGGTGTCAGGGAGACGAGGAACTTCTCGATGCCATTTTCCTCCAAAGACATATACAGGGAGAGGAAGAAAAAAACGATAAAGGAGATGAGTCCTGAGAATAAGCCAATGGTGGTAGAAAAAATACCGGAAACAGAACCGGTGAAACCGCCTTCGACATTCTTGATAAAGGCCGCTCGATCGAAACTGAAGTAATGGGTGTCAAAATACCACAGCATCTGCGATACTTTATCCACATAACCCGGAATGTTATCCACAAACTCACCGATTTGGGCGACAAACGGCGGAACAATCAACGCGATCAAGAGTCCGATAACGACCAAGACCGCCACATAGACCGATACCACCGCGCTGGCTCTGGGTATTTTCCGCTGATGGAGCCATCTGACGATCGGCGAAAGCGAAGCCGACACCACGATAGCGAGGAAGGTCAGGACAATGATGTCCCGAATCATATACAGAAACGCGAGGCCCAAAAAAATAAGGGCTGCTCGCAGGAGCAATTTGGTACCGACTTCAATCTGCTGATTGGTGTTCATATATTTTAAGAATCAAGAATTTTGAATCAGGTTTCTATCCTTACTCTTCGCTTACAATTTCAATAACCCCTCGAGTTTTTTTGTCTGCTTGTGCGGTCCTATGATGGCGAGGTTGAGTTTCTTCTCGGTGAAGATGGCCTGCGCGACGCGCTGCACATCCTGCGCCGTCACAGCGTCGATAGCAGCGAATACCTCTTCAGGAAGCCGTATTTTTCCCTTGGTCAACTCCTGATCCACCAGATACGACACCACCTCATCAGAAGACTCCAGGTGCATCACCGCGCTTCCTTTGATATATTCCTTCGCTTTCGAAAGTTCCTTGTCCGGCACCAATACTTGACTAATCAACTTATATTCTTCGAGTACCGTGGTGATGGTTTCCTCCAGATTCTTGTGTTCCACCCCGCACTGCGTCGCCAGATACCCTACATCCGACATCGTGTCCGAAAAGGTGCTCACATTGTAGGCCAAGCCCTTGCGCTCGCGCACCGCGATAAACAGTCGGCTCGACATATTACCGCCCAAAATGGTAGCCAATACCGATAAAGCATAGCGATCCGGATGATGAAAATCAAATGCGCGCACCCCGAGTATGAGCTGCGTCTGATCGGTTTTTTTATGTTTCACCAAAAGTGCCGGCTTGATTTGCTTTTCCTTCATCAGCTTAGCTTCATATTTTTTGCCGACACGAATATCTTTAAATGCCTTCGTGATATCTTGTTTCATTTTTTCCGCGTTGAATTTTCCCGCCACGCCAATGACGACATTGGAAGCAATATAATGCTGATCGAGGTACTTTATGAAATCAGCGCGCTTGAAAGTGCGGATATTTTCTTTGGTACCGATAATATCCCACCCCAGCGGCGTATCCCCGTACAAAAGCTCCTCAAATACATCTCCTACCTTGCGCCGGGGCGTATCCTCATACATTGCCAGTTCCTGCAGTATCGCACCGCGCTCGCGATCAATCTCCTCTTGATCGATTTTTGAGTGAAGGAAAATATCACTCACCACATCCAGCGCAATATCGCCGTGTTTGGCATCTACTTTAGCATAGTACCCGGTGCGATCCTTGGCGGTGTAAGCATTGTAATCCCCACCGACAGCGTCGAGCTCCTCGGAAATAGACAGTGAGGTCGGGCGCTTTTTTGTGCCCTTGAAGAACATATGCTCGAGAAAATGAGAGAGGCCGTTTTGTTTGCGTGTCTCATAGCGCGAACCGGTGCCGATCATCATAAGCACCGTCATCGTCTGTGTTTCCTTCATCGGAGCCAGTATCACCCGCAATCCGTTTTTCAGCGTTATTTTTTCGTAGTGCATAAAATACTTCAGTTATCAATCAATACTGCTTGGCGTTTCCTGTATCTTAATTATCCGTCCTGATCTCACAATCCCCAATCCGCTATTTCAACTTAGCGCTAAAATATCCCGGAAGTTCATCAATCTTCACTCGCTCCTGTGCCATCGTATCCCGGTCGCGGACGGTCACCGCTCCGTCTTCGAGACTCTCAAAATCCACGGTCACACAGTATGGTGTGCCGATCTCGTCCTGCCTTCGATAGCGCTTGCCCACATTGCCATTGTCGTCGAACTCACACTGAAAGTCCGCTTTGAGCGTATCGAAAATCTCGCGCGCTTTCCCCACCAATTCCGGCTTGTTTTTCAGTAAAGGAAAGACGGCCACTTTGACCGGCGCCAGCTTTTTCGGGAATTTCATGACAGTGCGGACATCGCCGTTTGCCAGAGTCTCTTCGATATAGGCCTGATCAATAAACAGCAGAAATAGTCTCGAAAGTCCCGCGGATGTTTCCATAATATGCGGGATGTATCGCTCGCCGGTTTTGTCGTCGAAATACGAGAGATCTTTGCCGGAAAACTTCGCGTGCTGGGACAGATCCCAATCCCCGCGCGCATGGATACCCTCCACTTCCTTGAAGCCTCCCAAGGATTTGAAATCGAATTCGATATCGTACGCCTCGCTGGCATAGTGCGCCAATTTGAGGTGTTTGAACCATCGCAAGCGGCTCATATCCACCCCCATATCGGCATACCACCGCCACCGCGCTTCTTTCCACTCTTCATACTTCTCTTTCGTTTGCGAAGAGTGATGAAAGTACTGCATCTCCAATTGCTCAAATTCGCGTGTACGGAAGACGAATTGCTTCGCCACGATTTCATTGCGGAAAGCTTTGCCGACCTGCGCGATACCGAACGGGATTTTGACGCGCGTCGAGTCTACGGTGTTTTTGTATTCCAAATAAATGCCCCCGCAGGTTTCCGGTCGCAGATACACTACTGTGTCTTCGGACAAGGCGTCCGTCGGGGAACCGATATTAGACTTAACCATCAGCGAAAAGACTTTGGCCGGAGTGAAATCCTCCGCGCCGCAGTGAGGGCACTTGAGCTTTCTCTCTTTTTTCAATACATCCAATTGTGCATTGATGAACTCGAGCGGCTGTTTATCCGCTTCAATACCGAACTCCTCCAAGAGATGGTCGGCACGGAAGCGATTCTTACATTTTCGGCAGTCCACCTGCGGATCATTGAATGTCTCGACATGTCCCGATGCCACCCATGCTTTCGGATGCATAAAGATAGCGCTGTCCAGACCGATCACATCATCGCGCAACTGCACCATAGCCTTCCACCAAGCATCGCGGATATTGTTTTTCAGAAGCGTGCCGTAGTGCCCGTAATCGTAGATTCCGCCGAGTCCCCCGTAGATTTCCGAAGAAGGAAACACGAACCCGCGCCGCTTGCACAAAGAGACGATTTTTTCCATGGCGGTTTCGGTTACGGTTACGGTTACGGTCTCTTTCATAGGGATGTATATAGAATAGCTTATACCCTATTATAGCGGGTTTTTTCCCGATATGTCAAAGATTTCATTGACAAAACTCATTCACTGCGATACAGTGGCGTATTGGCATAAAGCTCTCGGAAACGTCATATTTTTTCCAGGCCGGCCAATGCGGTAACTTAACAACTTCGTCTCAATCTCAACTACTCCCACGAGGTATCTCTCATGAATACATACGCTCACCCCGCAACACGCCCACCGTTCGATATGGGCTACTTCATACGAAGTTTTCTCGTGTTGATATTATTTTTCATCATCTTCGGAATGATCTGGTCTGCTTTCGTAGTATCCACTAACATGCTTGCCGGTAGTCTTCTAGCTTTATGTGTGCCGATTTGTTTTGTGGCAAGCGACATCTATTTCAGACCAAAAAAGCTTTTAACCTATGCGCCGCAAGCATCAGCACTGCCTGAACCGGAACTTGTTCCTTGCTTGGATATACTGTTTCGCTACTGGCGGCCGAAATTCTATCAGAAGTTCATGGATAAGTATCAACGAAACCTCTTCAACAAGTACTACGAGGAAGCACTGTACGCAGCCACTCACGATACCTTTACTATCAATCATCTTCTGGATATGCTTCGCGTGCGACCTGACAATCGGAATGCAGTGTTGAATGTTTTGGAAAGTCTTCTTCAATCCAAAGCGGAGTCATTAGAAGAACGCGTGAAACAACGGGATGTGGAATATGCTACAACTACCACGACTCGATCCGTTATTGAGTTAGCGAAGCAAAACCTTCCACCAGAAACGGATATATCCTTTCTTGAGGAATTTCTTGATAATCATAGCGGTAAGCTGAGTCAATTGGTGAAAGAAGCTTCTGTAGAAACCGCCTGTATCGAAAACATCAAAAAGGCAATCGATAATGCCCATAACGGCGATATGTCGGATACGGAAGCGTATATCGAAGGGCTCCTTCCGGAAAAGTCACCTCCCATTTGATTATCCGCCGCTTCTCTTAACCCTCACAACGCATCACCCTCTTTACACAATCGTAAAGAACCGGGGTGGTGCGTTTTCTTTTTGATCATCCCATCGCGAATACCGTATATGTCCGAAATCATTGACAAAATTACTCCTCCGTGCTTCTATAGAAAGGTAGGTCACGAGGAATGGGGCAATCCGATTCCCTCTCGATGACCGGAGAAACATCATGAGCACACCGACACTTGTAGTTCTAATAGGCATACTCCTTGTTGCCGCATATGTATTGGGTCGTCGCGCAGGAAAACAGTCCTCTGATGGAACGCCCATCACCACCCAAGAGTTTCTAAAAAAGCTCCGGAAATCGGAAAGAAATGCAGTTGTTGTTGGAATTACGCCTTACAAATCTACACAACGCCCATTTCTTGTTCGTTACTATATTCTTGTCAGGTTAGGTAATAAAAAAATATCTTTTTCAGTCTATCCTGAGGATGTCGCGATATACGAGCATCTTAAAGATGAAACTACCGACAATGCTCAGATACGACATATTACTGCAGAAACAGCTTCTGGCAAAATTATGTTCACAAACAATAACAATAAGAAGCTTTTTCAACTCTCATTCTAAGAGAACAAAAAAGACAAAAAAACCCGCGACCAAAAGGTTACCGCGGGTTTTTCTATTCCTACTACTCTATTCTTTCCATATACTTATTCTCCCCGCAAACGCTCCATCAGCCTCGCATAAAAACGCAGGTTGTGAATAGAGGTAGATGCTGCGCCAAAGGTTCTGCGACGAAGAGTGGGCAGCATTAATCTCAAATACAAAACCAGGTGGTATTTTTCAACCCCGAAATGCCTTACATTTTTAAAAAAAATTAAAATATGGTTCAAAAAAGGTGATGAAAACTACTGCAGTTTTCATCACCACCTCTAAAATTTTACTCAGCACGTTCAGAACATATTGTGCTCTACCATAACTCTTTGAAACATTGACTAATCACTCATATAAACAAGGAATTTTTCAGCAATGTCTGTCGCTGCGGCTTTTTGCGCCGCAACTCCAATTTTTCCGTAAATAGCCCTTCCCACAATCGGAAAGAAACTCACTCCGGCTGCTTTACCGCATTCGGATATATCGCCGCCTTGAGTGATAAATCCCGGGGCATGCAAAGAAAACTCGCCCACACCGAGCGACTCGTCCAAATAAGTACGAATCTTGATAACCCAATCGATTTTTGTTCCGGGAACCACGAAGTGTCGGCAACCCAAATCTGCAGCCCGCTCATATATTTCAAACGCAGCGGCATCATCGATATACCCGTCTTCGCTGACAAGAAACCTCGCATGCGTCATAATGCCTCCGGTCAATACTTCAAGACCTTCGTCAAAGCATGCTTGTGTCCACACTGTCTGCGTTTCCGGTCCGGCGAAAGGAAACAAAATAGCTCCATTGACACCGGCATGCTTGAGAGCCCCTGCAAAGGGTATGCCCATATCCGGAATATCATTTCCAGCCTTCTGATGATCATAAATGATATCGACATCATCATGAAGTATATCGCGAATTATGTTCACCGTTTTCTCAAGACCTTGCATCGCGAGCAAAAAACCAACCTTCACTCCCACTATCCCGCGGATATCTTTCAATGCAGTTAACAACAAACGCAAGTCCTCATGATTTGCGACATCGGCGGCAACAATAATGCCGCTCGCCCCTACTGATATATTTTTCATCTTTCCACCTACTCTCTTTTGTTAAAAGAAAAACTGGGATTTCCCAGTCATCTGAACTACGCATTTACTCTAGCAAAAAAGCCTCATTTTCGCAAGCGTTCCATCAGCCTCGCATAAAAACGCAGGTTGTGAATAGAAGTGAGATGCTGTGCCAAAGGTTCACTGACGGAAAACAAGTGCCTTATATACGCCCTTGAATACTGCTTGCAAGCTGTGCAATCACATGTCGAATCGATAGGGGTGAAGTCTTCTCTGAACCGTTCATTGTTGATATTAATAGTTTCATAGAAATCATCTGGCAATACAGTGTCGTTGCTTATCGCCTTTTCTTCGTTTATTGTTCTATGCTCATCGTTCTTTGACAAGTCTTTCCACACAAACAATCGTCCGTGCCGCCCTTCACGCGTCGGGATAACACAGTCAAACATATCCCACCCGAGTGCAAAACAACGCACGATATCCGCAGGTGTTCCGATACCGAGCGCGAAACGAATACTCTTCTCCGGAATAAACGCTGCCGTCTTCGCAAGTATATCCGTCAGAAACTGCCCATCTTCACCGATGTGCCGCCCGCCGAAACCGTACCCATCAAACCCGAGAGCTGCCAGTCCTTGGGCGCATCGCTCCCGTAATGGAACAAAGAGTCCGCCTTGCACGACACCGAACAAAAGCGGACGATTCGCATCGGTCATTGCCCTCGCCGCTATCTGTCCATCATACTCCTCCCGACATCGTTTCGCCCATCGCAGCGTCCGATCCACTGCTGCGGATGCTTCTTCTTCACTGACATCATTGGGACGCGGATCATCCAGACATACCATCATGTCCACTCCAAGATCAAACTGCACCTGTATCGCTCGCTCGGGAGTGAGCAGGTGTTTTGAGCCGTCGCGAGTCGAACGAAACTGTGCACCCTCTTCGGTAATTTTACCCGTCCCGGGATGTTTATGTATAAGCGAATAAACCTGATATCCGCCCGAGTCGGAAAGTATGGGCCGATCCCAGCGCATAAAGCGATGTATTCCGCCAGCATGCCCAATGAGCTCTTCGCCAGGCTGCAAAAGCAAATGATAGGTATTTACCACAAGTGCGCCCACGCCAGTATCGGCAATTTCATCGGACGTCAGACCGCGCACGGATGCACGGGTAGCATCCGGCATAAAAAACGGTGTCTGTAGGGCGCCGGCTCTCGTGGTCAGCGTACCGTGACGGCTCGCGCCTTCTTGTTGGGTTATTTCAAACATAATCGAACAGTTACTGAGGGATAGCTAATCGTTGCCCTTCTATTTTCGATTGCAGGGTTTCACCCGTAAAGGTGTCGTGAGCGGTCAGTGCAGCCTCATCCACAAGCATAACGTTTTGTTCTACCTGATTGACCTGCGGTGTCACACCTACCTGAAACAAGACTTCGCGTACTGGTAACAGAGAACCAACACCGTTTTTGATTGTTCCCAGATTCCAGGTGATCTGATTGGTTCGAGCATCATAGGTGATGTTTTCCGATGTCGGAGAGATTTTTCCTGTCCAACGGATACCTGTTGGCAGATAGGCCGTCGCAACCGCATTGTCGACAGCATTGGTCGTATTGGAAACCGTCCAGTGTATGGTATAGGTCGTTTCTTGGCCAATCTGCATAGGCATAGGACCGGTATTTGGCAGTGCAGTGTCTTGATACAGCGCCGCTGATTGTATGCTGACGCCGGAATTGATCTTAACCTGCAAAGTATTGCTGCCAATCACCTTGTTTGCGCCGCTTGGCGTAGCGATATCCGGACTGTCGATCTTGGCGATGCTGGTTACGACGAAATTCGTATCCGATACTGCCTTTACAGGAATGCTTGCGAAAACGGGAACAGTTACCGAGACAGATCCTTCTTTGCCAGGCCCTAAGTTAGCCAGATCCTTGATATCCGAGGCCTTCCAGGTGACCACCTTGCGCGCGCTATCAAAAGCGCCGCCCGAAGACTGTAGTCTTGAAAAATCAACCGCGGCTCCCTGAATCTCCAGTGTGATAATGATATTGCGCAAACCAAGATCGCTGTCATTGCGATAGCGAACGACATAATTAAGTACACCTCCCGCATTGGCATTGAGTTTATCCAAACCATTGACCGTTTGCTGTACCAACAGCGGCGAAGCGACGATTTTAGTCAGTCTGTCACCATCGCTATACGAAAGCAATTCCCCGTTGCCCTGCATCATCCCGATATGCGCGCGGAGCGTTTTAACTTCATTTTTAGAACCATCAAGCGTACCGGTTACGCGGATACTACCCGATTGGCCGGGTGCAAGATTACCCACATACCAAATCGCATCCCCTTCCGAAGTCTTCGGATCGGCGCTCTGCAAATGAAACCCATCCGGATAGTCCATTTTTAAACGAAGGTTACTGAACGATACATCACTCATATTGGTATAGTCCGCACGATATTCCACCACACCTCCCGAAGACACCTCCAGCGGCGCTTCCATAGAAATCCTGATGGAAGGCGACTGAATCGTCACGCCGATCTGCGAATCCGCTTGAAACGAACTTCCCACCCCGTCCGGCTTGTAACGAAGCACGCCCTTGATATACGCAATGGAACCCTTGGAACCGTAAAACTTCCCGTGAATACTGATCCTTCCTTCCGAGTGTCCCGCTATCGTGCCGATATGCAGATTGCTCGATGATCCGCTGATAGTCATATTTTCCAATGCATCCGGCTTGAAATTCTCCGGGTAGGTCAGTGATAGCTCCGCATCCGTCAAATTGGCACGATTGGTATTAGTATAGGTGAAAACAAACAGCGATGCCTCCGAGCCGCTCACATCCGAAGGCCCATCCACCTTGAGCGCCACATGGTCGCTACTGAATGCCGACTGCCGAAAAAGCGTGAAGACAAAATAGCACAAGGCGATGATGATGATACTTCCCGCAGCGATCAGCCCTCTTTTTATAGCATCCCGGTGCTTACTCGCGAAAGATTCTTGCACGCTGCTCCAACCATTCTGCGCTTGGAAGGCATCGCGAGCGGTGTTTTCTTGGAAGTTCTGTCGCACCTCGAAAGCACCCGATCGGGCATTTTGCCGATTAGCGCCTTCGCGTTTATACAATTCCTCATTCAAGTCTTGAAGTCCCATAACGATAACTTTTAGTACTTTATTCTGCGTCCAGTATAGCATACTTTATTGCCGTATAAGACATTCTTTCAAGCGGATTTCTACGCAAAAGTATTTTTTCACAGCCGAGGCGAGTACGCCAATGGCTTTTGAAAAAATCTTTTCCATAGAAATTCATCTCAAATACGATTGTCTTCTTTACTGTCCGATCCACTGCAAAAACGCCCGCGACACCGACTCGACGCATACCAGATCTTCCTGTGCCACTTGTACCCGCGAAAGCGAAGAGAGTTTATTCTGAAAAAACAGCCGGATGAGCTTGATAGCGTTTTCATTGATAGCGACCGCTCGCTGAGCCTGACCCACAAATCGCGCTTCGATAACCCCTCCGGCATCGGGACTGAAGTAGTAGCGATTGACCGAGGCCAATGGTTCACCGGAAACAGCACAAGCGCGCATCTCCAAATGATACCCGAGGTGACTGAGGAGCTGAAACAAAAACCCCTGCGTCACGATTTTGACCTTGTCCGACTTACCCTCCGATACGAGAGCGTTGGCGGTCGTCAGATAGATCTGCAACAAATCAAACAAAGCTTCGTCCTTTTCCTCAAAATCAACCAGTTTTTCAAATGAAGCGATGGATTCGAACACGAGCGCAAGTGTCGCCTCGTCCGATTTGAGCGCGAGAAAATACCGCTCCGTGATGGCGCTCGCGATATTACCCAAGCCGTGCCGGCGCGCCACGATGACATCCGACTGGCTCAGCGTCTCCAGATGACCGGCCAACTTGGCCTGGGGCTTGCGGATACCGCGCCCGATCGACTGCAGTTTCCCCGCTTCGAGGGTATAGAAAGTGTACAGACGATCCGTCTCGCCGATCTTTTTTTTCCGCAGAATAATAGCGGTGTAGTTGTATTCCATAGCCTTCAGTATACCCTCTTTTTCGCCTCACAGTAAGGTTCATCCCTTCTTTGAGGGCATTTTTCACTGCATCTGTCCGAAAGTATTGACAAAATATAATCCCTATGGTATCCTTCAGTATCTTCATCTTGGTTATTTTACCGAGATTGAGGATACATCCTATGTTTATCAATTTTTGATAAACATTCAAACAATGTTGATTGTCGCTAGAGAAATCTATGCATTTACTCTCAACCTTTGCACATTACAAATTTAGATCGAGGATAAAATTATGTCAGAATATATCGATAGTGTACCTGTAATTATCTTGGCTGGCGGCAGAGGCGGTCGTTTAGGTCCTATTACAAACGTCTTACCAAAACCAGCTGTTCCTTTTGGTAAACATAAAATCATTGACTTTATGTTATCAAATTCTGTCAATTCAGGATTCAGAAGAATACTTCTAGCAACACAATACTTGGCGCACCCGCTCAATATTCATGTGAATGAAAATTGGCCATCAGCACCACTTCTTGGGTTTTCCATCTATACTATCCATCCGCAACAAGCAAATGGAATCGATGATTGGTATCGGGGGACTGCTGACGCTATCCTTCAAAACCTTGGTATTATTAAAAATTGTGGAAATCCTCAACATATCGCGGTTCTCTCTGGAGACCATGTTGTAGCTATTGATTTCAAACAAATGTATGAATACCATCTACAGACGAAATCCTCATGCACTATATGTGCTATGGAAATAAATACGAAAGATGCGTCGAGGTTTGGCGTGCTTACCGTTAATTACGCTGGCCGTATAGAAAAATTCACTGAAAAACCTGAATGCCCAGCTGAAATTCCAGGGCGTCCAGGGCGTTCTCTGGTTTCGATGGGTCACTATTTTTTCAATCTGCTTGATTTAGAAACCATTCTCAATGACGATACTGTTGGTCATGATTTTGGCAACGATATTATTCCAAAGATGTTGGATGATAACATACCTATGTTCGCATACAATTATCAAGATAATGTTATCCCTGGACAAACTGAGCACTACTGGCAAGATGTCGGTACCGTAGAATCTTATTGGAATGCTTGTATGGATTTGGTTTCAATGAAACCATCTATCAATCTTTACAATAAAGACTGGCCTATGCGAACCGGGACAGATAACCTACCAATGGGGAAAAACAATTATTCTCACGGGATCTTTGCCTTGGCTGGTGGGGCTATCGTCGAAAGATGCGATGTGGATGGAGCGCTTATCGGACGAAGTAGCCTTCTTTATGAATCAATTATCAGAAATACGGTTGTATTTGATAATGTAGTTATTCATAAAGGCTGCAAAATTCAGAAGGCTATTATCTGTGAGGGGGTTGTTATTCCACCAGATACTGTCATTGGCTATAATCGAGAAGATGATGTGGCTCGTGGACTGTATTTCGACCAAAAGAATCCAGAAAGCGGTATCGTAACCGTACCAACTGGATACGTGTTCGAGTAACACTCTATTCAAGAGATATTTCTTTCACAGGGTGTAGCATGGAATTCCATGCTACACTTATTTTTTACCCCTAACTCTATTTCTAATCGCTTGTACTCAAGTGGTTTTTTCACACCTTCTCTCCGCCAAAAGTCACACAAAAGTCATGCGCTCTTGACATAATTATGAATTTATACTACACTCCTGGTATATTTCCTGCTGAACATTGCGGGGAATACAACAAGAACCTTCCCAAAAAAATATCAAGAAATAGGGGTTATTATGCGCCATCAAAATGTCCATCCACATAATGGTCTTACTCTCGGCAATCGAGTGTGGTTCAATGAACTTGGTGAATCTACATCAGATATCAAAACATACCACAGACAACAACAGGCTCAATTAAATTTCATCAATAGTGCATGGGAAGATGTGGACATAAACACACTCCCTTGTTATCCAATTCAAGAAAGTTAAAAACAAACCCTTCACAGAAAAGCAAGAGGAATAATCATGAAAAAAAAATCAGCCCGACTCAAAAGAATAGAAATTCCGAAAAACAGCCTCCTTATCCTCAGTGATGGCGAAATTGGCTATCTTATCGAAACTCTTGAAGATTATACGATAAAAACTGAGTGTCTCACTGTTATCGGTAGTGCAGAGGGTGATATCCACTACACGCAGCAACGTTTTTGCAAAAAAGCCGCCGAGCTCGGAAAAGTACCTGAAGAAAGAACTCCTATATGTTATTTATTGGATTGTTTGATTACAACAATCAAAAAGTCTGGCAGCGATCTATCCATAATCCTTTGCAATTGGAGGGCCGATAAAATAATGTCCGGCACTGTACTAACGTTGTCAGCATCAGTAACGTCATAAACAACCAAACGAAAACGCCTGCCCGGACAATTCCTGGCAGGCACGTTTTTTTTAAAACACACAAAATCCAACGAGGACAGCACCATGAACGATACCGAAAGAGAAGCTGAAATAAATGAATTCATAGCAAATCTTGCAGTAAAGCAATGTTTTACTCCTGAAAACGTCCAGGAATTCATCGGGCTTAAAGACGATTTAGAGATGTTTTTGACAATCTATAAATTATCACCAAAACGCTACGAATGGGAAATCCGCGTATTAAAAGGTCTTCAAGAAAAGCTCCTGGGAGCCGTAAACGATTTGCTTGCAGAACATTATCTCTCTTCTCAAAACGCTGCCACGCGAGCGCTACGTACAGCAGCTATTGGTAGTCTTTTCACTTTTATCACCAATTACTTCGATTCATTGACTACCAAGAATCATCTAGCGTACGCTGGTAATGGATGAAATAATCGCAATCACTACCAACCGAGCCCGCTGCGAAAAATATTCGTAGCGGGCTCGTATCATATCTCTCTCCTCTTTTTACCTTTTGAGCCATACCATCAGCTTCACGCCATCGATAGTAGTTTCTTTGGCAATATCCGTCTGGGCTATCTCGCCTGCGCGCAGACCTTTTTCCGCGAGGACTTCCTTGGCGATAAGGTCTCTGAGCTCGGCGGTATCAAAGATGGTCTCGAATCCCTCATACCCCACCTCGATACGGTCATCCACCTCAAATCCCGCTTCCTTGCGTGTCTCTTGGATAAAGCGGATGATTTCCCTCGCCTGTCCTTCTTTTTTGAGTTCGGGGGTGATGGTGAGATCAAGTTGGACAAGTCCATCCATACCTTCCTGACTGATGTATTGTTTCACGTTTAACTCATCTGTCACGATATCTTGCAACTCTTTTTCAATTGGACGCGCCGTAACCGACAAAAGCGGTTGCCTTACTTTTACTTTTTGATCAGCGCGAAATTTCAATCCAACCGTCACGATAAAACGTGCGTGTTGCATATTCTCATTCAACTGCTCATCAATCAACCCCTCATCCGCCACAGGATAATCAGTCAGGTGTACGGACTCCTCGCCCGTCAGGTTGCGGTAGATTTCTTCGGCGATGAACGGCGTGAACGGCGCCATCAGCTTGGCGAGCGTCACCAGCACGGTATGCAAAGTCTGATAGGCCGCATTCTTGTCACTGTCATCTTCGGACTTCCAGAAGCGCTTGCGGGAACGACGGATATACCAGTTGGATAGGTGGTCGATAAACGGTGCAAAAGCGCGTGTCGACCGCATCATATCATACCCTTCCATATACCCGTTCACTTCCTTGATCAGCAACTGCAGTTCGGACAACATCCACCTATCGAGTATATTCTTTGTTGATTGCTGATTGTTGATTGTTGATTGCGAAGGAGCCCATCCATCAATTTCCGCATACATCACAAAAAACGAATATGAATTCCACAGCATACGGAAAACATTGCGCGAGATTTCCGACATATCCTTTTCAGAAAAATTGAGGTTTTCGGCCGAAACGATCGGCGAAGAAAGCAGGTAGAGCCGCATCGCGTCCGCGCCGTGTTTCTCAAACATCAGCATTGGATCGGGATAATTGTTGAGACGCTTGGACATTTTCTTGCCATCCTCCGCCTGGACGATGCCGTTGACGATTACGTGTTTGAAGGCAGGCTTTTCCATCAAGGCTGCACTCAGGATGTGCAGGTAGTAAAACCAGGCACGGGTCTGATCGATACCTTCGGCGATAAACTGTGCCGGGAAACTCTTCTCGAATTTTTCCGCATTCTCGCTTCCTTCACCCATATAGTGCATCTGCGCATACGGCATCGAACCACTATCAAACCAGGTGTCGAGCACATCGGGAATGCGCTTCATGGTGCCATTACATTGCTCACACGGAAATGTTATTTTATCAACGATGTGTTTATGCAAGTCATTAATCTCAACACCGCTAACCGCCCACAAATCTTTTGTCGACTCAAAAACTTTTACCCAGCCGCATCCCTGTTGATTGTTCTGTGTTGATTGTTGATTGCCGTCACATTTCCACACCGGCATCACGCTCGCCCAAAACCGCTGCCGGCTGATAGACCAGTCGCGCGCGCCTTCGAGCCACTTGCCGAAGCGCCCCGCCTTCACATGCTCGGGTGACCATTCGATTTCCTTCGCCGTCTTTAGGGCTTTTTCTTTCACGTCCGTCACCTTCACGAACCACGAGCTCGTCGCATAATTAATAAGCGGGGTATCGCAGCGCCAGCAGTGCGGATAGCTGTGCTCGTATTTTTCTTTCGCAAAAAGCAGTCCTTTACCGGCAAGGTATTTGATGACTTCGATATCCGTCGCTTGCGGGTTTTCTTTGGATTTCACAGAAAGTCCTGCCAATTCTTTCACTTCAGCCTTAATCGTCCCATCGAGATTGACATGCTGCACGAATGGCAAGTGTTCTTTCTTGAGTAATTCCCAATCATCATCACCAAAGGCCGGTGCTTCGTGTGCAATGCCCGTTCCCATATCGGTCGTCACAAAATCCGCATGGACAATTTTCCACCCATTCTCACGGTCTTTCAATGTCTCATCTGTGTAATATGAATCAAATGGCGGGGTGTATTTTTTACCAACTAATTCTGATCCTCTAAATGTTTCAATAACCTCTGGTTGTGTATTATGAAACCCTCGAACATGTTTTCCATTTTCGAGCGCCTTATTATAAAGTCCGTTATGAAAGGCGGTTTTGGAGAGAATAATATATTCCGTGAAAAACTTACCCTCTTTCCCTTCTTCTTTGAACAATTCAAACCAAGTATCTTTTACTTTTACATACTCAATATCCTCCCCCACCGCCAAAGCCACATTCCCCGGCAACGTCCAAGGGGTTGTCGTCCAAGCCAAGACAAATGTACCCGGTTCGTCGACCAGTTCAAATTTCACCGTCGCCGACAGATCCTTCACGTCCGTATATCCTTCGCTCACCTCGGACTGCGACAGCGTCGTCTCGCAGCGGGTGCAGACATGCATGATCCGATAGCTCTCATAGATAAGCCCCTTGTCCCAAAGCTGCTTGAACACCCACCAGACCGATTCCATATAGTCCTTGTCCATCGTCTTGTAGGCGTGCTCCATATCCGCCCATCGTCCGAAGCGGGTGATGACTTTCTTCCAATCATCCACATATTCCAATACTGTCGATCGACAAAATTCGTTGAACTTCTCCACACCCATCTCTTCGATATCTTTCTTATGCTTCACGCCCAGCGCTTTCTCGGCGATGTTTTCGATCGGCAGTCCATGGCAATCCCAGCCCCACTTGCGCTCCACCGAAAACCCGCGCATCGTCCAATAGCGTGGCACGGCGTCCTTGAGCGCACTTGCTACCAAGTGCCCGTAGTGCGGCGTCCCGGTCGCGAAAGGCGGCCCGTCGTAGAAGCTGTACACGGGAGCGTCGGCACGATTATTGATTGACTTCTCAAATATTTTTTCTTCCGACCAGTACTTCAAGACTTCCTCTTCCATCTTGGGCAGCGACTGCCGAACATCCACTTTTTTCATAGGTTTGCTTATACACTATTTACCATGTAATGCCCTTCGTTCGCAGGAAAACCCTGGAACACAGCGGCCCCTCCCTGGCCGATTTCTGCAGATCAGCGACATCATCCGTCCATTTCTGCTCAATATACTGAGTTGTTCCTTCACTCTTTTGAGGCACGTGCGGTTGTCCTTTGGTTATTTTGACTTCATAATCCCTTAGAATCAAAATGTATGCGCCCCTATCGATCGTATCCTCTCCGAGCATCTTAGTTATCTCTACTTCCACACCAAGCTTCGTTTGTGCTGCTCGCGCGATTACATCTTCCCACGCTTCATCCGGATTCTTTTTTGATGCCGCAGGAAAACCCCAGTGACCAGCCATAGCAGGATCGTCCTCCGGACGTTTCACGACAAGAAATTTTGACCGATCCTCATTGTACATAACAAGCGCGACAGAAATAGTTGTCGGTTTTATTCCTTCCATAAAAATATTCTATTTATTAACTTCTTCAAAATAACGCTAACGTGGCGCATCGTCACAAAACAAAAAATCCTCAATGCGAAAACGCATTAAGGACGAATAAATCGTGGTACCACCTTTTTTCGATAATAACCAATCATCAAATTCCAATAATCAAGAATTTTTGAGAGGAAACTATCCTTCATTGACGGCTGTTACGGGCCTACCCGATGGAGTCTACTCACTTGAGTGTCATTCCGAGCGTAGTCGAGGAATCTTTACCTCTATACGCCAGATCCTTCGACTACGCTCAGGATGACAAATTAAGTTTTCTTTCCATAGCTCCGGAGCGATACCTCCATCATAGCTTCTGTGATTGTACTTCTACCATAGCACCCGAACCGAAAAAAATCAATTCGATGCCTTTTTCCTCATCGACATATAAAACAGTATCGGGACGATGAAAAGCGTGAGGAACGAGGAGAAGATGAGACCGAAGATGACCGCAGAGCCAAGCGCCTGCCAGAGCGCGTTGGAAAGGGTGATAGGGATGATGCCGAGGATAGTACACAACGACGTGATGATAATCGCTTCGATACGTGACTTGCCCGCATCCACGATCGCCTCATCGAAGGCGATGCCACTCTTGAGATTGAGATTCATCTTGTCGATCAGGATGATAGCGTTTTTCACCACGATACCGAAGAGCGCGAGGATACCGATGAGCCCGGGGAAACTGAGCGGGACGCGGAATATCGCCATACCGACGAACACACCGATAAGCGCCAATGGTAGTGTCACGAGCACGATGGCCGACTGTCGAAACGAATTGAACTGCACCACCATCGTCACGATGATCAGGATGATAGCAATGACCAAAGCGCGCAGGATCGAAAATACTGATTCCTGATTCTGTTCATTCTCTCCGCCATAGATGATGTCGTACCCGGTTGGGAGCGGATACTCTTTCGCGACTCGCTTCTGGAATGCTGCCAGGACATCGGCTGGCTTGGTAGTCGTGTCGACGCCCGCCGTGAGCAGCACCGCGCGTTTCTGATCGATACGCGAGATAGCATTGATGGACGGTTTAAGTTCGATGGTTGCCACATCCCGAAGGGCTATCGCCTTGCCCTGCGCGTTCATGATTTGCACATCGCTGAGCGCGTCAAGATTGGCGACCTGCGCATCGTCGAAGCGCGCGATAATTTTGTACTCGTCGTTATTCTTGAGCACGGTACTCACCTCGGTACCAAAGAGCGCTGTACGAAGTACCGATCCCACCTGTGCAGCACTCAGTCCGTACGCGGAGAGTTTTTGCGGATCGAGCGTAAAAGTATAATCTGCCGGTGCCTCACGCAGCGACGAGTCGATATTGATGACACCAGGAATATCGTGCAGGAATACTTGCAGATCCTTGGTGATGCTATCGAGTTTTTGCAAATCATCCCCCGTGACACGCGCCTCAAACGAAGCTCCAGACGGCGGTCCGCTTTGCTGTGACTCGACGGAAACCTGCGCTTCCGTAATGTCCTTGAGGTGCTCGCGCATTGTTTCGGCTAAAGTGTATGAAGGCACGGTTCGTTCTTTCGGATCGGAAAGTGTCACGACGAATGAAGCGAGATTGGATGACGGCCGACTTATCGAACCCGCTCGATTCTGCGATGCTCCCGCCTGACCCACGGTCGTCGAGAAATTCACAATCTCCGGATACTGACGCAAATCCTGCTCGACTTTTTCGACGATGTAATCGGTTTGATTGAGCTGCAGACCGGTCGGCGCAGTGATATTGATAAAGATATACTCCTGATCGGACACAGGAAAAAACTCCGTGCGCACGATACCGCTCACAGGCAACAATACCGCAAGCACGAAGACTATCGCCGTAAAAACAAGCATCTTAATACGATTCGCTTTCTGAAACACAACCGCGCGCAGGTACTTTTCATAGACCGGCACGATACGCTCAAAACGCACGATGCCATGCATCAATCGACTGCCCAAAGACGTATCCTCGTGAGCACCGGCGGCGCGCAATTTTTCTTTGATAGCCTCGTCGCTTCGCCACTCGAGCGCGACCAATCGTGTGTTATTGAGCAAGACATCCCTATACCTTCGATACCACACGAGTATCGCCAGGACGCCGATCGCGATTACGACCGCGCTCGCATATCCCCATAGAGTGTGCTGCTGTATCAAAAATATACCGAGTCCAACCAAAATCGCTACCATCGACCAAAAGATGCCTTTCGTCAATCGTATGCGCTCGAGCAATGCGGCCAGTGGATGATTGATAAAAAGCGCGACCAATAGCGACGCGGTCAGTACCACCGAAACCGTGATCGGGATCGACTTAAGAAACTCTCCCATCATACCCGATGCCAAAAGCAATGGTAAAAACGCCCACACCGTCGCCAGCGTCGTCGTGGTGAGGACTATTTTAAAATCATTAAGTACGAGGAGCACGGCTTCTTCCGGCGTGAATTTTCCCGTACGCAGGTACTGCTTCGTCGCCGATACCACCACGATAGCATCGTCCACCAAGAGTCCAAGCGCCAAGAGCAATGAAAAAAGCGAGAGAAAGTTGAGGCTCACACCGGTCATAAGCATCACTCCGAAAGTCGAGAAAAATACCAACGGTATTGCCAGCCCCGCGATCAAAGCCTCCTTAAAACCAACCAACGCAAAAAGCGTGATCATCACCAGTATCACGGTCACCAAGAAATCATGCCCGAGCTGGGTGAAGTCCTTACGGATGCGCGTGCCCAAATTGGTGGTCGTGTCATACGAAATGCCCGATGGCAGTTTGGTGATAGCTGCTTCCACAATGGACTTGGATTGATCGACGGTATTGATGATCGATCCTCCTGAGCGTTTGATAATGCTGATCGTCACCGCATCCTGAGGCTGCGAACCGTGCGAGGAAATGCGTGACAATACCGTTCTTTTGATAGCCTTTTCCTCGACGGTAGCGACATCCTTCAGATACAAAGTATTGCCATTGCCGTGACTAACCAGCGGCGTGTCGCCCAAAGCCTGCGCATCGAATATCCTTGCATCCGTACGCACCGAATACGTGAAACCGTTGTTATCAATCGTACCGCTCGGGAGCGTCATATTGGCACTTGCGACCGCTTGATTGGCTTGCGCCAGTGAAATACCATAGGCCAAAAGTTTGTTCTGATCATACGCGATGGAGAATTCTATCTCATCACCGCCGGATACCCGCACCTCCCGGACACCGGATACTTTTTCGAGTTCCTTCTTGATATCATCCGCATAGTGCCGCATGGTCAGGCCGTCATACGGACCCGTCAATGCCATCGTAAGTATCGGCTGATCATCAAAAGAAACTTCCTGTACGACCGGGTCTTTAGCTTCACTTGGCAATGTGCTTTTCACATCGATGACTTTGTCACGAAGCGTCCGGATAGAATCCTTCACATCTTCCCCTGCTTCAAATTCAACACTGATAGTGGAGACGGATGTGGCCGAAGAAGAAGTAATTTTTTTGATACCGCGCAATCCGGAGATAGCTGTTTCCAGTTTCTTAGTCACAAGATCCTCCACATCGGTGGGAGATGCTCCCGGGTACGAGGTGTTCACGATAGCCACCGGTATCTTGATTTCCGGATTGGACTCGCGCGGCAACTGCTGATATGAATACATACCCCATGCGGTCAAGGCGGCGATCATAAGCAACACCACGCGGAAATTGACTACAAAGAAATTGAAGATGCTTTTACGAAGACGCGGATTGAATTGCAATCGGGCCAAATAGGATTGATCGGAGGAAAGTTGTTCTTGCGGTTGTTTATGCATAACTGTTTATTTATTACCTTCAATAACCACTGTTTCGCCGTCATCAAGACTGTGTACATTCGAGGTGACAATGCTATCGGCAGCATCCATATCGCGCGTGCGTATTTCCGCCACGCCGCCCTTAATGCTCACAATATCCGCCGTGACCTTGTGCACGACGGTCTCGCCCGTATGAATAACAAAGATCGCATTGGTGTTTTGCCCGATAAGCAATGCTTCGAGCGGAAGCACCATCGATGCGTCATTGGCCGTCACCTGTGTCGGTACGGAAACCTTAGCGCTTGTCCCCGGAAGCAATCCTTTCCCCTTCAAAGTCTCTGGATGCACTTCAATGAAGAACTTTCCCGTCGAAGCATCGGCCTGCGGAGCGATACGTGTGATCGTACCATTCACCGTTTGATCATTTCCCTGTATCATCACTTTTTTCCCGAGCGCGATATCGGACAACTGCGACTGACTCACAAAGAAAATCACTTTGGCATTCTCCGGCAAACCGATAGTCGCGATATCTTGTCCTACTGAAACCGTGCTATTGACGCTTCCCGGCAAAGAAGTCACCGTGCCTGCTACAGGGCTTTTGACGATGTGTCCGTCGAGCAAAGATTGCAACGCCACCTGCGCGCTCTCGTATCGCAATTGCGCGGATTTTTTTGCCAGTTCGTTGGCATGCGTGTGATCATTATCATAGACACGCCGCGCCTCCTGATATGCTTTCTTCATCAAATCGACTGTGATCTGCGCTTGATTGATATCCGCATTGCGCACAGAAGCATCGGACACATCTACGCTGCTTGCCGGATTCTCGACAGTCGCCAAGACCTGCCCGACGGAGACGCGATCGCCCAAACGCACGCGCAGGCTGGTCAGTGTTCCGGAAGAAAACGCTTTGACGGCCGTGTTCTGTATGCTCTCCACGGATGCCTGATAGCTCGTATCGCGAGATGCGGCATTGCCGGAAGCGACTGGCACAACCGAGACATGCGTTATTGCTGGTACTTCCGATGGCGTCGCTGTATCCGACGGAGCAGTATGCATCACGCGGTAAAGGACTATACTACCAACTACGAGAATGGCGGCGATAATGAGGTTTCGTTTCATACGGATGGAGGATTATGGGTCATAAAGGATTCTCTTTAGGCTAACACTTTCAGCGGGTTTTGTCCATCTCTCCGAAGTTTTTTATCACTCATCGAGGCGTACAAAAAAACAGCTCGGTTTCAAAGCTGTCTATTGTGGAAACCACGTCACTACTTTGTCATATCCAAAAGAAGCGCTCCCGCAAAAAACAATACGGTCACTATCGTGATGATAAGAGCAAAAGGGAAAAGATCAGTTTTTGGGTCATTGAGCATACAAAGAGACGTTAAAATGATTACATTTTCTCTGGGGCGTCGACACCGATGAGGCGCAAAGTCTCCGCCAGCACGATTTTGGTCGCTGAAACTATCCGCAAACGCCTCGCGGTCACGTCCGGGTGTTCTTCATCGATCACTTTGCAATCATTGTAAAACGAATGAAATGCATCTGCCAATCCGATAGCATAATGCGGGATCTTATGCACTTCATAACTCTGTGAAACACTGCTAACAAGCTCCGGAAAGAGCGCGAGCTGACGGCCGAGCGAAAGCTCCTTCTCATGCCAGGATGCTTGAGCAGTGCTTGTATTCTCAAGTATTGCTCCCGCTTCATCCGCCTTACGCAAAATGCTCGCGATACGCGCGTGGGCGTACTGCACATAAAACACCGGGTTTTTCTGCGAGTGTTCCTGCGCCAAACCGAGGTCGAAGTTCATATGCGTATCAGGCGCATACATCAGGAAAAAGAAGCGTGTCACATCGTGACCGACCGCTTCGATCAGATCATCGATCAAGACGACATTGCCGGCGCGCTTGCTCATACGTACCTCCTTGCCATCCTTCATCACCTTCACAAGCTGCACGATCAGAAACTGCACCGTATCATCAGGAAGCCCCAGTGCCTGCGCAGCCGCCTTGAAACGGTTGATGTATCCATGATGATCCGCTCCCCAGATTTCGATCAAGCGTGTGAACCCGCGCTCCATCTTAGAGAGGGTATACCCGCAGTCGGAAGCAAAATAGGTCTTATTCCCATCGCTTTTAACCAGCACACGATCCTTGTCATCACCAAATTGCGTCGAGCGAAACCACAGCGCACCATCCACCTCAAACGTCAGTTCTTTCGCTTTCAATGTCTCGATCGCCTTATCGACATTGCCTTCTTCAAAGAGCTTTTTCTCAGACATCCAGACATCAAAGCTCACCTGCATTTTTTCGGCAACGGTTTTTTGGATATATTCTTCCAGTACAAACCGCGCCGCCCATTCGCCCGCTTCCCGCACTGTCTTGTGTTGATTGTTTTTTGTTAATTGTTTATTGATACTTTCAATATACTCCCCGCCATAGACCGCCTCGGCATCTTTCAGGACGCTGTGACCAAGCTTCATCACCTGTTCACCCGCATCATTGACATAGTATTCATTGGTCACATCAAATCCGGACTTACGCAAAATACGCGCCAAAGAATCGCCAAAGAATCCTCCGCGACCATTCCCTACCGTGAGCGGCCCGGTCGGATTGGCGGAAATGAACTCATTATTCACTTTCATGCCGGCACCGGCCTGAGTGTCACCGTACGCGTGTTTCTCCTGTATGATCCGTGTCATGACAGTCTCGAAATATCCCTGCGAAAAGGAGAAGTTGATATATCCGGGCGCTGCCACCTCAACGGTCGCAATCATGCTCTCAGAATCATTTTGAGCACTTTTCACAATCTCATCCCTCAAAACAGTCGCGATTTCCATCGGGCTTTTTCCGACCACTTTCGCCAATACCAAAGCGATATTGGTCGTATAGTCCCCGAAAGCCTCGCTTTTCGGCCGCGTCACCTCGATTGAAGGCACAGCAAACTCAGGCCAGACACCACTCTGCTGAAGAGCTTCGATGCTCTTCCCGATCAATTGTTCAATTTGATGCTTCATATAGACCCATTCTAAAACAAACCCGCCAAAAAGTCCATATGAGGCGCCCTTCCATTTTTCCCTTGTTTGTGCTACCATAAGGCCATGAAAACACTCGCTGTCAACAAACGGGCCGGTTTCGATTATGAGCTTCTGGATCGCTATGAGGCTGGTTTGGTGCTGCTCGGACACGAGGTTAAGTCCGTCAAAACGGGCCATTTGAGCCTCAAAGGAAGCTATGTCACCATCAAGGGCTCTGAACTATGCCTTACCAACGCCTTTATCCCGCCCTATCCCTTCGCAGGCAAGCTTGTCCACTACGATCCGACCCGATCCCGGAAGCTTCTGCTCAAGAAATCTGAAATCCGCTCTCTTATAGGTAAAATCCGCGTTCAAGGCTTGACACTTGTGCCCCTTCGAGTGTATACTAGAAGACGTCTTCTCAAGCTTGAGTTCGCGGTCGGAAAAGGCAAGAAATCCTTTGACAAACGCCACTCCATAGCCAAAAAAGACGATACCCGCCGAATGCAGCGCACGCTGCGCGAAGCAGGGTGAAAACAATGGGGTTGTTTAGACTCGACAGGGTGTCCTTTTACAATACGCAAGCCGATTATGAGGGTATTATCGTAAACCATCTCTCATCATGACAATTGCAAACGTCTTTTCAAAGGCCAAGCAGGCATTAGCGCAAGCTTTTACACCTACTTTCGCCTTCAATTTGGCTTAAATTCCAAATTCATCAAGCTCCCGATTCCCGGTACGGAGATCTTGGTGTCATACATCGGGAAGGACTCATCATTTCAGCCGCTTTTTCGATGAGACCCCTTGCACAAAGCGTCTAGACTCAAAAGACTTGGTTTGTTTTGTACTTTTGAGGCTTACAAAAAGCAAACTAAGCTTGTAGAGTATTGCAGGAAAACATTACTGGACATGGGTGCAATTCCCATCAGCTCCACATCATTTTTAAGTCCAATCATATCAGACGACGTAAATTTCGCCGAGCGCGACCAAAAATCGAAATTATCCCCCGATTGCGAACCAATGAACAGATTCGTAGTCCTTTTGTGCGCCTTATCGACGCCAATAATGAGAACTATGCGTCCATTGCCATCGCCGACGCGCTCGCACTCGCCAAAGAGCAAGAGCTCGACCTGGTAGAGGTTTCCCCAAAGGCCACACCTCCTGTCTGCCGCATCCTCGATTACGGCAAACTGCAGTATCAACAGACCAAGCAGGTGCAGCAGGCCAAAGCAAAGCAAAAGAAAGTCGAAACCAAAGGCATCCGCATCGGTTTGCGTACCGACACGCACGACTTGGAATTCAAACGCACCCAGGCCGAGAAGTTTTTGACCAAGGGAAACAAGGTAAAAACCGAGATTCTCCTGCGCGGTCGAGAGAAGGCTGCACCCGAAAAAGCCCGCGTGGCCTTGCAAAATTTCTTAAAAACCATTACTATCCCTTATACCATCGAAGAAGAGATAAAACGGTTCCCTGCCGGATTCCATGTGATTATCACTCCGCAGTAGCCGAGAATGGCTTTCCATACGATACTAACCCACTATTAAGGCATTACCATGAAGCAGAAAACCAATAAGTCCCTCAGCAAGAAAGTCAAAGTGACCGGATCGGGCAAAATAACGAGACGCTCCACCAAGCAAAACCATTACAATAGCCGCGCTACCGGAGCCGCCAATCGTGGTAAGAAGCGTGATAGAGGATTTTTCAAAGCTGATGAGGCCAATATCGCCAAGGCTTTGCCAAACGCATAGATTATATAATTTTTAGATGAATTGATATGACTCGAGTCAAGCGCGGTGTCGCCGCATCAAAGAGAAGGAAGAATGTCTTAGCCCTCACCAAGGGATTTATGTGGCGCCGCAAGAGCCATTATGCCGCTGCCAAGGAAGCTATGATCAAGGCCGGCAAATACGCTCACCGCGACCGTCGAGCCAAGAAGCGAACTTTCCGCGCATTGTGGATTACTCGCCTCAACAACGCCCTGCGTTTGATCGGTATGAAGTACAGCTCTTTCATCGCCTTGGAAAAAGCCAAGAATATCGAGATCGACCGCAAAGTGCTTTCGCAGCTCGCTATGGAAAACCCGGAGACCTTCAAGCTTCTCGCTGAAAAGATCAAATAGATTTTTCTTCCAACACCACCAAAAAAGTCCCGAATGATCGGGGCTTTTTTGGTTTCTCCTTTTTTAGCAACTGTCTGAAATCTTTTTCCTCTTGTTTTTTGGCTTTTGATAGCATTTTTTCTCGCCTTTCGTCTTTGACCCGGCAGTTCGAAAAAACACTATACAAAAGCAAAAAACGGAAATATTTCAGACGGTCGCTTGCTGTTTGCGCTACTCACCGGACGGCTTGTTCAACTCTACTTCCACCCGATGTGCCAGATCGAGAAAATCCTCCATATCCTGCGCGCTCATTTTCCTGGGCTTCGTGTCCTTGATACAAAACACGCCAACCGGCAAGCGGCTCTTGTTATTATAGAGGGATTTTCCAGCATAGAAACGAATAAAGGGCTCCCCTATCACCATCGGATTATCGGCGAAGCGTTCGTCTTCGAGCGTGTCCTCGATAATGGTCACCACCTCCGACACGAGCGCATGCCCGCAAAAAGAAATATCGCGCGCACCTTCTTTGGCATCGGTGCCGCACACCGACTTGAACCATTCCCTATCCTCATCGAGAAGCGAGATAGTGGAAATGGCTACAGAGAATCTTTTGACCGCTTCTGCAGTAAACGTATCAAAGCGCTCCTCCGGATCCGTATCCAAAAGATGCAATTTATGCAAAGCATACACGCGTTCTTGCTCGAACGGGGGGATGGGTGCCGATTGCATAGATGTATTGTAAAAATATTAGGAGTACTTGTATTCTATCATGCGTTTTGCAACTGTCTATACCAGCTCTCATGTACACACTCAAACCCCGTTCTGATCGCGCTTATTACCCACCGAAAAGTATTTTGCAAGCGAGTGCTATGAGGATAAGCCCGCCAAAAATCTCCATCTTTTTTCCCGCACCTTGTTTGACGCTTCCTCCAGCATAGACCGCGACAAGCGAGAGGACAAACGTGACCGCGCCGATAATCCCCACCGCCATCGGAATATTCACGGCAACGAAGTTGAAAGTGATACCCACCACCAAAGCATCGATACTGGTCGCCACCGCCATGACCGTCAGTATTTTGGTTTCCGCCAGATGCTTTTCATTCTCGATATCCTCTTGTGTCTCCTTAGTAAACGTCTCGTGCAGCATATTCACCCCGACACCGAAAAGGAGCAAAAAACCGATGACGTGTCCGTACGCGTCCGCAATATGCTTGAATCCCAGCCCGACCGCCCACCCCAAAAGCGGCATCAGGGCTTGAAAAGCACCGAAAAAAAGCGCTATCTTGAGCGCCTGGCTGGGCGTGATACGGTGCAGGGCGCCCGCCGCCAGAGCGATGGCCACCGCATCCAAAGAAAGACTAAATCCTGTCAGGAATATTTCGGTTATGGACATAGTTGTTTTAAAAATGCGGAGAGGGGGAGATTCGAACTCCCGGTGGGTTGCCCCACACTTGCTTTCCAAGCAAGCGCACTAGGCCACTATGCGACCCCTCCTTATCAGTTAACAGCTAACAATAAACAATTAACAGGTAGCAACGGCGCGTGAATACTCATGAGCATCCGTTGTTTGCTTATTGTTAATTGCTTCTTGTTTTCTGTTGACTGTTGATTGATATTTGTTCCCTGTTGACTGCTTTTTGTTGATTGATATTTGACTATACAACCTCTTTCATCCCGACCAGCTGCAGCTCGTCATCGGCGCTTTTTCCACGGCAGATCACGATCTTATCCCCGGCTATCAGGCGTCCGTCTGCCTTGGCTCCGTCGGCCAATTTGTCCGTAAAGCTGTCCAAATCATTATCCCCCTCAAAAAGATAAGCGTCAACCCCCCAGACCAGCGCGAGCTGATTATAGGTCTTGCGGACATTGGTCGCGGCGAAGAGATGCGCATCAGGACGAAAATGTGACATCAGGCGCGCTGTCAGACCACTCATACTGAGCATCAGGACGGCTTTTGCCTCAAAGCTCATCGTCAGCTCGTAAATACTGCGTACTAAGGCTGCATAGGCCGAATACGACGTGGTGACCGGCATCGCCTCGCGGACATCGTCGAAAGGCGAGCTTTCGGTCTTTTCGAGGATTTCCGTCATCATCGCGATCGTTTCCACCGGATACTTCCCCATCGCGGATTCCTCTGAGAGCATCACGGCATCGGCATGGTCGATGACCGCATTGGTCACATCAGACACCTCGGCACGCGTCGGGCGAGGATTATCTGTCATACTTTTCATCATCTGCGTCGCCACGATGACCGGTTTGGCACGCCTCATACTGGCGGCGATGATTTCTTTCTGCAACAACACCACTTCGCTTTCGGGCATCTCGATACCCAAATCCCCGCGAGCCACCATCACCGCATCGGTAGCTTCGACGATTTCCTGCAGATTCTTCATCGCTTCTTTGCGCTCTATTTTGGACACGATTTTCGGAAGCTCCGCATCGGATGCAGAGGGCTTCGCTTTGCGCATTTCCTCACGCACCCAGGCGATATCTTCCGCCGATCCCACAAACGAGAGGCCGATATAGTCCACGCCCTGCTCGACGACGAACCGCAGATCCTTTTTGTCCTTCTCCGTCAGCACCGGCAGATTGATTTTCGAATCCGGCAAATTGACGCCCTTGCGGTTCTTGATCATGCCGTCATTGAGCACTTGTGTATGTAGTATGCCCGCTTCTTTGGACACGACTTGAAGCTGCAAAAGCCCGTCTTCGATCAAAAGCAAATGCCCCACTGCGATATCATCGCTCATTTTCGGCTGATCGAGAAAGATAGCTTTCGTGGAAACCTCCATCGCCATTGTCTCGCGGTAGGCGATATCGCTCACGATAAGCTCATCGTCTTGTTTGACCGTCATTTCCTGCGCCGCCTGCAAGCGGATGCGAGGCCCCTGGATGTCCGCCAAGATACCGATCGGCCGCTCCAATTCCTCGGACAGTTCGCGGACAATCTTGATGATGCCCCCATGCCAATCGTATTCGCCGTGGGAAAAATTGAGACGGACGACATTCATCCCCGCCTGCACCATCTGCCGCAAGACGTCTTTGCTCTCCGAAGCCGGCCCGATAGTGGCGACGATTTTAGTATGTTTCATAGGAATGTATTTGAAAAGCCGATTATGTTCCCAGTATAGCCTAAAAAAGACAAAAAAAATAGCGGTCAGTGAAAATGATATTCACTGACCGCAAAGCTCCCTGTTCACAAAATAAATGCGAGTTACTTAACCTGACTTGAACCGGCAGCCTGTGTGGCAACTGGCTCTGCAGATGTAGTAACGCCACTCATTTGTTTTTTTATTTCAACCTGTTGACCAATATACGCATTCGTTAGTTGTTGCTCGAATTGGGCATAACTTTGCAAACGCTTACCATTGACATTATCAACCGCCAATACGACGAGTCCTAACGATGGAATATCCGTATGAGCTACCGTACCATCCGTGTCACCATAACCGATCGCGCCCTGAACAAAACTGCTTGTTCCCGGTGCGCCGGAACTGGAAACGGTAAGTCCGAGCGTTTCGACATCGCTGGTCGAACCCGATCTTAACCGAGCTGATCCTGTTGTGTAAACCATGACGATCTTGCTGTAATGGCCGAAGACCGCTGATGATCCAAAAGCACCTGCGGCATTTTCCAATACAGCATGATCCAATTGTTGATGATTATCTTTTGGATCGATATTGACGACTGCAAGACAAGTGAATTTATCATTCCAATTCACATCCTGATGATGCATAACAAATGCGCTTCCTGGCATCGTTTCTGTTTCATTTACAATAAAACCGGGAAGAGGTGAGAAATTCACCAAAACATCAACATCTTCATCACCTTCGGTATTGGAAAGTTCAACTGTTCTTGTGTTGAATTTTCCCCCCGTATAAGCCTTTGGACCGCATGCGCGATTTGCCCATAGCTTAAGCAATTTGGCTTTTTCCGCCGCATCACTATTTATCACAAATTCATTCATAACCCCAGGAACCGGAACAAATGAACCTGCATTTGTTGCCGCCTGTGTTCTCTGTTGAACTGGTGTGTTGATAGACGTTGGGGCATATTGGAAATTGACCTTCCCTCCATCAGCATATCCGACACCGTAAGCCGTTGGATTTCCTCCATTGGCCGTCGATGTCGCAATGAGAGCGTTATTGGTGTCACCCACTGCCCATGACAGGCAAGGGATTGAGAAAAGTGCCAGGAAAAAAATGGCGCCTAATAAGGTTTTAATACTTTGTTGTTTCATTTTTGCTTCCTCGAATTGAGAATAAAAAAACGGGGAAGAACAGCTACAAGGTACATAATGTCGATATCATAGATACCGACACGATACATTTTTGTATTGTTCTTTCCCCAAGTTGCTGCATTGTTCCTCGACTCCAGTGTGTGATCGAAGAAATATTTCAATCATCATTAGATCAGTGGAATGCCACCGATTGGCGGGATGACCGGGATGATTGGCGGAGTTACGATTGGCGGCGGAGTAATCGTAAATGAAGATGAAGTATCAATCACTGCGTGTACATTCGCTCCACCGCCGGCATTTGGTCCTGTTGCGCTATAATTTTGCAAGCTTTGAATGACTGCTGTAGGATCACCGCCTCCACCAAAACCCGCCAAAACAGGAACATAAATGCTTGCGCCGCCGCTTACTGATCCATCTAGACCCGTAGTCGTCGATGAGCCGTCACCGGTATAGGTTTTCAAGCTCGTAGAGCCTGAAGGGCTATACGTCGATACGTCTGCAATGGTCGCGCTTGAATGCGCACCACCTGCAACGTTCAGTCCGGCGACATCATAGGAGTTCCACACTTCGATATGCGCTGCCGGATTGCCCGACAACATATCGACAGCGTTATAGGAAACACTTGCGCTACCGCTTATATCCCCCATGCCATTGGTTATTGCCGATCCATTCGCGCTGTACGTGGTCGTGGTATCAGCCGAAGCCGACCCTGCCAGAAACATCGCTGCCAGAAACATCGCCAATTTTATTACTTTTTTCATGGTCTTTTCCTCTCGGTAAAGTTGAAACGCCTCATACGAACACCGTATTCGGTCGTTTTGTGAATCTCTTCAACCATACTACGATTGAAGCCTTGCTTTACACCCTCTTTCTCATAATCATCGTGAAAAAGAGAGCGATCTATGCATCAACGCTGTTTATATTGTATACAAATACAACACAACACCGTGACCCATACATTCCAGAGTTTTTTCGACTCAATATTCAATTGTCAAAAAAACTAGCCTTTACGCTGCCATGTCCCTTATAGGATATGGAAACAAAGGTTAGTCTTTTTGTCCTTGTCTATTTATTTTTGTCTTGTACCTTCTTTCTAGCAGATGTGAAGATTTTTGTCAAGCCCCCAAAGGCTCCATCGCCTCTTCAAACATCGCCTCCAGTAAAGGACTATTCTTCGGGCTCACTCCCGGGTAGCGCCAGGCACTGATGATTTTGATACTTCCTTGTGTGCACGATTTCTTTCGCAAAACCTCTTTGAAATGTTCAATCGATGTTGGTATTCCTCGATCGCCACCGAAGCAGAGCAATCTGCCTTCATCTTCAAGATGACCATCATTATACTGCCGGTTATTGTTCGCTGTTTTTTGTTCTTCGTTTATTGTTTTTTGTTTATTGTTCTTTGTCCGTTGATACATCGTCCACACCTCCTGCTTCCAGACCTTTTTCCCATCAATCATTTTCGGCGAGACGGCCTGCATCACCGCTATCGTACCGTTGCCGGCGATGCCTTTTTCCACCCGATCCGGACGGCGGATAATTCCTGTCACTTTTTGCTTGCTGAGGCCATAATACTTCATTTTCCACTGCGCGTGGCTCGTCCAGACATACGTATCCATATTTACATCTTCATACCTCGGAGAATAGCGATGCGCTCTTCGATAGGCGGATGAGTCATAAACAGTTTCGACACACTAGCGCCTTTGAAAGGATTGGCGATATACAAATGCGCGGTCGCCCGATTGGCAGCTTCGAGCGGCTCAGTATCGGTCGATATTTTTTCCAAAGCGCTTGCCAGTCCTTCCGGGTAGCGGGTCAGCAAGGCACCGGAAGCATCGGCGAGGAATTCGCGCTTACGAGAAATCGCCAACTGCATCATCATCGCCGCCAGAGGAGCGAGAATGGAGAGGATGACTGCCGCTATCATAAAGGCGATTTTGATTTGCGCCGGTCGATCATCATCCGAAGACCCTCCAAAAAACACCCAGTGACGAAACCAATCGGCCAGCAAAGCGATGAAGCCGACCATCACCACCACGACGGTAGATAAGAGGATATCGCGATTGCCGATATGCGACAATTCGTGTGCAATCACGCCCTCAAGCTCGGTTTTATTGAGACGATCGATAATACCGGTCGTGAGACATATCACGCCGTGCTGCGGGTCACGCCCCGTCGCGAAGGCATTCATAGCCGTGTCTTGGATCACATAGATTTTCGGTGTCGGAAGTCCGGCCGTGATGCAAAGATTTTCGACCAATCGGTAAATTTCTTTATTGGTTTCGAATTCCACGAGCGTCGCATTGCTCATCGAAAGCACGATCTTGTCACTCCACCAATACGATCCGAAGCTCATCACGAGCGAAAAAATGACGCACCCGTAGAGGATACCGCTGGAATTCATCGCCTGTGAAAACACGAAACCGACCCCGATAACGAATGCCAGAAAAAGAGTCATATACACCCACGTCAGGCGGGTATTGCTGTCGTATTGGTTATACAGTGTCGGCATACGCGAAGCTACTTAGTTTTTACGATAAAAGAAGTCGCCATACCGCCCAAAGCTACGATTCCCAGTACCAGCAGTATCTTTTGTAAAGCTTCCTTCGATTCCGCGAAAGATGCGATATCGAATACGAACAAAGACGCGATAATGACAATGCCCACCAAAGCCAGCACAGCCATAATACGGATAAAATTAACCATATCGATTTCGATTATTTGATTATGCAAAGGAACTTAAAAAGCCACCTTGACCGGCTCGCGCTCAGCACCTTCAATCTCGAAGAAATCGCGCTTCACGAAATTAAGCATACCAGCGAACATATTGGTCGGGAAGACCTGAATCTTGGTATTGTATTCCATGACATTGCCATTGAAAAAGCGGCGAGATGCCTGAATCTTGTTTTCCGTGTCGGAAAGTTCGCGCTGCAATTCCAAAAAGTTCGTATTGGCTTTGAGATCCGGATAATTTTCCGAGACCGCGAAGAGTGTTTTGAGTGTCCCGGAAAGCGCATTCTCCGCCTCGGCTTTGTCGGCAGTGGTGCCAGCGTTCATCGCGCGCGTCCTCGCCTCGGTCACTTTCTCGAACAATTCCTTTTCGTGCTCGGCATATCCTTTGACCGTACTTACCAGATTCGGAATCAGATCATAGCGACGCTTAAGCTGCACATCGATATCACTCCAGGCTTCATCGACACGGTTCTTGAGGCGAATCAAACCATTGTACGTCGCGATAAGCCACAGCGCGATAACGGCGATAACAATCAATACGATAATTCCTGCTCCCATATATTTGATCTTAAAAAAAATAAATGATACAATGTTCTTTTTTTCTTCCATCAGTATAGCATACTTAGGGAAGCTTAGACAAAATATGCTATACTCAAAATGCTAATTTCTTCATACTTTTTCCTTATGGAATTCACGCAATCGGCAGCTTTGTTTCTTGTTCCTATCGCCGTCGGACTTCTCACTGAGCTCATCAAGTTCGTCAACTACATCCGCAAATACGGCTGGGATATCAATTACTCCATCGCCTACGGGCATATGCCATCCGCGCACACCGCCTATGTCGCTTCGCTCGTGACGACCATGTGGGTTTTCGAAGGGTACCGTTCGCCCGTTTTCGCCATCGCCCTCATCATGGCCATCATCGTAATTATGGATGCGCTCCGTCTGCGTGTCTATATCGGGCAAAATGCCCAGTACGTCAACAGTATTATCAAGCACCTCAACCTCGACGAAAAAGAATTCCCGGCACTCAAGGAGCGCGTCGGTCACAAGCCTGCGGAAGTGGTGGTCGGCGCCATCTGCGGCATCCTCCTTACGCTCGTTATTACTACCTTTCTTATCTGATTATTTCATCGTCTTAGAATGTACTCGTTTGGCACATTTCGTCGTTCCAATCGGAGGTGCGCGACACCGTACTTTTTGTACGGCTTACTTGCGCTCCTCGATTGCGCCTAGAACTGTACTCAAACGCGCACATTCTCTTTTTGTAAAATCTCTTGCACCGTTCGCTTATCATTCCACGAAATTCGCTCTCTGCCGATAGCCATAGTCTCTTCGGCACCTTTACCCGTAATCACAACGATATCCCCCTCCTGGGCCAATTTAAGGGCCTTCTGGATGGCTTTGCGACGGTTCATAACGTGAAAATACGTCTTGCCACGTTTTTTACCCGTAATTCCCTTGGATATTTCATTGACGATACGTTCCGGATTTTCGAAATACGGATCTTCATTGGTCAGGATAATCACATCCGCGTAGGATGATACAATAGCGCCCATCATCGGCCGCTTGCCGCGATCACGATCTCCGCACGCCCCAAATACCGCGATGATTCTCGATGTTTTGTATGGCTTCATCTCGGACACGAGGGCATACAACTTTTCAAGCGCATTGGGGGTCACAGCATAGTCGATAAGTATTTCGATACCTCGAGTATTGGTAATTTTTTCCATACGGCCCGGAACGCCGGTCACTTTCGCCAAAGCACATGCCATCACTTCCAAACTCACGCCCTGAGTGATACCGACACTGATAGCTGCCAGGGCGTTTTCGATATTGAACATTCCGGGAAGCGCCAGGTCAAATGTTTGGTCATCAACAGCGAAGGTCGAGCCATCCAAACGAAGTCGTATGTCATGCGCCAATGCCTGTGCAGATGATTCTTGTGTGCTGTAGGTGATGGTTTTCTCATACTTCCCTTGCAAAAATTCCTCGGGACTGTCCATATCCAGATTGACTACTGCTACTTTCGCTTTATCGAAAAGCCGTTTTTTCGCACGACGGTAGCGTGCCATCGTCTTGTGGTAATCCAGATGCTCGCGTGTCACATTGGTAATGACGGCGACCGCATATCGTACACCCCAGACCCGATACTGATCCAACGCATGCGAAGCGGTCTCGATAATCACGATATCGCACTGCTCATCCGACGCTTGCCTCAAGAACTTCTGTGTCGCGAAGCTCCCGAGCGTCGTGTGCTTGGAGGTATTGACCCATTCCTTGTCACCGAGCTTGAAATTGATGGTCGAGGCCATAGCCACTTTTTTGCCAGCTTCCTCGAAAATCCTGCTGAGCAATTGCACGGTCGTCGTCTTGCCATCCGTCCCCGTCACCCCGATAATGGTGAGTCTGCGTGACGGAAAGCCGTACCAAAGATTCGCCAACACAGCCTGCGCGAGGTGATAGAGGTTCTTGACGGATTGCGGGATGAGGGACTTGAAGGTATGCATACGATTCGGGATAAAAAATGAGGTCTTTATCCTAGTATACAGAAATCTTGACAAAGGGGAAGTAAAGCTCTATGATAATCGAAGCTGTTTGGTTGCTGAAGTAATCTGATTTTAGCGCACTACGAGTACAGTATGTCACGGAGCTGGCATATTTCGTCCACCTGGCATCAGACCTAAGAATATTGGCTTCCAAACAGCCCTACAAACTAATCCTCTTGACAGAATATCAAGGGTATGCTTATATACAGTTAGTGCGCTGACGATTCCATGAGGAATATGGGTCGTTCGCCAAAACAAAGAACCCCTCCCACGGAGGATACGGCTATGTGGCATTAAAATACTGTGAGGAAAATTCCTCAAAAAAACGACCACGGACTCTCTTTTTACCTTGAGAGCTCGTGGTTTTAACTTTTTAATCTCTCATTCAAATAAACTACTTATCTATTTGATGCTCTTGCGCCCACTTCCATGCAAGTTCAAAAACAGCCTGAAATGATTTAGCGATTTCCTTATCTTCAATAACCACCCCAATCAAACGATCCTTAAAAGAAGCTATTCGAATACGATCACCAAATACCGCGATATCGCAACTCACACCTAGGTCAGTTTCGCTTAAACGTATTCCTTCTGTATCTGAACGATTCGGTAATGTTCCCTGAGACCAGGTGTACAAAGACTTCATCTTGATATGATGTTCCACTCTATCATTAGCAATTCCCTCCGTCTCCTTTACAGAGAGTACTTTATTCAACATATCACGTGAATGCACCGAGTAAGCAGTTTTCCCAAAGCTTGATTTTGCGTGCTCTGCTACCATCGTCAAAATCCCCTCTTTGCCCTCATAGTACTTCACCACCGGCTTATCGGTCTGGCGATTGTTGATAGACTGGAGCTGCGGCAAGATAGCCTTCAGGTGCGCCTGCTTTTTCTCGACTTCTTCTTGTTCCTTTTTGAGCAAATCCCCCAATCGATCCGGGTGCTCGGCGACAAAGTATTGCTTCTTGCCCTCATAGTAGCTTGAGACCAATCCCTGCTGCATCAATTCTTCCACGATTACATAGGTGGTCGGACGCTTCAGATCCGCCTTTCGCGCGATTTGCTGCGCCGTCCCCTTGCCCAGCTCAAGCGCTGCCAAATAGACTTTAGCTTCCTTTTCCTGCAAGCCGACAGCCTGCAAATCCTTGTCGATCATACGGTTGTAGTTAATGTGACGAATAAACATTCTCTTGAGCATTTAGTAACTGTCTAAAATCTTTCCCCTCTTGTTTTTTTGGCTTTTGATAGTATTTTTTCTCGCCTTTCGTCTTTGACCCGGCAGTTCGAAAAAACACTATACAAAAGCAAAAAACGAAAAGATTTTAGACAGTTACTTAGCACATATTGCGCACTATTCTTCTCACCATTCTATACGCTTTTTTCAGAGTTTGCAATGCGATATAGGCCCGGTATCGATTGCTAGCGAGTACGACATCGTAGCTGCCCGGAAAATGCGTCGCATCCTGCGCGGGCGCGAATCCTTGTTTGAAGCGAGTGATGCCTCCCCAGGTATTCTTCGCATCCTTCGTTTTAACACCGCCGAAATCGTACTGTTCGCAACCGTTTTTTTTGGCATCCTGTATCTGCCGCCACTGCAAAAGATACGGTGCCATCACCTCACGATGGATATTGCCCGATGCGCCATGTAGATAAGTCGCATAGGTTCCGAAAAACACAACGAGGTTGGCTGCGACGATAGTCCCCTCATACTCGGCAAGATAAAGCTTGAGCATAGCATCCGGAATCGCCTGCAACATTTTCCGATAGTGCTCGCGCGGGTGCGGCACAATACCATCGCGTTTGGCCGTGATAGCCACTAAATCGCAGAAAGTATCGATATGTTCTTGTTCGTGAGAGGTAAAGACTCTGACGCCTTTCTTTTCGGCGAGGCGGATATTATAACGGGTTTTCGATTTCATCCGTGCCAGGACTTCTTCTTGTGTCCCATCGATCGGCATCACCAGGATTTCGCGCGGTTGTGTATCGTGTGCGGCTTTTTTGATAGACACTTCTGGAAATTGTTCCCATACGGACAGATCACTTTCTTTCGCGGGTTCTATGCGGATCCAGCCGACTCCCTCCTGTTTCGCCTTTACGACAATGCTGTGTAAAAAGGCTTCTGATGGTTTATGATTACTTGTCGTCTGCTGTCTGTTGATTGCTGTTTGGTGATTGTTGTTTGTTAATTGTTGATTGATGATGACCGGTCCGCGAGGAATATACCAGTATTTCCCTATTGGTGGAAGTGTGTACTCGATGATATTGGCGAAACAATCGTCCGCCTCGAAATGAAAAATGCGATGTCCGAGCAATTCCTGAAAGTGAAGCCACTCGTTGGATTGCAAAAAACCGCCATCCGCTATATGGCTTTGCAATACTCGCATCTGCTCTCGTGTGGTAGTTTCCATCTATTTTCTTCCTAAATGCTTGAGGGCGAATTTCACCTTTTCGCCAACATCCGTCATATCGGATGGCGCCATCTTGAGGGCCTCGCGAGCTTCGGCGATAGCGTATCCCATCGCGACCAGCGCGTCCATCGCATCCGTATCAAGCGTCACGCCGGTACGGTGGATTTCCGAAATGCTGCCGACTTTGTTTTCCAGATCAAGGATTACTCGCTCAGCCGTCTTTTTCCCCACACCCGACACGCGAGTCAGAATGGAAGCGTCGTGATTGATAATAGCTGTGCGGATGGTGTTGGGATCGGCGATCGAAAGAATCCCGAGTCCCGCTTTAGGCCCGATGCCCGAGACCGAAATAAGCAGTTCGAACATATCCAGCTCCTCGGGTGTCAAAAAACCATAAAGTGACAATGAGTCCTCACGGACATAGGTGTGGGTATGCAGTGTCACGATACCGCCCCCTGCGATATTGCCGAGCGTATAGGGCGAAGCGAAGACTTTGTACCCGACACCGCCAACCAAAATGACCGCGAATCCTTCCTTGATATATGAGATAGTGCCTTGTACTTGCGCAATCATAACGGCGTAGGCTTTCCCATTTGGCACAATGCTTTGTTGCAAGTTCCGGTGCGCAACGTCGTACCACATGTACGGCTTATTTACGCTCCTCACTTGCGCCTCGCCCTGTACTCAAACGGAAAAGCCTTGGAAAAGTTTATATAATCCAGTTTACCATTTCCCCCCATACTTGCCAAAAAGAAAACGTTATGGTACAAAAGAGGAAGTCCGTTGTGTCTCATTGCGGTTAATGATAAGCGGATATTGTTTGCGGAGGCCTGCGAAGCCCGACGGGTCGAGCACGAGAAATTTTTCAGCAGAAAAATGCACGTACTCAGCAAATAATATCCACTTATCATTCCCGCCTTTTAATTTCACGTATCTCTTTACGTTGCTCTCGTAAAGATACAAACGACAACATTATGCCTATCAAAGAAAGTGCTAAGAAGTACATGCGCGTCACCGAACGCAAAACCGCTCGCAACAAAATCGTCAAAGGAACCTTCAAAGGTGCTATCAAAAAAACCCGTGAAGCGGTAAAGGCCGGCAATACCGACGATGCACAGAAGTGGCTCAAGACAGCTATCAAGTCTTTGGATAAAGCTGCTCAGAAGAAAGTGCTCAAGAAAAACACCGCTGCCCGAAAGAAATCCCGTCTCAACACGCTCGTAAAAAATTCCATCGGCAAGGTAGTAGCCGTTGCGAAGAAGCCTGCGAAGAAAGTAGTCGCAAAGAAAGCGCCTGCGAAAAAGAAAGTCGCAAAGAAGGTTGTAGCTAAAGTTGCGAAAAAAGTTGCAGCCAAGAAATAGTCTTTCGATTTCTTGTATTTACCGGTAAAAAAACAGACCCTCCATGGGTCTGTTTTTTTCATCATACACACACTATTTTCACTTATACCTTCATCACAAATATATCAAGCGCCAACTTCGGATCGATCTGACCGCTTTTGGATTGTGTGTCCAGATCGGCGAGCAATGCGAAACTTTTTTTGATCCGCTCTATCGGGAATCCGCCGATTTGGCGAAGCAACTTTTGCACCACAAACGGATGGAGCTTGAGCTCTTTGGCAAGAAGCGATGCTTGTCGCATTCCATCCGCATAGCCGTCCGCCACCTTGAGGAGATTGCGCATTTGCCATGCACACATCGAGAGGAGGTAGAGCGCGTTCTCTCCCTTTTCCAACTGCGCCTCAAAGAGACTTAGAGCTTTTACACGATTGCCCGACGCCAGCGCCTCCAGCGCCTCAAATACCAAACTCCGCACCGACTGCGATACGAAGAGCGCCACATCGGCCTCGCGTATCAGCTTGTCCTCACAGACATCCGTCAGTTTTCGCAATTCATTTTCAAGTGCTGATAAATCATCGCCCATTTCGGATACCAAGAGCGGAAGTGCTCTCTTTTCGATGTTGGTCTGCGCGTCGATTAGGTGTATGCGATGGATGATCCATTGTTCCAGTCGTATACCTTTCAATATTTCAAACTGTTGTTTTTTGGCCACCTGCTTGTCGAGCAGCTTGAAGAGCACATTGGTTTTCTTGGGCAGTGTTGCCTCCCATACGATCAAAATATTGTCTTTATTAGTATCGATACTCGCGCATTTCTCTTCCAAAAACTCTGCCAATTTCTTCTGTGAAAATTCCGGTGCTTCCGTAAAACGCTTCAGTATCACCAGTTTTTTGGTCGCGAACAGCCCCGACTCATTGAGCGTTTGCTTGAGAGTCTTGATCGTTTCCTCCGAAGCGGATTCTCCATCAAATTCGAACAGTCCTGAAGAAGGATTTTTCTCCAGGTAGGCATTGCGAAGCTCGGTCATTTTTTCCCGGGAACGGAACGCGTCCTGCCCGTATAAAAAGATAATCATAGCCTTAGTATAGCTTATATGGGCTTTTTTTGAAAGTAAAAGAACAGCTCACTCTAAGCTGTTCTTTTATACATAAAACATGCGATATCGTTCTCTCGTGCCCTCACCTACGATGCCGGGGTCCAGGTGAATTTCTGTGCCGGGGTCATCACTTCCACCCAGATCTGTCCGGGGACGAATTTCACCTCGGCTCCCGATTCATCGAAGAAGAAGAGTTTGCTGTCGAGACTCGACTTGTCTTTCTTCCAGGTACCTTTGTATTCCTGTCCGTTCATGTAATAACGAATATCGCCGCTATCATTGGTATCGAACCATGGGTCTCCGAGTTGGATATTGTTGTAGCGTCCGGAAATGTTCTTCGGTCCTTCCTTTTCCCACGCTTCCAATCCTTCCCACGGATCCTGCACGCCTCGCGCTTTGTAATCCACATCTGCCAAAATCTGTTCATTGTCCGCAATGAGCACCACGATGTTTTTCGGCGCGATACGCTGGCCGTTGTTGCGATCTTTGTCTTCAGCATTCCCCCAGGTTCGCAGGTAAGAATTAGTGGCGCGATCATAATCGTAATCGGCTTTCATAATACCAGGGAAACCGATAGAAAGGTGCCCGCCATTCGGAAGTGCATCCGTAGCTGGTGCATCTTGGTGAGCGTAACCTGCGAACTTCGATTCCATACGATAACCGAAATCTTGCGCGCAACTGAGGAGTTTTTCACCCTTGGCGAAACCGGTATCCTCTCCGCGCATCAGACCTGTTTTTTCTTTACGAAAACAGCAGTCCGGAGCCTTCTTTCCACCCTCACCGTTGCAGTCGATATTGTCAATCACGCCGGCATTCAGCTTCGCGATAGCGAATGCCGATCCACCCCATCCGACAAAAATAGCATCCAATCCCTTGGCAACATTGATATAATCGTGCCGAGCGCTGCGCATCGCGCCGATTTCGGCGGGCATATCGCACAAATAAACACCGAGCAACCGCGTCACAAAAATTCCAGCCGCCGGATTGGGCATTTCAAACACCATATCCGCCTGTGAAAATCCGGCGACCGGACGTGCCTGGACATCCACCGGTTGCATCACCGCGAATGGACGACGATTCCAATGCTCGCACGCGATACCCGAAATCGGACTGACCGGGCCGGTATTGACCGGGCCGGTATTTTCTACTGTCGGTTTTTTATCAAGTTCTATTTGCTTAACTTGTGTTTTATTTAAACCGAGACGATCCCGGAAAAAATATGCGCCCACCGCAACGATAGCTACGACTACAACCGCCACCACTATTTTTTGCTTATTGCTCATATCGTGAGATAGATAATTATTGTTGGCACGAGGGACAAAAAAACGCGCTTCTTTGCCCCAACTTCATTCGTTGTATCATTGTACCACACTTAGGGCAGGGTTTTCCACTGCGTCCATACACGCCCAAAACTTTTTGAAATTCTCCCTCCCTGCCATCGGTATCGCGGAAGTCGCCATCCGACATCCCTCGGTGTTTCAACGCCTTACGAAGGACTTTCTTGATACTCGCCAAAAGGATATGCTGTTCATCCTTAGAAAGACTTGAGGCCACCCTATCAGGAAGAATACCTGCTTGAAACAAAGATTCGCTGCGATAGATATTGCCGATGCCGGCGATAATTCCTTGCTCAAGAAGCAGTGCGCCGATTTTCGACTTGGCTTTTTTCGCAACTATTTCATCGAGTACTTTCGGTGTGAACTTTTCTGAAAGCGCATCAATTCCAAGCGAGGCGATACTTGGGAGTGTTTCAACATCCGCAGTCGACATCACTTCCATCCAGCCGAATTTGCGCATATCCGAAAACTCAAGCGTCGTGCCATCGGCAAAGGCGAGGATGTGATGAATAAATTGATTGTACGGATCCTTAAATGTCTCATTCTCGCGATTGATATCGTTTTTGACCAACAAATGCCCGGTCATCTTGAGGTGTATGACGATAGAATGCGCATTGTCCAAATCGAGGATAGCGTGTTTTCCTTTCCGTCTCGTTCCGATAATTTTTGCGCCGACAATCTCCTTCTTAAAAATCACCAAAGACGGGCGCACGGCTTTGGACCAGTCGCTCCACACGGATTTCACTTTCTTCCCGACGATTTTTTCTCCCAGCTGAGAAACGACGGTTTGCACCTCGGGTAATTCCGGCATAGAAAATATCCAATTAATTTAATTGCTTACTCAAGTATACACGAAATGGATGAACTTGCGGATACAGTTTTAATTAAAGCCATATAAAGCCATAAAGTATTGACATCAATGTAAATACCCGCTATAATAAAAATGCTTAATGCAGCATAATCATCTTCGCTGAAACTTCGCGAAGGTTTCTTTAAAAATCAGTGAGGCAAATGAAATGAAAATCAATTTCACTTTCTTGATAGTGTGTTTTATCGCATTGTCATTTTTGGTTCCCTTGGTGGATAATTTAGGTTCCTATGCGGTTGCTCTTGTGCAAGATGGTATCAGCATAGAACAAATTATTTTATCGCTTATCGGTATTGTGATTATACTGTCTTTGTTGTTTTTCGGAGTGTATCGCTTTTATCAAAAATTCTTTCCTGAAACATTCTCTACAGAAAAAGAACCTACTCAAGATGTTTAATTAAAACCATTTATTTACATACCAGGTATAATCTATGCCATCGCGCACCCTTTCTCTACTTCGCAAAACACTGCGGGGTAGAGATTTTTATTTCCCTCTTTTCCCTTGATTTTAAAACGGTTTTCCTATAGGATGAAATCAGTAATGAATTGAATTTCTTTGTATGTCAGGACACTCACACTGGGCTGGAATAAAGCAACGTAAAGGGGTCAATGACGCCAAGCGCGCCAATGTCTTCACCAAATACGGCCGCATCGTCACTATCGCGGCGCGCGAAGGCGGCGGGGATCCGGAAACAAACTTCAAACTGCGTATGGCAGTCGATCAGGCACGCAGCATGAATATGCCCAAAGAAAACATCGAGCGCGCCATCAAGCGCGGCACCGGAGAACTCAAGGATGGCACCACGATCGAAGAAAATCTCTACGAAGGGTACGGCCCCGGTCAGATTGCACTCCTTATCAAAACAGCAACCGACAACCGCAACCGAACCGTCAGTGAAATCAAAACTATCCTCACTAAAACCAACGGCAAGATGGTGCCCAGCGGATCCGTGAGTTTTATGTTTCGTCAGGTCGGGGAAATCATCCTCGATACCGAAGGAAAAAACAGGGATGATATCGAGATGCAGGCCATCGAGGCGGGAGCTGACGATATCGCTTTTTTCGAAGAAGACGGCATATGCGCGGTCTATACGAAAATCGAAGACCTGCAGACAACCAAAGAAGCACTCGAACAGCAAGGATTGATTATTAAAGACGCCGGACTCACCTTTCTCCCGACACAGAAAGCAACTCCTTCGCCGGAGCAGCTGGCGCAGTGTGAGCTCCTGATTGAAAAACTCGAGGATCACGACGATGTGCAAACCGTCTACGCCAATCTGTAAGGCAATCAACAAAAAACAATTAACAATCAACGAAATTCTCGCCTCATATAGTATCCGTTAATTGTTAACTGCTAATTGCTCATTGATTCTCGTTGTATGAAAATTCTCGGCATAGACCCCGGCACAGCTATCGTCGGCTGGGCGATTATCGAAGAAATCAAGGGTCAGCTGACACCCTTGGCTTACGGCCATATCAGCACCTCCAAAGACCGCTCTCTTTCCGAACGCCTGCTCGAGATTTCGCGCGACCTTACTGATATTATCAACACGCATCATCCTGATGAATCTTCCGTCGAAGAACTTTTCTTTTTCAAAAACGTCAAAACAGTGATGTCAGTCAGTCAGGCGAGAGGTGCCATTCTCTTGACGCTGGAGTCATTACGGGTTAGGATGTTCGAATACACTCCCCTTCAGGTAAAACAGTCTCTTACGGGGTATGGTAGAGCCGAAAAGAAACAGGTGCAGCTGATGGTCAAAAACATCCTCAAGCTCGATGCTATTCCCAAGCCCGATGACACCGCCGATGCGCTTGCACTGGCGCTGTGTCATATCAATAGCCGAAAAATGAATATTTTACACTAATTCAGAGAGATGTTTCCCTTAATTCATCATCATATATTCGTATGACCGTGCACCCACTCATTGATTTCTTCCTTCAGCAGGGCGTCCCGCTCGATACCATCGTTTTGCTTCTTGCTCTCCCGGTCGTGGCCACGCTGGTAGCGCTCTTTCGTCAAATCGTCGGGATTAAAGCCTTTGGTATCTACACGCCCTCTATCGTCACTTTTGCCTTCCTCGCATTCGACCCGAAGGGAATCAAATACGGCATAGCGATTTTTTTCACTATCATTATCACCGGCATGCTCTCGCGCATCGTGCTGAGACGATTCAGATTGCTCTACCTGCCGCGCGTCGCCCTGACACTCACTATTGTGGCCTTGAGCACACTCACTGTGCTCGTTATCGGCGGCTCCTTCAGCCGTACAGGACTTGCTTCGGTCTCGATTTTCCCACTCCTGATTATGATCACGTTGGTCGAGAAATTCGTCGCCACTCAGATTGAAAAAGGAGACAAAACCGCCATCATACTCGCGCTCGAAACCCTGGGTATCTCGCTTGTCTGTTACTCGATCGTCCGTTACCACGTGCTTATCGAACTCATCATCGCCCACCCGTGGGTAGTGCTCCTCACCATCCCGGTCAATTTTTGGTTGGGCAAATGGACAGGACTTCGCATCACGGAATACCTTCGCTTCCGAAAAATCTTCACGCAATAAAATATCGCGATTCTTTTTGAGATATAATACACTTTTTTATGTTTGAAGCCTTCGTCAAAAGTCAGGGTATACTCGGGATGAATGCTCGAAACCTCGATTACATACGTCCGTATAACCGTGCTCGCGGCAAGCGGATTTCTGATAACAAAATTCTCTGCAAACGGGTCCTTAATAAGCATGATCTCCCGACACCTCGCCTTATCGCTAAAATCTCTACCGTAGAAGAATTGGAACGGTTCGATTGGAGTAAGCTCCCATCGAGTTTCGCGCTCAAGCCGAATCGAGGCTTCGGAGGCGAAGGTATCGTTGTGGTGTATGGTAAAAAAAAGACCGGCGATGTCTGGGTCAAGGCCAATGGATCTTCTCTTACACTCGACGATATTCAGGCTCATATCCGCAATATCCTCGATGGCTCATTCTCTCTGTCAGGTACGCCTGACACCGCCTTCTTTGAAGAACGGCTCACGCTGCTCAAACTCTTCAAACCCTATGCCTACAAGGGTATCCCCGATATCCGCGTCATCGTTTTCAACAATATACCCGTCATGGCTATGCTCCGTCTCCCGACCAAAGAATCCGGCGGAAAAGCCAACCTTCAACAGGGCGCTATAGGACTGGGCATCGACCTTGCCTCCGGGACCACCACGACCGCTGTCTTAGGTAAAGGGAAATTCATCGAGTACGCCCCCGGGACCAGGCTCGCGCTTTCCGGTATCAAGATTCCCTATTGGAAAGATATCCTCACTATGGCCGTCCGGGCTCAACAAGTCTCCGGTCTCGGATTTTTGGGCGCTGATATCGCCATCGATCGCGAACGCGGACCGGTTTTCCTCGAGCTCAATGCAAGGCCAGGACTCTCTATTCAGGCCGCGAACGACGATGGTCTCAAGACTCGCCTCGAGCGCGTCAAAGGATTGAAGGTCAAAAGCGTCTTGCGGGGTGTCCGTATGGGAATGGATTTGTTCGGAGGAGAAATCCAAGAAGAAATCGAAGAGATTTCCGGTAAAAAAATTATCGGTACCGTCGCAAAAATCAAACTCACCGGTATCGATGGAAGAATCATTGATGCAGAAGCCAAAATAGACACCGGCGCCGACTCGACCGCTATCGATCTGGAACTCGCCAAAACGCTCGGCTTCGAAGAAACCGTGAAGGAATATCTTCGCGTAGCCAAAGAATGGAGCGAGCTGTCAGAACTTTCCCGAAAAGAACGCTGGAAAATGTTCGAGCATATTCCGCATGTCATCGGTACCGTCCCCGTCAAATCATCCCACGGTACCACCTATCGTGTCGTTGTGCCTGTTGAAATGGATATAGATGATATTCATATACTCGCCAAGGTGACAATCATTGATCGAGCTCACCTGGAATACCCGGTCATCATCGGCAAACGCAATCTGCGGAAATTCTTGATCGATGTAAATAAGTAAGACGGCGCTTACAGCTTTTCGAAAGCTTCTTAAGCGGTCTTTATCATAAACTTCACGATGTCCTCCACTACATTCCTCGTGTGTCCATGCGTAGGGTTATAGTGAATATACAGATCCGGTTTGCCGTTTATTTCGAGAATAGTAAAGGGCTGTTTCAATGGGTCTTGAGATATATCGGTACAAATAACATCGATACCGACGAGATATTTCCCAACCGCCTTGGAAGCAGCAACACATATTTTTTCAACGTCTTTATGCACATCACCCGTAACATCCCTCATTTTCCATGCCTCCGTTCGTGCTGATTCTTGTTTGATGTATATGATTGTATTCTTCGGAACAATACTTTCCAGCGTAACATCTTGATCCTTTAATATTGCTTCGAGTCCATCATAAAATTCTGTTTTCCATTCCGATGTATACTGCTTTCTTTTGATAATTTCTTGCACAGTCGATACTCCATCCCCAACGATGTAGGGGGATATAAGCTCTAAAGCACCAATCACTTTTTCATCCAACACCAGTACACGATATTCTTTCCCAAAGACCATTTCTTGGGCGATCATACTGCGATAACGAGGGAGTTCCCGTTCAATGAGTATCATCGCATCAGAAAGGTTTCTAATAAATGAGAATACGCCTTTACATTGGGATCCGCTCGCATCCTTTATTACAATAGGATACTGGAGCGCACCTAGCTGCCTTTCGGCATGTTCTTTAGTATAGCTTTTCTTATAAAAACACTCGGTTTTCGGCGTTGGTAAATTATTCTTGGAAAGCAGTTTATACGTCACATCCTTACACCTTGTCAACTGCCCCGCACCACAGGTTTGGCGGGTCAATGAAATTTTTCTCTCAAGAAAAATGCGCTTTCCTTCGATATTGATGTAAAAACACCCTCTCTCAGGAATAAACTCTTCAATGGTGCCTCCCATAGCCAATACGGCGTTTTTGATAATTGGTGGATTTTTTTTCATAGGGTCTGTTTCTTATCCTGATTACGGCACAAACAAACCTTTTGCTTGATTATTAACAATACAATATTTTATTATAAAAGTCAAGTTTTTTTGGATATTTTCTTGAATACGTCCTCCAAATACACAAAAACCCGCATACATGATGCGGGTTTTTGTCTTTTATTCATCAAAAAAATATTTTGGATTCCAAGCACTGCGAGAGGTACGAAGACCGCTCCGCAACCCTCACAATGCCCACAATATCAGGTACTTTAAAGACCAGTATAGCAGATGCTCTCTGTTTTGTCAATACATTATGACACATATTATTCAATCGCGGCTTTTTCTCTTACTTACTCCTCAAAAAAGCCTCTTTGTGATATAATGAACATACTTCTACTAACTCTTTTTTTATGGATACAACATCCCCGGGACCGTTATCGAGACGCCGCCACATGCGTAAGAAAGTCTGGAAAATAACTTGGATGAGCATCGCCGGTCTTGCCATCGGCTCGCTGGTTTTGCTTGTCGGTTTCTTCATCTACTTCGCCAAAGACCTACCGAGCCCTGGCAAGGTCAATGATCGATTTATCGCCGAATCGACCAAGATCTACGACCGAACCGGTGATCACCTGCTCTATGAGGTGCACGGGGAAGAAAAACGCACGCTCATCTCTTTTTCGGATATGCCAGAGGTAGTGCGTACCGCCACCATTACCCTTGAAGATCAGGATTTCTATTCGCATCACGGTATCAAATTCACTTCTATTATCCGGGCCATCCTCGCCGATGTGTTACATCGAGGCGCAAGGCAAGGAGGGTCCACCATCACTCAGCAATTCGTCAAAAACTCCCTCCTCTCTCCGGAGAAGACCATTACCCGAAAAATAAAGGAGGTTATTTTGTCGATTGAGATGGAAACGAAGTTCTCCAAAGATGAGATTCTCGCAATGTACCTCAATGAAATCCCTTACGGATCCAATGCGTACGGTATTGAGGCTGCGTCACAAACCTTTTTCGGTAAATCAGCGAGAGACCTTTCTTTGGATGAATCAGCTCTGCTGGCAGCGCTTCCGAACGCACCCACCTACTATTCGCCCTATGGTTCGCACACCGACGCGCTCAAAGGACGCCAAGAGTTCGCTTTACAAAAAATGGCCACGCTCGGCTATATCACCCAAGACCAAGCTGATACCGCCAAACAAATCGACGTACTCGCAAAACTCAAACCGCAGGCTGAAAACATCCAGGCGCCGCATTTCGTAATGTTCATCAAAGAATACCTCGCTTCCAAATACGGCGATCAATCCATTGAGCAAGGCGGTCTGAAGATCTACACCACGCTCGATTGGGATAAACAGCAAGCGGCTGAAAAAGCCGTCGCTGACGGTGCAGCAAAAAACACCCGCTATAAAGCCAACAATGCAGCACTCGTCGCCATCGATCCCAAAACAGGTCAGATTCTCGCTATGGTCGGTTCCAAAAATTACTGGGACGCCTCCATCGACGGTCAGGTCAATGTGGCTATACGCGATCGGCAACCAGGATCTTCCTTTAAGCCGTATGTTTACCTAACAGCTTTTGTCAAAGGATACCTTCCGGAAACGATGCTGTATGATGTTGCTACCAATTTTTCCACCGAAGACGGCAAGGATTATACTCCGAATAACTACGATGGCAAATTCCACGGCCCGATTTCCTTAGCTAAAGCGCTCGGCGGATCGCTCAATATTCCCGCCGTCAAAACACTCTATCTGGCCGGTGCCAAGGACGCTATCATTATGGCGAAAAACCTCGGTATCACTTCGCTCAATGAGCCTGATCGTTACGGTCTCTCGCTCGTGCTCGGTGGCGGTGAGGTTAAACTCCTCGATCACGTCAGCGCTTACGGAACATTGGCAACCGGCGGTGTGAAGCACCCGCAAACCGCCATTATGAAAATCGAAGATAGTAAGGGCGCTATCCTGGAGGAATACAAAGACACTCCTGGCGAACGCGTCGTTGATGAAAAATATGTCGCCATGCTCGACTCAGTGCTTTCCAACAACGACAACCGTGCGTGGGTATTCGGTGACAACAACCCTCTCCGATCCGACAATCGTCCGCTGGTTGCCAAAACCGGTACGACCAATGGTTTTCATGATGCCTGGACTATCGGGTACACCCCATCGCTCTCGGCCGGTGTCTGGGTGGGCAATAGCAAAAATGAAGAGATGTCCACAGGCGCTGACGGATCTGTCGTTGCTGCTCCTATTTGGCGCGCCTTTATGGACAAAGCTCTCGCCAATTCCGCTATCGAAGACTTCCCGAAATACAATCCCGAAGATGAGATCGGCGATAGCGACGGCAAAACCAATAAACCGATGCTTGATGGCAAACTCGACGAGGCTAAAGACCTAAAAGTCTGCTCCATACCGGGGAAAAAAGATACTTACTGTCTCGCTAATAAATACTGTCCCGACAGTGAGGCGGACAAAAAAACCTTTGTCAGCGGCCACGATATCCTTTTTTACGTCAATCCAAGCGATCCTCGCGGGGCTATTCCCGACAAACCAAGCAATGATTCGCAATACAAACAATGGGAAAAGGGCGTCAAGGAATGGTACAACGACAAGGATAATAGCAAGCATATCATCGTGGGCGATGTTCCAACCAATGAGTGCAAGGAAAGTGATTTCTCCAAGTACCTGCCAAGTATCAGCCTCTCTGTACCAGGTGACACTGCATCCAATACTATAACATTATCAACCAGCACCGACGCGCCGCACGGCACCAAGAGCGTCGTGTTCTCGGTCGACGGAACCGACATCGGCTCGAGCGGCAGCAGTAATCCTTCAATAAGCTACACCATCCCTACCGAAAAAAACAACTCCACTCTCAGCGTCAAAGCCACCCTCACCGACGACAATGGCAATACCGTCAGCGATTCCAAATCGGTATCAGTGCATTTTTAAAGCCGCTCGCCACTTCTTTGCATCGATGTTTTTTTATCGATATACTAAACACAAGGGTCGATAGATTATTCGCACGCATAATCCGCCTTTTTCAAAACAAATATATGCGCAAAATTTTATTGGCAATACTGGCATTAGTCGTAAGCGGCGGCGTAGGCACAAGCATCGCTCAAGCTTCCATTCAAATCTCCTCTGACAAGGTCTCTGTCTGCCACGTAACCGGATCCGAAACCAATCCTATCGTGAACATCGAAGTGAATTGGCACAGCCTCGATGCCCATCTCGGACATGGAGACACTGTCGCCAGCCCGACCACCGGCTGCGACGATGGTGGAGGAAACCCTATCTAAGGAATGCTTGCTTTCAATGCGAAAAACAGACTTTTTCATAAGTCTGTTTTTTATGTATCAGAATTTTAAATCTATGTAGGTAGTTAATAAACCTGTATATACTACGCTTATACTTGCATAGGTATTTTGAAAAACCTTTGTATTTCAATTCTACTTCTTCAACCCCTCGATATCCGCCAGCAGTCGATGCAAGGTTTCTTCAATTTTTTCCAATTTTTCGTTCGTAGCGTCGTGGTGTTTTTTGTCGATTTCCTCTTCCGTCGCATCCTCGGAAATGTCTTCCTGGATATCCTCGATGTCCTCGGAGATCTCATCCACGTCCTCTCCAATCTCTTTCACCTCCGTCTGAATGCCCTCCACATCATCACCGATCTCTTTCACTTCGGTCTGGATATCCTCGATGTCCTCTTGAATTTCATCCACATCATCGGATATTTCTTCGATATGCTGATGCACCTCGGAGAGTCCTTCCGCATGACGGTTGACCGTCATCTGGATGAAGATGGACATATAGATCGCTTCGAGCGACACGACGGTTGTTAGTATCAAAAGAATCTGCTCCACATTGAATCCAACCCAGCGCAAGCTGAAAATACCGATGAATAAGAAAGTGTGCACGATAAGCGATCCGGCCGATCCCAGGCCTTTGGCTATGCGAAATGCGAGGCTTTCAAGAAAAGTCTCCTGCGTTTGAACGACCTTATTCTCAACATTCTCCATATATTTTTTATTACGAAGCAAAACTGCTCTCTACTTTTATTTCTACCACCGCTTCAGAGCCGAGCTCTTTGTTGATAGCATCCATAAAATGTTGCCGACTGAGCTGCAACTCGCTCATCCAGAGCGAATTTTTGGCCGCAACAAACAGCTTCTTGTTTTTATAATACCTCGGTTCGATATACCGTTCCCCGCGAGCACCGTATTCTTGAGCGACAATCTTTCGGAAGATAAAGAAAACCGTCTGGTCGTCAAGGACTATCTTGGCAACACGCTCCTGATAGGTTTGCATGAGAAGGCTTCCGATTTTTTGCATAGCCTTAAAGAGTGACGTTCCTTTGCGTATATGTCTTTCGCAAGGGGGCTCGCGCAGCCCGGCGGGGCGAGCGCGCAAGGAATTTTTCAGCAGAAAAATATCCTGTACCCGGCGGAAGATATATACTCAAAGGAACTCTATTTTAATTCCGGATCGGCATAATGATATACACATACTCCCCCGATACGGTTCCGGTTTCCTCGTCGACTGTTTTCAGCGCCGCTGGCGTGGTGCTTTCATTGGCCAAAAGCGCGATACGGGACGTCGCTATCGTATTGATACCATCGAGGATATATTTTGGATTAAACACCATCTCAAGCGGGATATCACTGGCAATATCTGCCTGCAAGATAGTTTGATTTTCTCCCATTTCCTGCGAGCGGGACTCAATGACGATCTGTCCGGCCTGCGGATCAACGCGAAACACAAGCTCCTGCGAGGTCTGCGAGGTGAAGACGGTCGCGATTTTGACCGCGCGAAGTAAGTCCTCGCGAGACACAATGGCCTGCAAAGCGAATTGCTCGGGAATAATTTGCTTGTAATCCGGGAATTTTCCGCTCACTAGGCGCGAGAGAATTTGTACACCGTCCACCTCGAAAAAAATCTGATTTTCCTCGAAAGCAAGCTTGACTTCCTTGCTCTCCGGACTGATCACTCGGGATACCTCAGAGAAGGTAGCGGCTGGAATAATGCATGATCCTTGAGGGAATGAGGAGGCGACACTGGCGACGTTATTGCCATCCAAAGCGATGCTCTCTTCCGCCAAACGGAAACTGTCCGTCGAGGCCAAACACATCGAGTTTTCTGCGAAAATGATATTGACACCGGTCAATTCCAAACGAGCTTCATTGAGCGCGACGCACGGCAAGAGCTTGGACAACGCGATGCGCAGTGGCTGCGCCGGAATAGTGAGAAATTGCGTCCCATGATGCTGCGGTATCAATGGGAATTCTTGGGCGTCCAATCCCTTGATCTTGACCGAGTATCCGCCGCTGGATATTTTCAAGGACTGTCCTTCCGATTCCAACACGATGGTGTCTCCCGAGGGAAGATTGCTGATAAAATTGCTCATCAGTTTGGCAGGAATGGTGATGCGTCCGTCGGATTCGATCTTGGCTCCGACGCGCGCGATAACACCGATCTCAAGATTGGTTGCGGAAAGTTTGAGTCGTCCGTTTTCGGTTTCGAGCAAAAAGTTGCCCAAAATCGGCAGTGTGCTCTGACGACCCACGGCGCGCTCTGCTGCCGCAATTGCTTTTCGTAAATTTTCCTGTGTGCAAATGAGTTTCATAATAAATAATGTTATGAGTGATATATCGGATAGGAATGAAGACTCTTTTTCGGAGTACGGATATTTTTCTGCTGAAAAATTCCTCGTGCTCACCTCGACAGTCTCGCAAGCCTCCAAAAAAGAGTCTTCATTCCTATCCTTTCGTCTGCCTACTCCCGATACAACTTCTCCCGCAAACTCGTGACCTCTTCTTTGAGCCGCAAGTTCTCATCCAAATCATCCTTGATCTTCTCGCAGGCATGCAGCACCGTGGTATGATCTCGACCCCCGAAATACTTTCCGATAGCCGCGAATGAGGTTTGAAGCTCCATACGCATCAGATACATTCCCACTTGTCTCGGGTGTACCACTTCCTTCTTGCGCCCCTTGCGTGTCAGATCATCCTCTTCGATATTATAGAACTCAGCTGTCATCTTCATAATGCGCTCCGGACTAACGACGCGTTTGGTATTGGCGATAATAGAGCCGAGCGTTTTTTTGATATATGCGATGGTCGGCACGATCTTATGGAACTCACAGGAAGCAATAATGCGATTAAGCGCTCCCTCGAGTTCACGGATGTTATTAGTTACATTTTCAGCAATAAAACGCACCGCCTCATCATCGAGGTAAAAATGTCTCTCAGCGGTCTTGATTTTTAAAATAGCCATACGAGTCTCAAGGTCGGGTCTGCCAATATCCGCGATCATTCCGCCTTGGAAACGCGAACGTAGACGATCCTCAAGTGTCGGGATGGCCTGCGGCGGTCTGTCACTACTCAGTACAATCTGCTTATTGGCTTGGTAAAGCGTATTGAAAATATGGAAAAATTCATCCTGCGTCTTCTCTCGTCCCGAAAGAAATTGGATATCATCGATAATGAGAAGGTCGGCTTTCTGATAGGCTTCTTTAAATTCCGCCACTTTCTGATTGCGAATGGATTCCACTAATTCTCCCGTAAACCAATCGGCCGTCGTATACTTGATGCGTATATCGGGGTGATGTTTCAACACCTCATTGCCAACAGACTGCAACAAGTGTGTTTTACCCAGTCCCACGCCACCGTAGATAAAAATCGGATTGTACAACTGTCCGAGATTCTGCGATACCGCATAGCAAGCAGCTCTCGCCAACTCATTATTCTCACCGACAATAAAATTCTCAAATGTATAGCGCGGATTGAGGGCGTGCTCTTGTTTGGCTTTGGTTGCGGTTTGAACGGGATGCGCTTGAGGCGGATAATACGGCACGGCAGCGCCGGCAGGATACGACGGCGTCGCTTGCGGTTGTGATGGCGAGTTTGCAGAAGCCCCATGCGAAGACACGAATCCGGTCTGTGTCTGGGTAAATGACTGTGTCTGCGTCAATTTTTGTTCAGGCGCATTGATAACGCATGAAAACTCGGTAATATCGCTCTGCAAATGCTTCAGGGACTGCAGAATATGCATATTCACCTTATTCTCAAGCCACTCACGCGCAAAACCGCTCGGAACACTAATAACCACACGCCCATTTTCGTGCGAGACGATGGAAGTGTTTTTGAACCATGTATTGAATTCGCCTTTGGATATGGAAAGCTCTAACTCCCCTAAAACCGCTTTCCAAAGCTCTTCGTTGCTCATATGACTGTCTTATTTATGGTCAGTATCAAAAGTATAGCATAGGCGAAAAAGGAGGAATAGAGGGTATTGTGGATAACTTGTGCACAAGTGAGCTCCTTGTGTGGATAAGAAGATACCTCTCTTTTACTAAGTAACTGTCTAAAATCTTTCCCTTCTTGTTTTTTGGCTTTTGCATAGTATTTTTTCTCGCCTTTCGTCTTTGACCCGGCAGTTCGAAAAAACACTATGCAAAAGCAAAAAACGGAAAGATTTTAGACAGTTACTAAGACTTCCGCGTTTGAGCGTAGTTCTTTTTTATTTGACTTTTTTGGCTTTATTGGTATACTGGATAGTACATTGTCTAACCCACGTATAAGTTTAATTGTATGCCGAAAAGAACGTTTCAGCCAAAGAGCCTTAAGAGGAAGAAGCAGCATGGTTTCCGTGAGCGTATGTCCACGAAAAACGGCCAAAACATCGTAAAAAGCCGCCGCGCACAAGGACGCAAGAAGCTCACCGCATAAACTAAGCCGTGATAATGCTGAAATGTTGCCCGTAAACTTTCGTCTGTCTCATAAGAAGGCTTTCGCGCTCATATTCAAAGAGGGTTCTTACGCATCACTGGGTGCACTCTCCCTCAAATGGCGCCCGACCCACCTCTCGCGATCCGCGGTGGGTTTTATTGCGAGCAAAAAAAACTTCCCCAAAGCCGTCAACCGGAACCGCGCCAAAAGAGTTTTACGGGAAGCGATGCGCTCGCAGCTCTTTGCATTACGGCCTGGTTTTGCTATCATTGTCTTGTATCGCTACAAACCGGAAACTCTGACATACGATGCTATTGAGCGTGATCTGCGCCTGCTTTTGAAAAAAAATAATCTCTTACATACAATTTCATGATGGCTCTCTTTGACACTTTGGTCTATAACCCAATCTACAATGTCCTTATTTTCCTCTACAATACGGTTCCAGGGCATGATTTCGGTATCGCTATCATTCTCACGACATTGATTTTGAAGTTCGCTCTTTTTCCTCTTGCGCACAAACAGATTGAATCACAGAAGAAAATGCAGGAACTGCAACCACTTATCAAACAATTAAAAGATAAGCATAAAAAAGATAAGGTGAAATTAAACCTTGCTCTCGCAGAGCTTTATAAGGAAAAAGAGGTTAATCTCGCGGCAGGGTGCCTCCCACTTATCGTGCAACTCACCTTCTTCATCGCCATCTACCGCGTTCTTATCAATATTTCTCAATCCGGACTGCAGGTGCAGGGAGAAAATCTTTACACCTTTATCGCCAACCCAGGGCAAATTCATCACCTCTTTTTAAGCATCGTTGATCTTACTCATCCGAACTATGTCTTTGCTGTGCTGGCAGCAGCCGCCCAGTACTATCAGACCAAAATCATGATAGCGCGCCAGCCAAAAACCGCACCGAAAGATGACAGTGAGCCTGATTTCGCCACCATCATGACCAAGCAGATGCTCATTATCGGGCCATTGCTCACACTGTTTATCGGATTCACTTTTCCGGCCGGACTTTCTTTATACTGGCTCGTATCAACACTCTTTATGATCGCCCAACAAGAATACATCCTCAAAACCGCTCAACCCGTTAAGGAATAAAAAACACCCGTATGGATATCACTCAAGCCACCCGCATACAAGCCATCACACAAACCATCGTCGAGCATATGGGATTTGAGGCGCAGGTCAGCCTCCGCGAACCGGTCTGTGAAGGTCAGGGCGATTTCATCTGCAATATCCGCGTCGAAGGAGATTCCAATCTCCTGATCGGTCAGCACGGTGTCAATCTTCAGGCTCTCCAGCATATCATTCGACTTTTAGCCAAAAAAGAATTCCAGCAAAACGTGGTTTTCTCTTTGGATGTCAATTCTTATTGGGAACAAAAAAGCCAGGCGCTGGTCAAAGAGGCACACGGTGCCGCGCAACAAGCGCTTCAGACGCGCATGCCGGTTGTTTTGCGACCTATGGCCGGATACGAACGCAAGATCATTCACGCGGAGCTGGCGCTCAATAAAGAGGTGGTGACGGAGAGCACCGGTGTCAATGAAAACCGGAAAGTAACGGTCAAGCCCGCCCCGATACTCTAAGTAACCTTTCTTTGTAAAGCTATCCTTGATATACTGGTTGTATCAAGGATTTTTTGTATCACACTAAACTTCCAGAATTTAGGAATTCGTTGCATAGGTCGCGAGAATGGTATGAAGATACTATTTTAGGAGGCTTGCGAAGCCCGACGGGGCGAGCACGAGAAATTTTTCAGCAGAAAAATGCACGTACTCCAAAAATAGTATCTTCATATCATTCTCCCCCCAATAATTTCACAGATTTTTATGGCATTAGCCGGAAGAATAGCTTACAATGTCGTCTTCAACGCCGTGGCGAAAATCATTTCGACCGCCTTGGCATTGGTCGCCATCGGTTTTGTTACGCGCTATTTGGGCAAGGATGGCTTCGGAGACTACGCCACTATGCTCGCTTTTTTCAGTTTTTTCAATGCCATCGGCGACCTGGGCCTCCAATCGGTCACGGCTCGCGAAATATCCCGCGAAGGTGCCAAGGAAAGCCATATCATGAGCAATGTACTCACCTTGCGCCTACTCATTTCTTTAGTGATTCTTCTTCTCACACCGATACTGGTCTATTTCCTCCCTTATTCATTCGATCTCAAATTCGCCATCATTATCGCGGCGGTCGCCTTCATCTTCTCCTCCGTTTCCATGACACTCAACGGCATTTTCCAAAAACACCTGGCTATGGACAAGGTAGCCACCATCGAGCTCCTCGGCAAACTCGTCCAGCTCGGCATCATTCTTTTAGCAGTACAGCAACACCTCGGATTCATCACTATCGCACTCGCCCTACTCGGGTATATGATGTTCAATGCCATCGTTGTTTTTTGGATCAGCCGGCGCTATTTCACCTTCTCCTTCCAGTATGATCGGGTCTATTGGAAAAGCTTTCTAGTACAAGCTCTTCCGCTCGGTATCGCCTCCGTCGTGACTTTCGCTTACTTCAAAGCCGATACCATCCTGCTGTCATTTCTGAAAACATCTGCCGATGTTGGCATCTACAATGTCGCCTACAAAGTGATTGAGAATCTCATCTTCTTCCCCGCTATGGTTGCCGGTCTCGTGCTTCCTCTGCTTTCACGCTATGTCTTTACCGACCGGAATATGTTTGATCTTATTGCCAACAAAACCTTCAAGGTTTTTCTCGTGCTCGTCGTGCCGCTCGTCATCGGCGTCTTTTTCCTCGCACCGCAAATCGTCAGTATCATCGGCGGTGCCGGATTTCCCGAATCGGCAACCGTACTCCGCATCCTCGTCTTCGCCCTCGCCTTCATCTTTTTCGGACAGTTTTTCAATACCATACTGGTCGTCAGCAATCTCCAGGGCAAACTTATGAAAGCCCTTATCGTCGTCGCCACCATCAATATACTGATCAACCTGATCCTCATTCCCCGCTATTCCTATACGGGGGCAGCATTCACATCCGTACTGACGGAAATGTTCGTTGTTCTTCTCTCATTCACTCTTGTGTATAAGCACACCCACTACCGACCAAGCTCCACCCACTTCGGAAGAGTCGCTTTTTCCGGGGCACTTATGGGTCTGTATCTTTTTTTCTTCCCGCATCTTCACCTGGCGTTGCTTATTCTCGGTAGCATCGCCATCTATCTTGTTTCGCTCTGGATGACCGATGCCATCGAAAAAGAGGAGATTCTCCAGGTCCTTGCCGGTTCCAAATTCGCCCGCGGGAAAGGTGTAGTCATTGAATAACTGCGTACCGTATGCCTTTAGATTTCTTTTCAAGAACGCCTCTTCCTGAATCACTGCCCGAGGATATGCGGATAGTAGCGGAACAACTCAAGCAATCAGTTTCTCAAAAAATATGCTTGTTTAATGCATACACAATACTTACTGAGAAATATCACGGGGAACGACTTAAAACCTATACCTGTTTATCGGATATATTTTTGCGTGACATTGCAGTACTCTGGCACAAAAACGGCTTTCTTCACTGCACCAACATCAATTACCTCCTCAGGGTTCTTCTTGTCAAAAGCGGATTTTTCACCGAGAGCGATATTCGTTTGAGATGGACGCATATCTGGTATATCTCCCCTCATCAATACCTGCAAGCGAAAGTCGGCACCGAATGGATCGACGTTGACGTGTGGGCATATGCCTATGGCATACGACTCGGTGACAAAGCCCATGGGTTTCATGGAACACTTCCTAGGTGATATACTGTTTACTATGACCCATCCGAAAGTTTTCATCCTCATCCTCAACTACAACGGCAAGGCGACGATTAAGGCGTGTCTTCAATCTGTGTATCAACTCGGCTACCAGAATTTCGAGGTAGTGGTGATCGATAACGATTCCAAAGACGGATCGATCGAAGAAGCGAAGCGCCTGTTTTCACGCGCGCACTTCATCAAAAATGACGTCAATCTCGGTTTTGCTGCCGGCAATAATGTCGGTATCCGTTTCGCTCTTGAAAAAGGTGCCGATTATGTCTGGCTCGTCAACAACGACGCCACTGTGGAAAAGGATTCACTTACCAAACTTGTCGAGGTCGGTGAACAGCAGCCAAAAACCGGCATTCTCAGTCCGCTCATTCTGCATACCCGCACCAAAAATATCTGGTTTGGAAAGGGTGTTATCGACTGGATACATATGCGAACACTGCATGTCAGTCCGCCCACGCTCTTGCAATCATTTCCCTCAGAATACATCTGCGGCTGCGCGATGCTGATCAAAAAAGACGTCTTCAAAATAGTCGGGCTGCTCGATGAAAAATACTTTCTCTACTATGAAGATGCTGACTTTAGTGTTAAGGCATCGCGTGCCGGATTCGGACTCCTCGTTGTCCCCACTACGCACATATTTCATGCGGAAAACTCTGAGGATAACCCTGAAAAAATGTACTGGCTGGTTGTATCCGGATTACAATTTTTCCATGAAAATACGCCAGCCTCTCTGAGGCCATGGGTGATGCTCTATTTTCTTGGGCGCCGCATCAAAAATTACTTTAACTGCGCTTCAGGCACAAACCTTGTTGCCAAAGAAGTCGCCCGCGCTTATCGGGATTATCTTGATGCAAGGTAATCTAGCTGATTTCTCCTATACCGCGCATAGCAAGAAGATGTTTTTTTGGAGTACGGATATTTTTCTGCTGAAAAATTCCTCGTGCTCACCTCGACAGTCTCGCAAGCCTCCAAAAGAAACATCTTCTTGCTATGCGCTTACGCTGCTTACTCTAAAATGAACGTTCCTCAGCTATGCATCCAATTTTTTCCTTCATTATAGTCAATTTCCAAAGCGCCGCCCTTCTTCCTGGGTGGTTCGCCTCTCTTGAAACAACCAGCCTTACTCCCGATGAATACGAGGTCATCATTGTCAATAACGATATCACTGAAAAAGAGATCCTTGACGCGCTTGCGCAGCAACTCCCTTTCACAATCATCCACACAAAAAACAATCTCGGTTTCGGCGCAGCCTGCAATATCGGTGCCGCAAACGCTTCCGGAGAGATACTAGGTTTCATCAATCCCGATACGCAATTCGTCTCCGGTGATCTGCGCTCTATACGCGATCGATTTCAAAGCGAATCATCAATAGGTATAATCGGCCTCAAACTGCTCACGCAATCTGGTAGCATACAAAAATGGAGCGCGGGCACGCGAGGGACCCTTTGGGATGTCCTTCGCAATAATTTTGGTTTTCCTGCGAGTAAAAAACTCTGGCAAAGTCAAATACCAATCGCGGTCGATTGGGTCAGTGGCGCCTCGCTTTTCATCCCGCGCGATTTTTTCCGTAAAATCAAAGGTTTTGATGAAACTTTTTTCCTCTACTTCGAAGATATCGACCTGTGCGATCGAGTCTTGGCACAAGGAAAATCCGTACTCTATTTCCCCGATATGGCATTGATGCATATCTCCGGCCACAGCGCACCGTCACACAAGCAGCAAAAACAATACTACTACGCCTCACAAGACCGCTACTTCGCTAAACACCGACCAAGATGGGAAAGTCGGTGCTTAAAAATACTACGGACATTATTCTCTCACTGAGTATGCTTACCCTCATTTCCCTTCTCTATCTTTTTCTCCCATTCCAAATTGCGCTCAATCCAGGCGGTGGTTTCGATGTGGCTTCGGTACGAGTTATTATTCCGCTTATCGTCATTATGTGGCTCGTTCACAGCCTTATCACACGAAAACTCTGGATTGCTTGGCGCATACAAACGCCTCTACTTCTTTCCTTTCTTTTTCTCTGCACATTCTCCCTTGTAGGAGCATCCGAAGTGTCTTGGGGACTGCGCAAACTGCTTTTCCTGATTTCCTTTTTCCCGCTCTACTTCGTGCTCACGGTACTTCTTGATACACATGAAAAAGTTGTCCATCTGACGAAATGTATCGTTTTCGGATCTTTCGCGCTCGCCATCGTGAGCATCATTCAATTCCTCTTACAATTCGTCATCCCACTCAACGCCCTCTTTCAAATCCTCACCCGCAATATACTCCCCCTATTTCTCGGGGACGCCTTCGCACAATCCGTTGCCAATTATCCGAGCATCTTCGTCAATATCGGTGGACACACTCTGATGCGCGCCGTCGCTATCTTCCCCGATCCGCATATGCTCTCGTTTTATCTCGGGATGACGGCGCCGCTCGCGATCGGACTTGCTTTCGTATTCCAACAAAAAAAGACTCTGTTTTTCAGTATCGCCGCCACCATTCTCCTCGCAAACCTCTTGACATTTTCGCGCGGTGGATATCTCGGTATAGTTAGTGGATTACTTTTCCTCTTTGCTCTCCGCTTTCGTCACTGGACAACTCGCACTAAAAAACTCTTCTTCGCATCGATTCTCGGATGCGCTTTTATAGTTTTCGCCAGTCCGATCGGTACGCGATTCCTTTCGAGCTTCAATACCGATGAAGGCTCCAACCAAGGGCGTATCGCGATGTGGCAAGCTGCAACGGATATCATCATTGAGCATCCGCTTCTCGGTGTCGGCCTCGGCAACTACTCCCTCGCTGTCAAACCAAGCGCCACCTACCGCGACCCGATCTATGCCCACAATCTTTTCCTTGATATCGCTGCAGAAACAGGAATTATCAATGCCTTTATATTCATCATACTCATCGCCACTTCTATCATCGCCTTGTATACAAAAAACCGGGCACAAAGTTTCTACCTCTGGCCAGCCATATCCCTCATTATTTTCACCGCGCACTCCCTCGTCGAAACTCCGCTCTACTCCGTGCATATCGTCCCTCTTTTGCTTTTCCTTATTTCCCTCCGCGCTGTAAAAATCTCACAAAAATAACCTGATAAAACAAAGGATGTCATGTTTTATTTTACTGAAACATACTATCACTCAGAATCACTTTGACGATTTTTGATTTTTGTCTCATCGCTTGTGATCATTGCACGCCATCCTTTTTCGACATCGATATCGAGCTCATGGGCGATAAAGAGCGCTTCCGCCATAATATCCGCAATTTCATCGGCGATACATGCCTTTATTTTCTCCGGAGATAAACCTTCGTTATACCGATTGTTATCGAGCTGAGAAATACGTTTCGAAAGATTACCGAGTTGATACTGCAAATCAAAAGCAGCTACCTTGTAATCCCAAGGATTTGTTCCTGTGGATGTGTACTTGCTAAAAATACGGAGGACATCCTCGGTCATACCTTGAATTGAAAGTGCCATATTCATGCTTTCTTTAAAGATTTAGTACCCATCCATAGTAACATACTCACCAAAAAATAAAATATAGTACATAACACTGATTCCTATGTCTAAAATGGAAAAAATGCTATTCTAAAATCGCTATGAAACCCCAATCTATCCTTCAGTATCTCCTGCTCGCGACCATTATGACGCTCCCTTTTGCCGGAGCGCGCTTCTTTGTGCTCGGAGTGCCGATATATATGCCGGAATTGATGGTTATTTTCGCTTCTGCGGTATTTGTATGGACACGATGTCATACTGATGGTTTGAGAATACAAAAGCTTCCTACGTCAATTTTAATAGCAATTACGATGATCTTTCTCGGTGTCATTTCTTCATCAATACTCAATGGTCTCACCCTGGTTCAACTGGGCATTATTAAGAGCTGGTTTTTCTTTCCTGCACTCTTTGGATGGCTGGTATTCCAAACCATTCATCAGGAAGAAACCTCTCAAACCATACATCAAAACAATCCCTCTGTTGTGGTTCAGAAAACACTGATGGTATGGTACGCCACACTGGTGCTCACCGCGATTGCGGCTCTCTTCTTTTTTTCCCGAGGCAGCCTCACTTATGACGGGCGCCTCAAGGCCTTTTACCTCTCGCCGAATTATCTCGCGCTCTTTCTTTTTCCGGGAGTTTTGCTTGGATGGTATTGGGTGACTCAGACCTTTTCGCACAAAAAAAATCTTCGGGGTGTCATTGATCTAACCTCATGGATATTACTTTGTGTAACGCTCTACCTTACGCTTTCGTATACGGTGATTATCGATTCCCTTATCGGTTTTTTCGGTATTCTTTTCTTTACAAGCGTATCATCGCCGGCAATACGCATCAGAATCGGAGCTCTATACATCGCTCTTATCACAGTCTTCTTGCTTTTCCAAGCACACACACAGAAGTTTTCCGATATCATTCATCTCAGCGACCGTTCTTCATTGGCTTCGCGCATCATGATCTGGCAGTCTTCCGCGAAAATGATCTCTGACCATCCTTTCTTTGGTATCGGTCCGGGCAATTTCCAGACCACCTACCTTGCTTATCAACACTATTTCCCACCCTACCTTGAGTGGGCCGTGCCGCATCCGCATAACCTTTACCTTGCTTTCTGGCTCCAGACAGGGATTATCGGGCTTATCGGCTTCCTCATACTGATTGTCTTATGGATACGAAGCCTACTTTGCACGCGTACCGACATACCAAAAAAAGCATCCGTAAAATGGACGCTTGTCGGGATATTCATAACTCTTTTGCTCATCGGCCTCTTGGATACACCGTACTGGAAAAATGATCTCGCGTATCAGTTTTGGCTTTTGATGGCATTGGGTCTTTAGTAACTGTCTAAAATCTTTTTTCCCTTATTTTTTAGCTTTTGATGATATTTTTTCTCGCCTTTCGTCTTTGACCCGGCAGTTCGAAAAAACACCACGCAAAAGCAAAAAATGAAAATATTTTAGACAGTTACTGAGAAGCATGCTCCGCGCAAAGCATTAGAGACGGATACTGTAGAGCTTTCCGTCTACACGATTTATAAAGATAAGCATAGTCTCATCATCGCTAAGTATCATAGATGAGGCGTCGTAGCTGGTAGTTATGTCTTTCGTTTCCACGATACGGTTTTTTTCTCCTGTCTCGAGGTTCACCTTCCAAAACGTGTCCTGCGTTAGAATAGCCTGGGAAAAATAGTCATTGGGGATAATCGCATTCTCAGGGAGCGCCCCGGGAAGAGCATAGTATACTAACTTCCCATTCTTTGCCCACACGGTTTTAGTGACCAGTGTCGGGATCAAAAGATTTTGATACTGAGCACCTTGATTCAGCAGTAATCCCAGCATCGGCAGCGTACCACCTTTTTTATTGGTCGAGCTCATCAGTATCTTTTGTCCGTCAGGAGAAAACGCATAATCAGCGCCAAATTTTCCGGAAAACATCGTTTTCACATCACCGCCGACAAGTGCCACACTACGCAAAGATGTTTCCTCGAAAGCATTACCTTGATTCCAGAAAACAAACAGTCCTCCCTGTGGCATGACCGTAGCACTCATATTCTTAAAAGGACTTTCTCCAATCTCCTTCCAATCGCTCCCGTCAGGATTAGCGGTATTTAAGGTTCGCGCTTTTGTTTTGGTATCATAGTATTTATATACAATGCGATCTCCCAACTGTGTCCATATGGGTGTTTCGATACCGTTTTTCAGTGGTATCTCCGTCTTTGTATCCGTATCGATAAGATACCATCGCGTTTCTTGTCCTGTTTTAAGCTCCGCTAAAGCTTGGTTTTTGCGAGGCGACCACGCAGCATGAGACGGCTCTCCAGAAAGAGGCATGACCGTGGTCACATCTTGCGTATCCAGAGAAACATTCTTTATTTCGCGTTTCTGAGAAGAAAAATACCGGACACTATTGCTCTGCGCATCATACGAAGGACTCATAGCCTTTTCATCAGTCAATGCTTTGATAGGATTTTCCTTTATTTCAGGCACTGTTATTGACGGGTTCTTCACTTCGATGGTCGCGGTGTCATTTGCCAATGGGTTATTGACATTGTTGCGGAACGCAAAATTGTACACTCCTGCCAAAAGCAGCGTGATACCCAATACGACGGCGGAAATGAAGAATACCTTTTTCATAGAATACGCCGATAAAAACCACCTCTATTCTTCACCAATCAAAATGCGAGATGGAAATGTTGTTTTTGCTCAACATACCCGCCGCAATTATATGAGACTCTCTGCCATGTCGATGTAGCACATATTTTACTTATGCCTGCAGATGATAAGTTCGATCTATTATTAAGGTAATTACCGAGTGTCTGGTCTTGAGAAACATCCATTACGGGCAGTCCTGGGCCATGGCTGGCATGACCTACTTCCGTACCTCCTGTCACATTGAAAGAACATCCGCAACTCTGTTTCAGTTTGATAATTTTATTAATCGCATCTTTTGGTATTCCTTCCAAACTGGTACAGTTTGCATTGTTCTGATCGCTGCAATTACCGCTACTGGTTACAGAAATTCCCGCAGACTGCAATACTGCTACTGCTTCACTGTTTGTATACTGTCCGCTAGCTCCTACAGAAGGTATTGATGGTGCCTGCCCTCCGGGAATCGGCGTTACCGATGTGCCTGTTTGCAGTCCGCTCACATTCAATGTCGTGAGGTCTGGATTGATGGTATTGAGGATAAGCCATGCAAAAAGCCCGAGCACAAGGCCGATAAGAGCATCCTTGATTACACCTTTGGCAGATCCGGCAGCCGATGTATTGCCAGCGCTTGTCAAATACATAAACCCCCCGACCGAGAGCATAAACATAGCCGAAATACCCACCAACCATAGTCCGAGATTATATATGGATGTCACGTATTCGGGAAATGACTTGTTTTTCCCTTCAGCTCCCGGAATATTCTCCAATTGGGTATACTGCGGAGCTGTGACCGCCTTTGCAACCGGGCTTCCGATAAACACAAACACGCCCATACAGAGAAGTATGGCCAATGAAAGAGTATGGAATCGAGAAAGTTTCATACGGACACTGTTAATAATTCAAATTTTGACCGGATTTTCTTTGCTCAGGAACAAGGGAAAATATCACTCCAAGCGTCAGTAAAATCATTCCCATAGTCACGATCAAACGGAAGAAGAAAATGATCGATGTCGGAATATACGAAATAATGCTCGCGAAAAACTTCTTGGGACCACTCATCGGTCCTCGAGCGATTCCATCAGCACTTGGCATAATTTCAACTTGGATATCACGGGAAAGCTTCGTTTCCACGGCACCGACCACTGAAATGCCCCAGATCGTCGATATCGCTTTGATACTATTCTGCGATGGGGAGTATAAACCATTCAAAGAAACCGTGTAAACTGATCCCGGAGCGGCTGCCGCGTCGATAGCGAGTAGTCCGGCACTATCAGGCGCTGCAGCCACACCATTGAGAAGCCACGACACGCTGGCGCTGTTTTTAAGCGCGTTAGGATAAAAAAGACCCTTTAAGGAAAACGCCCCTCCAGCGAATGCTTCAAACACATCCTGACTGTAGTTATCCGTGGTCTTTCCACTGGCATCCACATACTGCCCCAGGTATTTTGGCCACACCTTGGCACTATCAGCCGATACTATCAAAAGCGATGGTTCAACAACAGAAAACATGCGATTGAGCGTAATCGATTTTCCTGTTACCGGATTATTGGCGGTCATTGTCACATTATATGTCTCGCCTATATCGCCCGTCACTGGGAAAAAATTCTCCGTTCCATTGGCGCAATCCCCATCCTGTGAAATAGCGCTGCTACAATGAAAGAGTTGGTTGTTGATTGTCCAGGAAATATCAGCTCCGTTATTGGGCTGTAATCCAAGTTTATCTGGATTGAAATTCACCCCGATAATCTGCCCCTTTACGACCGGGCAAATAGTTCGATCAGAAGCGTTATCCTCACATAACAGGCCATTATCCGTCAAACTAGGATTTACAAACCGAAGCTTCCAATTTGAAGTGTCGACGTTGACTGCATGGGTCTGTATACGAGCTTGATCCTCAGTCATTTTAATGATAGTTGAGGCCCTCCCTACACGCTTTTTGCCTGCTTCAAAATTTTCTGTTGCTGTCAGATTGACACGCAAGTAACCCACACCATCTTTAAAGTATCTTTTTGATACTGTCTCTCCGCTCACTTGGGTTTTTTCATCAATATTGAGATTGATTTTAAGAGCAGCTAAATCATTCCCTTTCACATTGGAAAGATTATGCATATCAATCAATCCTTGCGTCACATCCTCCCAGGCAGTATCATCTGTCTGTGATTTATTGGTATTAGCGTACACGCGCCATTCATAGGATACCCGAGAACTTTGGGTAACGGAATTCGAAAGGACTGACTGGGCCGTCACGACACTACCTTGCCTATCAGGTTTGCTGTCCGAAAAGAAATGCATGACCGGATTCTCCGGGGAGCTCGTAAGCTGAATATCCAATTTTCCGGCTTGATCACCTTGTGTCGGATCAATGAGGTTATCTTTCAAACAATCGTTCACATCCATATTCGCCGTGGGAATTTGTGAAGCACCTCCATTGTAAGCTGCTCCAGGTACGGATCTTCCTGTCGGTATAGGAGTGCATTTGTTTCTGGAGAAGGCCCACATCACCTGCATGGAAGCATCGGGGAACTTGGTCGGAACCATAGATAGTCCTTCAATCACAACCCCTACTTGATCCCCGGTAGCATAGCTCCAAGTAAATTTATCCTGTCCGAGTCCAACTACATTTGCTTCATCCTTATTACCATTTTGCGCCGTACTTGGATCTTGCGGATCAGTCTGCCAAAAACGCTCGGCATCAGCATCGAATGACGACCCGTCTCCGGTCGTATGTCCCGGAGTTTTCGGGAACAGGTGTTTACATCCGTTGTTGTCACCGCCATCGACTAAACCGTAATCAATTCCTGTATCGAAATTATGCACAAAACAATACCCGCTCTTGCTTTTATCACCGCCGAATTGCGCCTTATACTCGTCATTGTCGTTGCTGGCGACACTGTAATTCGCTTGATCGTATGAAAAACCTCCAGTCGCAATCCTGCGCATCGCCGCTACTTTCCAGTCATTGACAGTGATGGACCCGCTCCCATCGAGGTCGCAAGCCTTTTCTTCCTCGCTCAGATTATCATTTTTCAAATCGCAATTTTTCCGCTTAAGATACCAAGTGAAATAAAGCGTCTCCTTCGGACTTGAAAAATACATAGGAAAGGCTTGTGCGGTTATCTCCTTACCGTTTTTCGGATCGGTCGGATTAAAAAAAACATTCGTCTGCGGAACGGTTTCCTTATTGGAAGAAGTGTTCATTGTCTCGCCCAGATTCTGCACGGAGCTCGTGTTGATGTGGTATCGTTTTTCCACATCACTCATGACACCATTCATATTGGAGCTGCTTAAAACTGAAGCTCCTAAGCCAAGCGCGGTCACAATAGCTGCAGATACCGTGGCTGCTGCTGCAGTATTTGCGGCACTTGTGCCAGCATTTATAGAAGCGGTCTCAGCTACCAGATCCCAAGGGAAGACTTCGGCATATGCATTCTTCGGTATCGAAAAAGCGAAAACGAGCTGCGAGATAATTAAACTTACAACAACTAATTTGTGTGCCATTTTTGTTTTTGGTACGATACCATGTTTCATAAACGATGTATCTTTTACTCCGGCTTTTTCTAATTTATTTTACGAAAAAAATAATACTCACTATCCCTAGTATAACAGAGATATATGAAAATAAAAATGAATACACTATCGATCGGGAACGGATAACGAGAAATCCTGAAAGAAGAGCCATGATACCAACAACAAGAAAAGATGCGCCTATTTTCCAGTGAGACAACGCTACCAAAAAAATGAGATACACGGTAGTTTGGGCGAACAAAGCCTTGGTACCGATATTTTTTTGCCATACGGAAAATACGAATCCTCGGAAAAAAAATTCAGCCATGAATACATATATACCGACAACCACAATAAAGAGTATAAACAACGGGAAACTCAAACGAACAGCGAGCGGCATATCGAAGCGGCTCAATGCGTCCGTATAACGAATCAATCCGATTAACGAAAACACCTCAAGAGACAGAAATGTCGCTAACCACAAGCTACCCTGCGTCACATTTCCCCAAGAAAGACCGAGAAAAGGGAGTCTTTCTTTCAAAAATAAATATGTGAATAGCAAAGGAAGGACGATGAGAAAAGCTATACTTATAATAATCGACTGAATAGCATCAGCGGCAGGAAATAAGACAGCTCCTAATAGGCTTATCACAATGACGACATTGCTCATCCAAAATTGTTTTTGCTTGTGCGATATATTCATACAGGGAGCGCTTAAACATTCTCCTTATTTTCTTGTTCGAAATCCTGTTTCGCTTGCTCGATTTCCAAGAGTTGTCGCGGATCAGAGGTGATAATCTGGTCCTCACTATAGGAGGCAATAACCTTGATAGCGACATGTTTGGTACCGGCAAAGAAAATCCCCTCGCCCACATTGCTTTCCAAAAGCAGGAATTTTTCGTGGTCAGTAAGGAAAAATGTCTCCGCAACCAATTCAATAGATGCTGGTGATTGCCTCAGCAGGAGCTGGAGCGAAGAGTTTGTCAAAATAGGCTTGCCATAGCGCGAATGCATAAAATCCCCGATGTCTTGAGTGATAGTCGTCAATCCCGTATAGTACTTTCGGCAACGCTTGGCTATGCCATACAGAAATGAAGCCGCGTCTTCGTGCTGCATCATCACCCACGCCTCATCCACCACCACAATCCGTTTTTTAAGCTCTGATCGCATCTCATTCCAAATGAATTGCAAGATAATATACATCGCGATAGGACGCAATTCTTCTTCCAAATCGCGGATATTAAATACGACTAACTGCTCGCGCAAGGATACGTTAGTATGATTACTCAAAAATCCCGAAAAGATGCCCTCGGTGTATTTCTCGAGACGCGCAGCCAAAGATTCTGCACCCTCCATATTTTTCAAGACTTCATACAAATCGAGCATGGTCGGAAAAGCGTTGGATGGTATGTCGCGGAAACGCCCCGTAGGAGTAATGTCACGAATAGCGTAGGTTTCCCGAAGAGCACGGTCGAGAATCGAATCTTCTTCCGGTGTGAGATTGCCAAGCATCAAATGAATCAACCCGATAAGCCCGGCGATAGTATTGCGCAGCACCGCTGTAAGATCTTCGTCCTCGCCGACACGCGGTAGATCAAAAGGATTGAGATGGAAATTCGTGCCCAGCTTGATATCAATAAAGGATCCGCCCACCATCTCACACAGGTGGCGGTATTCGTTTTCAGGATCGATAATGATCACGCTCGAACCGAGCATCATCGAACGGAGCACTTCGAGTTTGACGGTATAGCTTTTTCCGGCACCGGATTTGGCGAATACCACCATATTGGCATTTTCCAATTTGAAACGATCAAACAGAATCAAGCTATTGTTGTGACGATTGATGCCATACAATATTCCCTCATTCGATGAGAGATCCGCCGAAACGAATGGAAAAGTGGTGGATAATGGTGCTGTATTGAGGTTGTTTGCAATATCGAGCACATCGTTCATCAAGGGTCGCGTCGAAGTAAACCCCTGCTCCATACGCAATACTGCCGGCTTAATATAGACCAGTTGTGATTCCAAAATCGCCTCAACTGCCTGACTCATGCGGTTCAAATCCTCCAACGACTGCGCATACAGCGTGATATACAAACCAAACCGGAAAAACTTCTCCGTTCCCTGCTGAAGTTTGTCGCGCAATTCTTCGATATCTTTGAGAGCTGTCTCGAGAATCGGATCACGTACCTTGCCGCCTTCCTCCTCAATATGAATCTGAGACTGCACTTGCGTTACCGATTTTCGGAGGTTTTTTAAGATTTCCCGCGTATCGATAGGGTGAATCATCATCGAAATATCGAGAGGAAAGTCCAGATTCACAATCGGTGAAAACCAGTTCGTATTGAGGTATCGCGGGTAAGCTACCACGAAATGCGTCCGAGCCATCGTCTCTCCTATCTGCATGAAGTTGGAGCTCAATTTGATAGCTGAAGGCGCGATAAGGTCGCGTATCGTCGCAACACCTCTTTGATAGAGTTCTTCGCTCGCCAGGAATTCATCCTGTTGTTCTTGTTTTTTGGAAAAAAATGCCATACGATGCTTTTTATTGTATATATTCACCTATTGCTCATCAAATCGCCGTATTCAGTTCGATATCCTTGATATTTTTTGTCAGGGTCGTCGAGAACAGTGATGGATTATAGGTATTATAGAGAAGTTCTATGATTTCTTCCGTATTGAGCGCCGCTACCTTTACTCCTGTACCCGAAAGGCCGATACTCACATGATCAACCCTTTGCCATAGCTGATTTTTGTATGTTTCAAAAAGTTCGCGTCGCTCATGAATAGCCTCTTTCGGATTTATCATATTGCTCAATTTTTCAAGCAAACCACTTTGCTTATCTTCAATAGAAGCAAAAGGTACGATGACATAAAAGTATTTCGACATGATATCGGATACTTCCGTCAGATTTTTAATAAAATGCTGATACTCTGAAATCTGGAGGCGCAACAATTCATTCGTCTGTTCCTCTTCTTTTTCCTTGAGTAATTGAAGATAGGGCTCTATATTAAACCTTCTCGAATGAATAAGCACCTGCACCGGAAAGTCCAAGGAATTTAGAAAGCTTTGATACTGCGAAATAATAGCGTCTTGCTCTTCAGTTGACTTCAGATCGAAATTCAAAGAAGACACCAATAAAATAGCTCGGAGTGCGCCGTTCTTAAGCACAATCACGCCATCTCGTACCTCGCGCACATCGACGTATTGCTGCGTGCTAGCCGATTTCTTTTTTTGTTGAGAATTTTCCATAAAAAACTGTTCAATGTCTCTGACTATCGACTATTTTTGCGAGCCGGTTCACTTCTTCGACCGTTACTTGTTTATTGACAACTATCTCTCCCATCACAGGATTTTTTTCCTTTCGCTGAGGCGTCCTCTTGGTAGGACGCTCCCAGACATAAATTTTCGGCCGGATCATAAAGAGTAATGCATTGGCTATGAACATAGCTAAGGGTTGATTATAAGGCCGGTAAAAAGCGAGGGCCACGAATGCGCACACTACCGGGATTGCTGCAGCAAAAAAAGCGCCCGTATTGAGCATGCTCCACAAAAACATCAGTGCGGCCCCCATACCGATCATCCACAGTAACTGCTTAGCGGTCAGCGGTCCTGCCACTTTATCTTCGACATCGATGTACTGTGGAACATTGAATAACATACAACAATATAGATTTTTACCTTCTTAGTATACCATACCTTTATTCCTTTGCTCGCAGATCCACCACATTCTGTAATCCGGAAGGAATCTCCCAAACTTCTTTTTTCTGACCAGTTATTTGTGGCGATGAGCGAAACGGCGTACCGGGATTATATCCTAACCCGAATGATGACGGCGGCGAAGGTGTTTTTGATGGAATGACCGGGTTTTCAGGAGATTGCTTCTCTGCTGGCAAGATGTGTCCCGACGAAAAATGAAACGCTTTCTCATCAGCCGGATTCAGTGGTATGAGAGGACTTGATGCTTCAGGAGTAAGATTGTATTTCTCAGTCGATACCGGAGGTGTTGATTGAAGCGTTTGAGGATTTAATACGGAAGGATGGAGGGGATCAGGCAGGGCTTGTGAAAAATTGAATGTCGTCGGTTGCGGCGCCTGAGGAAAAGAACCTGCTACTTGTCCGTTATTTTGCGGCGCGATTACCGGTTGCATTTCAGGTACAAACTCCGGTTTCTGTTCAGTTACAAATGAATCGGCGACGAATGCTGGTGGTTGCGCCAGTGCTGATGGCGGCGCAGTGGTAGTTTGCGATGGTATGAATACTGGAAACACTATCTCCTGTCTTTGAACATCGATAGCGAGCGCCTCGCGATCATCAAGCGATTTCAAGAGCGCAGCCACCTTCTCGCGTTCTTGAGCGGAGAGACCTTTGGCATTCTCAGATTGGAACAGGAATTGCCCGCGTTCGATAGCACTATGCTGGCGCACACCGACACTATCACGATAAGCCCTGAGCCAATTGCGTACCGTCCCGCGCACGGATTCTCTCTCGCTACGTATTTTGATGCGATCAGTGGTAATCTGTTGGTCGTTGATACGAGGGTATTTTGCCAGAGCATCAAGCAGCATTATTGCGGTGGTTTGCATTTGTGTTTGGACAACATCCTCCGCCACCTCAGGCTGTTTCGGTATCGCTTTAAGTGACAGTACTTCTGCCTGTATGAAATTCACTGTCACGGCAACCTTATCCTGAGGAATACCCACTTCCTTCTGCAATAACTCCGGGAATTGTTCAAAAGTAATCTTACCAAAATACATCATCCGCAAAAGCGATGCCATCCTTATCATCACCTCGTCCGTAAACCCAAGCGTTTGCTGCATGCGATGCAAAGCCTCATCTATAAGGGAAGAGGAGAGTAGTTGATAGGTTTCCTCGGAAACCTGCTTCAAATACAGCCATATATCGATAGCTTCCTGCTCTGTCAAAGGAGTGCCGTTCGGATGAATCGGCGCAAGAAGTGGATCGAAAAGTAATTCTTGATTATTGGATGTTTCCATACGTATACTAATACAAGAAAAGGTTTATGGATTATGAGGATAATTATGTTGCTGGCTTGAAACGAAAAATGGTTTATGGTGTTGATGAGGTATTAGAAATACCACCAGCTGACCAAGCACTCATCACCGAGCTATCGCTCTGTCTTCCAGCAGACGCAAGAAGCTGTTTCTTATATTCTTTATTTGCATCAGTTCTACTCTTTAGATAAGCTATGAAATTAGGATTTTTCAAAAGATCATCTTTATTTTGTTTTACTAAATCTTCAGTATTTATCTTATCAAAAACTTCTCCGTAAGCGGCATTTTTGACAGCATTACTTGTCTGAGGTGTCCAGCTTGATGTATCTACTCGAATATGAGTCTGGCCTTCTGCGGTCAATCGCCTATTATAGGCTTTTTCCAATTCCGCATCCACTATCGCCTTACCGGAAGCATCTTTCCTTATATTACCATTAGCATCTCTGGCTGATAATTGAGCCAGCACGGAACCATACTCGGTGTAATTCGTGCCTAAAGCACCTTTCTCCGCCTTCAATATAGTTTCACCCAAGAGTCTTTGGTGGCCGTTGTCATTTAAGATTTTCAGCGACTTGCTCAAATCATTAGCATTGGTAAGTGATGACTTTGGAGCCTTGCTAATGATATTGCGTGCCGCAGAAAAATCTGTACCGACAGCGCGCAAAGCATTTTGCAAGTCTTCTGCATTGGTAAGCATTTCTTTCTCGGCAAGATACAAGGCGGCCGCTTTTTTCTGTTCTGCATTACCGCTATTGAGCAGGCCTTTCGCTTTTGAAGCATTACCAAATTTCTTGAGCGCTTCTTGCTCGGCAGCGACTCGTTTTTCAAAGTTTTCGTATCCGGCATTTTTGAAACCGGACGTGCCCCCGCCGATAAGCCCGGCCAATCGGTTTGCCCGTGCTTCAGTGGCGCGTCTTGAGTCAGCGCCAAACAATCCCCGTCTGTTTTTCCAGGCTTCTTCAATACCACCGGAAGCACCCGTCCAGCGCAAAACCCCCTTCGTCGCTCGCCATGGCTGACGACCAGCCCACTTGCCAAAGGTTGTTCCATATTTTGTCGCTTCGGAAGAGAGCTGATTACTCATACTTCGCGCTGATGTGATAGCCATCCACATAAGAATGATCGGGATGGCGAAAAAAATCAATGTCTGAAGACTTTCTGGTGACAAAACTCCTGTTGATGCACTCATTTTTTGCACAGTCACTCCCATATGTAATTTCCAATCACCCATTGCACCCAGGATGCGAATGCTTGCCAATACCATAAATACCGCTATCGGTCCGAAAGAAGCGTATTGAAAAAGCTTATCCCACCACTTTTTCGCATAACTGTGTGTGAAAGGAGCCGCCATACCAGCAAACCCGAGCGGTGAAAACATGACTAATACCGGCAAAGCTACCAATCGAATCAGCATCATCAAGGAAAGCACGAGAAGTGTAATAGCAAAAATAGCCATCGTCACAACCGCGAGGATGATTTGCGGCCACTCAGCGCCAGCGCCATTGTTGGGTAAGAAGATATTTTTCAGATCTGCACCACCTAAGATACCATTAGCTGCTGCCGGTCCATTGGTTTGGAAGACAGACTGAACAAAAAAGTACATCATGCTATTGAAAAAATCCACGATGGTCCGTGCTATCGGCCAACTGAAATTAACCAAAAGCGCCATCAGAACCACCATCCACAGGATTTTATTATACTTGTACCGATCTATTTGGTAGATAGTAGCAAAAGCAGAGAAGAGCAGCACAAGAATAAAGAGCATGTTCATGGTATCGCGTACGATTTTCCATATTTCATAAAACACTCCGTTGTTCATGATATCGGAAAAAGCGACCGGATCAAGCATAAAAGCGAAAAGTCCGGCAGCAGCATTGGCGAGTCCAGCTTCAAATCCGAGCAACCCGAGAGCGAATGGTTTAAGGAATGAATCTGACGCTGAGCTAGCCACGCTTGATGCCCCACTAATGACTGTTCCACCTATACCCGTAAGAATCTTATCAACTGCACAACCCGCCTGAGTTGTACAAACAGCTTGAGCTGGAGAAATAGAAGAAGAAAAAAATATAAACGCAAAAAGAAACGTCAAAAAAACGCTTGTACGACGAGGAAAAAGACGGGGAAATCCCAATTGTATTTTCATTTTTGAAAGCACGGTCGCTTTGCTAATGACTAAGAACCTAGCACTGTTTCAGTATACCATAAAAAATAAGTGCAACAAAAGAAGAGCAAGCTTGCTGCCTGCTCTTCTTTTCTTCAGTTTTTATTATTAGTACACATATCCCTTGATTGATCGGCTCGCGGTTGAAATCACGCGACGATCCACCTTGCCCCAACCCTTAAAGTTCATTTCGCTTACGGTGATAGAGCCGCCGCTCACACTTTCCACCAAAGCAACGTGTCCGTAGTATGGACTATCCGTTGTCACTACGATAGCTCCGACTGATGGTGTCTTTCCTGTCCTATATCCTTGCGCTTTCGCATTATACAACCACGTTCCTGCGTTGCCGCTCCATGGGACATAACGCTTTTGCGCTACATACCAGGTACAGTATCCGTAAGGGAAACGATGTCCTGCACCTGCTTTGCCTTCAAGTTTTTTCCATCCGGAAGAAATATCGGTCACTGCACCAGCCCCTGCCGATGTGGCATACTGGCGGCGAAGCGTATCGGAAGTGTCTGGAGTAGCAGTTGGTTTGGATGTTTCTTTTTGGCCATCAGGAATAACGATTTCCTGATCGGTTTTCACTTCACCTGTTGCCGGCAATTCATTGAAAGCGATAATTCGATCCTTGTCGGCATGATACTTCTGCGCGATTGAATCGATGGTTTCGCCATTCTGCACGATATGTGTCACGCCAGCTACCGGCAGAATAAATATCTGATCTCCCGGTTTGATAGCATCAACGTTGTCCAAATCATTCGCCCACAAAATCGTATTGACCGTAATAAAGTTTTTGGCAGCAATACCACTCACCGTATCCCCCTCTTTAACGGTATACATGGTCACACCGCCATCTTCCTCCGGATCTTTCATCATACCAGCAGAAGTCGCCACAATGCGACTATTTGACATACCCGTCGACATATCCGCCACAGAAAGCACGGCATCCTGAGCATCCGGATCCACTTTTGTTGAAGCGCTCGCCAAAGGTACCATGGATAAGCTGTCCTTTTTACTCGCTTGCGCGGCTATCTTATGTTTCGTAGCGGCCGATTCATTCTGAAAATATCCGGATAAAAAGCCATTCGCATCATTCGTGGCTGAAACATTGGTACCGGTCACTAAAAAAGCGCTCCCCACCACAACCGAAAGCGCCGAGTAATTCCTGAACAAATGCAGGAAATAGAGCGTTTTATGTTGCTTAAGATAGTGCGTCAGACGTCTTTGCGCGCGATAGACCTTCGTCTGGAAGGCTCTAAACCTTTGCTGCTTGCGCTTGAGCCATCCCAAGGTCGCATGGAGAAGATTTGTACGAATAAGATCAATCCTTCAGTTAAGTTTCCACCGTAGAACACCTACACCTTCGTGTAGTACGTGGCGTCCATTGGAGAAAACCCTAATTTTTATGTATTCCTATGATACTAAACCCTCTGCATTCTGTCAATCGTTCCCGGTTCAATATTGTCATTATTTGGCTTATATAAAGCTTATGGTACAATAGGACTATGCATACTCTCGATCACTTTAAACGTCGATTCCTGGAACACCTGGAAATTGAGCTTAATCGTTCGCCGCAGACACTGGAAAATTATGACCAATGCCTAAGCCAGTTTTTACTATGGTCAAAAAGTGTCAAACCAAGCGATATCACCCCTGAAAGCATCCGACAATACCGCCTTTTCCTCAATCGGTCCTCGGCATCACGAAAAGAAGCGCTCGCTAAAAATTCCCAGTCGCATCACATCATCGTCCTGCGCACCTTTCTTAAATTCCTTACCAAGCAAGGGGTTTTGGTTGTATCGCCGGAAACTATCGAGGTTGGTAAAAATCCCACACGAGAGGTTGATTTTCTTGAAATCGATGAGATAGAACGATTATTCGCTGCTGCTTCTGGAAAAAGCCTCAAATCGCTTCGTGATCGAGCCATCCTTGAACTCTTATTTTCTTCGGGATTGCGGGTATCTGAATTGGTCAGTCTTAACCGTGATCAGGTCAATCTTGAAAAGGGAGAGTTTAGTGTTCGGGGAAAGGGTTCGAAATTGCGTCTTATTTTCCTCTCCGAAGACGCCAAACAAGCTATCGAATGGTATCTTCGCAAAAGAACAGACGTCGACGAAGCCCTCTTTATCGCCTACGCGAAAGGTTTCGGAAAAAAATCAGTCTCCGATGATCTTCGCCTGTCGCCGCGCACCGTACAGCGTATCGTTAAGCATTACGCCCACAAGGCCGGCATCGTCAAAGATGTACATCCCCACACCCTTCGCCATAGCTTCGCCACCAACCTTCTCTCGAACGGAGCGGACATCAGGAGCGTGCAGGCTATGCTTGGACACGCCTCAATCACCACTACCCAGGTATATACTCATGTCGTCGACAAAGGTTTGCGCGATATTTATAGACAGTTCCACGGAAAGAGAAAATTACCACGCTAGACTCACTAATGAATCCTATTGTTCGTGCTTCGTATTTTTTCCAAGACAGCATCCAAGATACTATCTATTTCTTGAACGGTATCTTTTGTTTTTTTTCGTACAATTTTTATATCTTCAAAGTTTCCACTAAAATCGGGTTGTTTAAGTGTCATTAACTTTTCCAAAATAGTATTTTTATCATTATCACTGGCAGCACCAAATAAATCGCAAAAAGTTTTAATATTAAGCCCTTGCTGATTAAGTTCTTCATCTAAACTTTTGAGAATTTCAGCAGTTTTTTGTGTATCACTGGATAATTTTTCCATAAGCATACTTTTCACAATGCCAAAATCAGGCTTTTCTTGATTCTCATGAGAAGCATTTCTCGGCCTTTCAGTTAATTGTGATGGCGTTACATATTCCATATTTTTCATAGAATGACTTATTTATACACACTCTACATTTAGTATATACGTATTATATGTGGGCGCAAGTTTTTTGCATCTATAGTGCTCACACCTTCTCCAGCGACGCCAAAGAAATATTGATTTTCTTCAACCCCTTCTTTTTGAAAGCGATAGTGGCAATATCATTCGCCAGTGTGACAATCAGTCCTTGTCCGAAGTCCGGGTGTTTCACGGAATCCCCGGGACGAAACGCATCCGATTTGGAAAAAAGCTTTATCTTTGGTTTTCTTTTAAATTGCTCTTCCGTAAAAGCCGTTACCGTCATATCGGTCCGTTTCAAACGTTCCTCCTTCACGAGATGCTCGGGTATTTCACCCACAAAGCGCGATGTCGGGTTGATTTGTGTCGATCCGAAAATCGTCCGCTGATCAGCGAAAAGTAGATAAACCTTCTGTTTGGCGCGGGTCAATGCCACATACATCAATCGTCTCTCTTCTTCCAATTCATGCGGAGAAAACGCGCTTCTTGAATGCGGGAAAATCCCTTCCTCAAGACCGATAACGAAAATAACCGGAAACTCAAGTCCCTTGGAGCTGTGTATGGTCATAAGGTGTATGGTTGGAAGGCTTCTATCGATAGAATCGGTATCCGAAGCCAATGTCACTTCTTCTAGGAAAAGCTGGAGCGCTTCTCCAGTCTCGTATTCATCGTATTTTTTCGCCACACTCAAAAGCTCCCGCACATTTTCCTGGCGTGTTTCACCCTCGCTCGTCTTGTCATCCAAGCTTTTCAAGTAGCCGCTTTTTTTCAAAATATGCCCGATAAGATGAAAAAGTGATTTCGACGATTCGATCGATTCCCGAAAACTGCTCATCAATTCGCAAAAATCGTGTATCGACCGTATTTTCACCTCCCTTAAACCGCTCGTCTCGGCTGTCAGTGCATATCCTGCCTCAAGCATGCCTTTCCCCTCGTTCTGAGCCGATTTCAACCATTTTTCCAGCGTCGCCTTACCGATACTTCTTTTCGGTTCATTGATAATCCGTTCCAGTGCCAAGTTATCCAGAGGGTTTTTGGTCAAACGAAGATAGGCGATAATATCCTTGATTTCCTTGCGCTGGTAAAACTTGATACCGCCGACCACGCGATATGGAAGCGATGCCCGCAAGAAAGCCTCTTCCATCATACGCGATTGTGCATTTGTCCTATACAACACGGCGAAATCAGACATCGGCCGATTTTGTGCAGATGCTTGCCGGACGACTTCCTGCACTACATACTCCGCTTCTTCCCGCTCATCCCGAGCCGAAAAAACCGTTATGGTTTCGCCTTCCGTTATTTCCGTCCACATTTTCTTATGTCGCTGATTCTCATTGCGCGCAATAACGCTTCCTGCAGCATCGAGGATAATCTGTGTAGAGCGATAGTTCCGATCGAGGGTGATAATTTTGGCATCAGGATAATCTTTTTCGAAATCCAAGATATTGCGGATATCCGCCTGCCGCCATCCATAAATTGATTGGTAGTCATCCCCGATAACAAACAGGTTACGATGTTTCTTCGCAAGCAATGTGATGAGTGTATATTGCGAATGATTCGTATCTTGGTATTCATCCACCATAATATAGCGGAATTGGTTTTGATACTTTTCAAGAATAGAGACGTGATCCCGAAGTAATCTGACGGTCAGAAAAATAAGGTCATCAAAGTCGAGCATATTTGATTTGCGCAGTTCCTGCTGGTACTGCCGATAGGCTTTAGCGACCATCTCCTCATAATAGCTTCCGGCTTGTGCGGCAAACTGCTCTTCATCCAACAATTCATTCTTGGCCTTGGATAGAGCGCTCAGTATCGAACGCGGCGCAATCTGCTCCGTGCTGATGTTTTGCGACTTCATCACCTTCTTCATCAACGACAACTGATCCTGGTCATCCGAAATATTGAAGTTCTTGCCATAGCCCAGTATTTCAATTTCCTGTCGCAGTATCTTGGCGCAGATATTGTGGAAGGTACCAATATGCGGCAGCGCTGATCGATAGGTTTGCTCCGTACCATTCTCGCTCCGCATACGTGAAAGCAAGTGCGCGATGCGCTCCTTCATCTCCTGGGAAGCCTTATTGGTAAAGGTAACCGCGAGTATATGAGAAGGGGGCACGTTTTTTTCATACATCAAATACGCCAACCTATGCGTCAGCGTCTTGGTCTTTCCTGATCCAGCACCAGCTAAAATAAGCACCGGTCCATCCGTCGCCTTCATAGCCCGTACCTGCTCGGGATTGAGTTCTCGCTCCAAAAAATCACTCATAGCCTCAGTATTGTAGCACACATCTTTCATCCTATGATACACTATACGTATGAAAAGCCTTCTCTCTCTAACAAAAAAATTTGTAACCTCCCTTGAGGAGACGCCTTCAAGCTTTGCTTTATGGTTATCGTCATTTGCAACGCTTATCCTCGGGCGACTTATGATCGAATTTTGGTTAGGAGACTTCGAAACCCGCTCACTACAGTTTTTATTCTACGAATTCACGCATACCTTCTTCTTTTTCCTCTTTTCATTTCTTCTTTTATGGCCATTGGTAGCGTTTTTTTGGAAAGTATCCCTTACGAAATCCTCATCATTGCTTCTTTTCGGTTTCTTGATTATTCTCACACCGCCACTGCTGGACACCTGGATCACTCATGGCGCTCATCTTTGGAGTTTTTATAAATTCGACAGTCTTTCGGGATTAGGACATCGATATATCACCCTTTTCGGCGACCGTCCTGATATGGGCATTACTTATGGCGTACGCATCGAAGTCGTCATCACCACTCTCTTTGTTGGCGTATACACCTATTTGAAAACAAAATCCTTGCTCCGCGCGACTCTATCAAGTGTTTGCGTTTACAGCACACTCTTTATTTTGGGAACATTCCCTTCTTGGCTAAGTTTCCTGCTACTTGGATTCCAGAAAAGTATTTTTCTTATCAATGACATCGATACCGCGCAACTTTTCCTCTCGCCACCCACACTATTCACCCAGGCTCATTTTGAATTCATTAGCGCGCTCAATATAAAAATGAGCCTCATTTATGCACCGCTTAGCATTTTTCTTGCAACCTTCTATCTCTGGCGATACTTCCCGAAACAATTCTTCGCGCTTGTCCACAATGCTCGCATCCCGCAAATTTGCTATCATGGCGGCCTTTTTTTCATCGGTATCGGCCTAGCTCTCAAATTTGCAGATGCGGCGCTCACACTTAATCTCTTCAATGTACTCGGAATTATCAATCTGCTCATCGCTATCGGTTGCGCCTGGCTCGCTTCAGTTATTGCTAATGACTTGTTCGACCAAAATATCGACAACATGACCAATACTTATCGGCCACTCCCTCAAAAATCCTTTTCTCTCGAAGAATACAAGTCTTTGGGTATAACCTTTTTCTTACTATCCCTGGTATTTGCAGGATTAGTAAGCTTCAAAAGCATGCTCCTACTTCTCGCTTATCAAGCCTTGGCTTGGATGTACTCCGCTTGGCCGCTGCGTATCAAACGATTTCCTCTTCTTGCAACACTGTGGTCAGCTATTGCCAGCGTCCTTATTCTCGTCATAGGCTTTGTTCTTGTATCACCCGATGGCACTATAGCCAAACTTCCGGGATCCTTCATCGCTTTTTTCCTTTTTATCCTTATGGTATCGCTCCCATTAAAAGATTTCAAAGATATTGTCGGTGACAAAGCCGATCACGTATACACTATTCCCGTTCTTTTCGGTGAACAGTGGGGGAAAGTTATTATCGGTAGCGGTATTTTTCTCTCCTATATCCTTAGCGTAATTATTTTTCATGAATCAAAGCTGATTATATGGGCACTTATAGGAGGAAGCGCTTCTTTTTGGATACTTATGCTTTCACAATTAAGTGAAAAAAAGTGGCTTTCCTACCGAAAGCTTCCGGGATGGCTCCTGGGCATCATCACGCTGTATATGCTGATACTTATACAAGTGGTGTCATAATCTCAACTACTCGCTTCCAATCGTCAATAGAAAGTGCTTGGGCGCGAATATTCACATCAATTCCTATACGCGTAAGTTTTTCCGCTACGATTTCTTTTGATATATGAAACCCGGATGATAGATTATTGACCAGTGTTTTGCGACGCGAAGAAAACCCGGCTTTCACATAACGGAAAAAGAGTTTGTCCGTATCCTTATTGAAAATGCGCTTCGGTATAAGCCGCACTACCGCACTATCCACCTTCGGAACCGGATCAAAGGCTGTTTTCGACACCATAAAAAGCAGTTCTGGGTCGGCGTAATACTGCACCGAAACCGCTAAAATACTCAGAGCGCCGACTTTGGCCGTAATACGCTCTGCCACCTCTTTTTGTATCATCAACACGATACACTTAGGTGGCATAGGGAGCTCCAAAAGACGCTGGATAATAGGTGCGGTAATATAATACGGAATATTCGCTACCACTTTATAGTTATCTCCTTCTGCTACGTCTTGTTTTCGCAGTATATCCGCCACATCTGCCGTCAGGATATCTTGTTCGATAATCGATACATTACCGGAAAGCGGGAATTGTTTCAAGAGTGTGGGCATCAAATCGGTATCCACCTCCAATGCAACAACTTTTTTAGCCTGCGCTGAAAGCACTCGCGTCAAAGCGCCTGTACCCGGACCTATTTCCACCACTACATCGCTTTTTTGAAGCGATGCTGCTTCCACGATTCGATCAAGTACCGCATCATCTTTCAAAAAGTTTTGTCCGAGTTGTTTTTTAGCCTGTATAGCCATAGGGAAAATAAAAAACATATAAATCGTTTATCTTTACTATACAGATAAACCCCTATCAAAGCAATGAACGCTACTTTTTTGTTTCTTCTGTATGCATAAAGTTATACACAATCTATACAATGTTATCCACAATAATGGATAACTCCTCTAATTTGTAATTTCCTCTACTTTAAGCGGTATGATACCGGCTCCAATAGAAGCTATTTTAGCGAAAGCGACTTTATCGAGATCAAGAATACGATTCTTCCCGAACGGTCCGCGATCATTTATTTTTACGATAACCGTTTTACCGTTATTTTGATTCGTGACTTTTACATAGCTTCCCATTGGAAGCCAGGGACTAGCCGCAGCCATCGTCCCTGTGAATGCATACCATGTTCCCAGTCCGGTATGTGCCTTTCCTACCTCCACATAGGTTCCTTGTACTGTCTTTTCCATAACAGGATCCTTTATCACTTCTTGCTTTGTCATAGTGCGATCAATCTCCTTGCCATCGTGCGATATGATCCTATACGTCAATCGTTTCACGCCATCCTCCCCTTTCTGCAACACTTTCGTTTTCCTGAAACTTAGCGTTGCATCTTCTTCCTCGGTTTTCGTAAAGGCAATCGGCTTATCAACTATCTGTTCCGTAATATCAACTCGTATAACCGAAAGATTGCCTCCATCCACCACTATCCCACTCTTTTTCGGAAGCAATATATCATCATTCCCGAGAAAAATACCGTTCTCAATCAGCATTTTCTCCGTATCGGTCTGGTATGTCGTTATCGATCGCTTTTCACCACCAATAGTTAAGATTATATGCTTGGCACGTTGAATGCGTATTATTTTGTTTTCGTAAAGCGGATCATTTTTTGATGCAGACAGAGTATCTGTATCGGCTATCGCTATGTGTTGTTCCTTTAAAAAGTCGCTCACCGTACGCGCATGCGTCATTATCTCAAATATGTATCCTTCATCATCTAGTGTCACGCGCAACGCTTTTTCAGGGTCTTTTGGCATCCATACCCGCTGCTCATACCAAAAACTGCCAGGCATCGATAACCCTCGCCACAATCCCACTCCTATCACTACAAGTATCGCTATAAACAACAATCGTTTCATAGTAGCACTTCTCATCTATCGAGCAATTCTTAGAGCCTGTCGATAGGTTCTAAGTATAGCGTGTTTCGCTCTAAAAATCACTACTCGGTACGAAATCGATACTGAATCGCTTCACCGATATGCTGCGCGCTGATAGCATCAGTACCCTCCAAATCAGCAATGGTCCGTGCTACCTTGATAAGCCGGTGATATCCTCGAGCGCTCATATGAAATGTAGAAACCGCTTGGCGCAATAATTCCATACTTGGCGCATCTAAAAGACAGTGCTGCTTTATATGCTTAGCGGTCATCTCACTATTCGTCAGAATATCTGACTTATTGAAACGATTCCGTTGTATGACACGAGCGATTTCGACTCGTTTTCGGATAGCAGTGCTTGATTCCGATACCTGTGAAGATTCAAGTTTATGAAATGGCACGCGAGGAACCTCGATATGCAAATCGATACGATCAAGTATGGGACCGGATATCCTTTGTTTGTACTTTTCAAGCTGCTGGTGAGAACAAGAACACATCTTCTCCGGATCGGAAGCATTGCCGCAAGGGCAGGGATTCATAGCCGCGATAAGCATAAATCGTGCCGGGAATCGGATAGCTCCTTTCGCCCTCGTTACCGTAATGTACCCATCTTCGAGCGGTTGGCGCAGATTTTCCAAAATAGTTTTTGAAAATTCGCCGAATTCATCCAAAAATAAGACCCCGCGATGAGACAAACTAATCTCCCCGGGACGAGGAATCGAACCACCACCAACAAGTGACACGGCACTCGCACTGTGATGCGGGGAACGAAAGGGACGCTGCGTTATAAGCCTATTGTGTTTGGAAAGTTGGCCTGATACGGAAAATATTTTCGTTATCTCAAGACTTTCCTCAAACACCAGTTTGGGTAAAATCGACGGGAGCGTTTTGGCGAGAAGGGTTTTTCCTGATCCCGGAGGACCGCTCAGTAGCACATTATGCCCTCCCGCCGCCGCGATTTCCAGTGCTCGCTTGGCATGTTCTTGCCCATGCACGTGTTTCATGTCAAATAGATGTATTTGTTCATCGAAAATACGCTGACTTTCATCAAAAGCAACTTGCTCGATACGATCCATCCCTTGCAAGTGTTTGATCACTTGCGTAAGCGTCTTTATGGGAAATATCTTAATCTCTCCTGCTAGAGCAGCTTCTTGCGCATTATCCTCCGGAACATACACCTCCTCAAAACCGGCTTTTTTCGCTAAAAGAGCGATGGGAAGCGCTCCATGAATCGGGCGGATGCGCCCATCCAAGGCAAGCTCTCCAAGAAACATTTTTTTATGGACATCGAATTTCAATTGTTCGGTAGCCACAAGAAAAGAAAGTGCTATCGGCACATCATACAGGGGGCTGTTTTTCGGCAGATCAGCCGGCGCTAAATTAACCGTGATCCTCCCGCAATGATGCGGTGGTTTTAGTCCGCTATTTTTTATAGCCGAACTCACGCGATCACGAGATTCTTTGATAGCGGTATCAGGCAAACCGACAAGGGTGAATCGATGCAATCCGGAACCCAATACATCCACCTCTACTTCAACCACTTCCCCTTCCAATCCAAGTACTGCTGCTGAAAATATTTTTGCTGGCATAAACAAAAAATCAAAAATCTCTTTCCAGTATACACGATACTCTGATTTTATTTAAACCAGTGTCTATTTTTTTCTAAAACATTCCATTATAATCAGCGCTCCACCGCATACGATAGCTATATCAGCGATATTGAACCATATGAAATCAAGAAAAACATACAGATAATCCACCACACACCCATACCATAGGCGATCGATCATATTCGATACGGCACCCCCGACAAGACACGCCATACCCCGGTTAATAAGCGCGCTCTTCACATACGGTGTCCTTATATACCACAAAAGAATACCTAGTATGAAAAACACATTCACTATAAGGAGTATAGTTCCAGGTATGGCTATACTGAAGGCTACACCTGTATTACATACAGCAAATCGCATAATGAAAAAAGTCTTCATTATGCGATCAATAATAAACAAACCCCCACCGATACACCAAGCAGCGTATTTTTGCTTTCCTTTAAGCATGTTGTATGCACATTTTTGCCGCAGGGTAGGCGCGAAGCCGTTCGGGATCAATATCCATACCGCATTTCCCGCATTTTCCGTAGGATCCATCCTGAATACGCATCAAAGCATCTGTCACAGCAGCCAATTGCTGTTCAAGCGTATCTTCCACACCGATAGTGTCAACATACTGCTGTGTCTCACTTTCACTATCGCCATCCTCTCTTCCAAAATCCTCAAAACGGGTTTTATACTCGCCGGGGGTTCCGGTTGGCGTCGCGATACGATTCAATTCTTGTTCAAGTTGAACTTTCTTATTTTCAAGCTGAGCCTGCAATTCCTGTAACTGCGTTTGTTCCAGTGCCATAAACATTACATGAAATACTCTCAAATATCGATTCCTATTTGCCAGTATTCCTTTTGTTAATAGAAATTATCCACATTTCCCCAACCTTATACACTTCAGTATACCAAAATACCGATCTTTGTCTAGAAAAATATATGCTCTAAATGTCTTACTTTCGCTATTTTTGACTGAGGATTGAAAAGTACGGAAACGGCATCGAAGCGGTATGGGATATTTTGCATATTTTGCATTCGAATATAGGTTGAGGCTATTTTCTCCATATTTTTTAACTTTTTTGGAGAAATATTCTCTTCAGGAAGAATTGTTTCCCCCTCTCGAGTAAGACGGGTTTTTACTTCAACAAAAACGAGCGTATTTTCATAGCGCGCTATGATATCTATTTCACCATATTTATAACCCTTGGTATTTTGGAAATTCCTTTCCACTATCACGTACCCCTTTTTGGTAAGATAGGTACAAGCGATAGTTTCTCCTAGGATTCCTTTCTTTCGAATTAAACTCTGCATAGAAGCATTATAAATATTTTTTCCTTTATGGTTACTATTAGGCATGCGAATTGGTGGATAGCTCGTTTTTTCTTTCCTACGTATGATTAATGGGAGAACTGTTTGGTGTATAAAAAAGAAGTGCTTTGTGAAATATGTGGATAGATAGTGTTTGTTGAAAACAAGAGGATAACTTGTAAACGAAGGAAAGCGACTTACTCAGAAAGTAACCACAAGGATAAACACGTTTTTTGAAGAGTTACTCACCATTTATCCACACTTTATCCACAATCAGACACTGAGAAGCGAAAATGATAAATGTGTGTAGAGTAAACACAATAAAGGAAAAAAGCTTATTTTGAGAATAAAAAAACACCTTATAAAGGAGCGTTTGGAAGTATCAACACCTGACAAATAGTTGGTTGTCAGGCGATTCAGTGACACGCCTTAAATAAAATAATATTGGGCAGTGTGAATCGCCTGACGGCATGTGCCAACATGTGTAGTGTGATAATAGCATCCCTACTGGTATATCAACGGGTGAGTAGATATGTTAGCTTAAGATACTATGATCAAGCTTTCTACGCATGTAATTTGTGCGCATGCTTTTTTGTTTGATGTCTTTCTGACTTTAACATCTTTTCTCTTTACCGTTCTCTGGCACTTGGCCTTTGTTTAAAAGAACTGGTTTTTTTCTTTATTTTTGTTTTTTCCTTATTTTTTATTTTTTTATAAGGTATGCTTCTAAGTCAGTTATCTATATACTAACGCGTAAAGGTTACTACACAGGTAGCTGACTTAGGGCATTTTTTTATTTTTGTTTTATGTTTCCCTGGTCAGTCAGGGGAGATCTTATGTTATAAGATCATTTGAACAGTAAGAGAATTCCAATCACAAATAGGGGGAAATTGTGATTGGAAATACCCTCACCGTTCCTTAGTTGTCAAAGTTCTTTACTTACTCTTATCTATAGTATAGCAAAAAAAAATGCATACGTCAATCAAGAATTCATTGTATCGCGTAAATAACTCTCTTATGAAGCGTGCGTGTCAAAGAAGAAAATATATTCCTACACTACCATTTTCATGTTTTTGAAAAAAGCCACTTTCTTTTTCTGTATATAAGCCTTAAAAAAATAATTCTCTTTTACAAGAGAATTATTTTTGGTATTTCTTAACACACTATCCCTATTGAACAATATCAAGTAATGCATGATGCGTTTTCATACTTGTTCCGATAATAAGATGAGTAGTGGTAATAGCATAGTCGATAGAGAGCGACGTGTCTTCGCGAAGATTGAGATAGCGTAGGGGCATATTTTTGTAAGAGCCATCGCTAAATGTTTTTGTTGTTACTGTTGGTGAATTGTTGAGGAAAAGCGGCGTAAGCGATTGTATGAGTGAAGGTTCTTCTTGTTTGAAACTTTCTTTGAGCGCAGTAACATCTTTTATTGTAATAGAAAGTCCTATGTTGGTGCGTTGACCATCTGTGTAGACAAAGAGGGAAAAGGTATCGCCAAGCGCGTTAAGCGTTGCCGAAGAAAGTTGTATGCCTGAAAGTTTCGAAAATTCCCTAAAAGAAAGCGGTTTATTATTGGCGTCCGTGACGAAGAATTCGATAGGTTTTGTGCTCTTAAGGCTGGTCACTTGCTGCGCTGTTTGGGCGAGAAGCGTTTGAAATGCCTGAGGGGTACTAATAGAGCTATCTAGAGGAAGATAATTCGGTTTTTCGCTAGAGAAGAGTAATTTCGGAGTTTCCTGTATAGGCGTTTTTCCTAGCAAGGAATATACATCAATATTTCTTGTGTGTATGAAATAATACCCTCCTCCGCCTATGGAGGCTAGTATGATAAGTGTTACCAAAAAAGAAAGCACTTTCGATGTGGTTGAAGAGGTGCCACTTATATGTATATTGGCATTGAAATCATTTGCCTGCATGAACGGATCTTTTTGGAAGCTAGTTGGTGTTTGTTGTACCTGACCATCTTGGGTTTGAGGTGTTGTTATGAAGGGGTTTTGCGTGAAGGGTCCTTTGGATGTTGATGCAGCTAATGGAGGCGGAGTATTGGCAAATGGCGAATTATTGTGTTGAGGAATATTCTCAACCGGTTTAAGCGGCTCAGTCTTTTGTGTTTGTATGACTGGCATTTCGGGAACTGTTTTTTCAGCTGGCGCATCGGAAAAATTATTGATATCATCCTGCATAGTCCTTACTTTCAAGGCAGGTCCGCCAGGATTATTTTGAGAAGGTGTCTTTTGAGAAAAAAACGACATAAGAAGAATGATAAACAAATAAGGATACCTTATAAAGATATCCTTATTGTATAATAAAAAGTCGTTTTTAGCTAACTGAGATTCTCACTATTCTCCGGTGAAGGTTGTTTTGTTGCCTTCATAGAAAGGTTGATTCTTCCTTGGCTATCAATCTCTTTTATTTTTACCGAGACCATATCCCCTACCGAAACTACATCCTCAACCTTATCAACACGATCAGCGGAGAGTTCTGAGATATGGATGAGACCTTCCTGATTCGGAAGCACTTCAGCAAAAGCGCCAAAAGTCATAATACGGGTGATGCGTGCAGTGAATATTTCTCCCACCATCACTTCCCGAGTAATATTATTGATCCATTCTACTGCCTTTTTAGCGCTTATTTCATCTGCGGATGTTATAAACACGGAGCCATCATCTTCGATATCGATAGACACACCCGTTTCATCGATGATTTGATTGATCATTTTACCGCCAGGCCCGATAACATCACGGATCTTATCCGGATTAATATGTAGCGTGATAATGCGTGGAGCGTAGACTGAGAGGTTTTGACGGGATTCCGGAATAGCGGAGAGCATCTTCTCTAAGATTTCTTTGCGATTACCATGGGATTGAGTAAGAACCGCCTCAAGCATTTCAAGTGTTACACCATCAACCTTGACATCCATTTGTACGGCTGTGATACCTTTGGTTGTTCCTGCTGCCTTAAAATCCATATCACCGTAGTGATCTTCCAGACCTTGGATATCAGTGAGTACTCTGAAGTTTTTTTCATCACCGACGATAATACCCATAGCAATACCGCTTACCGGCGCTTTAATAGGCACACCCGCGTCCATAAGTGAGAGTGTTGATCCGCATGTCGATGCCATAGAGGAAGACCCATTGGAAGAAAGAACTTCCGAAACAAGCAGCATGGTGTAAGGAAACTCTTCTTTGCTTGGAAGCACAGGAAGAAGGGCTTTTTCAGCCAAAGCCCCATGCCCGATTTCTCGACGACCAGGTCCACGCATCGGGCGAACTTCGCCGACGGAATAGGGTGGAAAATTATAGTGGTGGATATACCGCTTCTTGGTGTCTGTTTCCATGGTATCGATAGTCTGTTCGTCTCCAGGTGCGCCTAAGGTGGTGATAGTGAGCGCTTGTGTTTCACCGCGAGTGAAGAGTCCTGTGCCGTGTGTTCGTGGCAAAATACCCACTCGGCAAGTGATAGGACGGATTTCTGTTAAACTTCTTCCATCCGGACGCAAACCTTTTTCCAAGACATTTGCATGAACGATTTCATCGGAAACTTCGTCGAATATTTGCCTGGCAACATCCTGGAGTTTAGCTGATTCTTCAGCATAGTTGGTATTGATGTACTCTGTAATAGTTGCTTGTATTTCGTCTGTGCGAGTATACACAGCCTTTTTATCTTTAAGATATAGGGCATCGCCGATATTTTCTGTTAAGAGCAGTTCACGGATTTTTGCTTCGAATTCATCCGAACCTTTCAAAAGTGCCGGGAGAGCTTTCTCTTTACCAGCTTCCTGTCGGATACTTTCGATAAATGCCGCGATTTTTTGGAGGGCTTCAAATCCGAATGCAAAGGCTTTGGTAATGGTTTCTTCAGGAACCTCATTAGCTCCGACCTCGAGCATATTGATTTTTGATTGTGTTCCGGAAATCAAAAGATCGAGCGCGCTTTCTTTACGTTCTTCATTGACCGGGTTGAGGACGAACTGATCATTAATGAGTCCGACACGTACAGCTCCGATAGGGCCATTCCAAGGAATATCCGAAAGGGAAAGTGCTGCGGATGCGGCTATCATAGCAACGATATCAGAAGAGTTCTCGCCATCGAAAGAGAGTGTTGTGACGATAACCTGTACTTCATTGCGCATGCGGGGATTGAAAAGTGGCCTGATAGTTCTGTCAACCGCACGTCCTGCGAGCACTGAGTCATCAGATGGCCGCCCCTCGCGCTTAACGAATCTTGAACCTTTGATTTTTCCTGCAGCATAGTAGCGCTCTTCGAAATCCACCATGAGCGGAAAGTACCCATTTATCCTTGAAGCCCCTTTACTCATAACAGCGGTAGCGAGGATAACGGTGTCGCCATATCGAGCTGTTACTGATCCATTCGCCTGATCCGCTAAAAGACCGGTTGAAATAACCAGCTCACGTCCCCCGATCTGGAGGGACCATTGTTTCTCTTGCATAGTTTTAGAGCGCCATCACTCACAGACTCTAACACGGTGCCGCATTGAAGCAATACTTCACTACGCTACAGTGCCTCAGTCTTTGAGAGAAGGTGTGCTTATTAATGAAAACTGTTCTTAGTGTGAAGTATTTTTCAGTTTTTGTCAAAAAATAAAACTCACATTCCGTTTTGAATAGCTAATCATTAACAAAACAAAAAACCACCCGAATTAAGGGTGATTTTTAGGAGATAAACAGAGCTAAATAAGAAATCTTTTTTTATCCGAAGAGAGATTGAGGAAATCATCCACCTTTTCGATGAGTTTTCCGCTTGTCGACTCTTGGAAAGCGATGAGCTCAACACGGCAACCGGTGGTGTTTTGGATATATTCCACCAAGGGAATATAGTCTCCATCTCCGGAAACCAGAATAACCGCATCAAGACTCTGAGACATTTTGATGGCATCGATAGCGAGCCCGACATCCCAATCACCTTTCTTAGCGCCATCCGGAAATATCTGAAGATCCTTCGTTTTTACCTCAAAACCTGATTTTTCAAGCGCGTCAAAAAATTTCTCTTCCATCCCCTCAACCGTGCTGATGCCATACCCTATGGCTCGAATAAGCTTTCTGTCCCCAGCCCCGGCTAAGAGAATGTTTTTGAAATTCGCTTTTTTCCCGTACAATACGCGAGCACTGTAGTAGATGTTTTGTATATCTACTAGCATTCCAACACGCTGCTCTTTAAATTTTGCCATATAACTATTTGCTCATAAAATAAAAAAACCAAAATGCAGGTTAAGAAAACCTGCATCGAGTACTTATTTCAAGTTGAGTTTCTTGGCCAATGTCTGCTGAGATGCCTCATCGGTTTTTTTTAGATAGGACATCAATTTTCGTCTTTTTGCTACCATTTTCAACAATCCGCGCCGGGAATGAAAATCTTTACTGTTCTTTTTAAGGTGAGTCGTAAGTTTCTTGATTCTTTCGGTAAAAAGAGCGATCTGATACTCCGGAGAGCCGGTATCTTTATCATGCCTCTTAATATCTTTTGTTACTTTATCCTTCTGTTGGTGCGTGAGCGCCATAACATTGTGGTAGCAGCATGCTCGTTTTATACATAAAACCAATATGCGCTAGTGCTTATAAATTACTACTTTTACAGAGTAACAGAAAACTTTCTTTTTGGCAAATACTTTTCTATTTTAGGATGTAAATTTCCTTTTATGGTTTTATTTAAAGCATTTTTCTAAAATCCGTGAAAGCTCAGCTGCTTCTGAAGCAAGAAGGTGTCCGCAGAGTTCCTGACTGATAGAATGCTGTGTTGATTCGAATACCTTATGGAGGAGTGACCCCTTAGCAGTGAGAAAAATCCGGTATACTCTTTTGTCCGTGGTATCTTGAACCATTTTGATATACCCGCGCTGTCTCAATTCATGAGCATAGATACTCATAGTTTGTTTGCTTATCTTCGCTTCGCGAGCAAGATCTGATGCACTTTGACCGTCATTTTCAAAAAGAGGTATAAATACAACGCAAAACGATGGTTTGAGATTGTAGTACCCTTGGGCACGCAATTTCTCCATAAAGCGTTGATTCCACAGCCGATTGAGTTGAGATAAAGCGTAACCGAGGCTTTTTTGAGAGGAATGTCCCATGTGCGTATTAGGATTGTTTTTTGTATTGTCGAACCAATTTAGTCAGATATTCTTACTATAAACGCAGTTGTTTTTGTGGACCTGAGGAGATTCGAACTCCTGACCTCTTCCATGCCATGGAAGCGCTCTACCGGGCTAAGCTACAGGCCCTTACGATACCATATGAAACACTAGTATCATAGCAGATTTTGGAGATTCGTCAAATATCCAAAAAAAGCAAAACTCTGTATACTAGAGTCAATGAAGCCTCATTTAATGAAAAGAGTGTGAAAGACATAGGTAAAAATATGAAGGGAAAAATCGACGTATATCTCTTCTACGGCTTTCTTTTCACCCTTCCCTTGTCTATAAGGAAGGTTTTATGGTACAGACCACTGCACGGAGCATTTAATGAGTATGCTGATATATCTCTCTACCTGTCTGACATAATGCTTATGCTTGCTCTAGGAGCATGGTTTTTAAAAGAAAGACACGATTTAAAACTTATGTCAATAGCAAGGAAATGTTTCACGTGGAACACTAGGAGTGTCCTCGTAGGATTTCCTGTGGTATTGATACTATGGTCAATCGCCTCTTTGCTCTGGGCAAGAGATAGTGTGGTAGGGATCTTCTTTGTGTGTAAGTTAATTGAATTGTACGGACTGTACCTCTTTACACTGTTTCACATTGTTCCACATGGAACATATGCGCTAGCTCAAAAGCAGGTTATTTTTCGAAAGGTGCTCGGTATTTTTATACTAGCAGGTGTTTTAGAATCTTCCCTTAGTATAGGGCAATTCATGCTGCAGCATTCATTGGGACTCACTTTCTTACGTGAAAGTATTCTCCAGCCATCGTCTTTGGGGGTTGCAAAAATCATTCTTGATGGCGATAAGTACATTCGCGCCTATGGTACCTTCCCACACCCCAATATACTAGGAGGCTTTTTATGCTGCACTATCCTTTTGAGCCATATGTATTTCAAAATGTTTCACGTGGAACAGGAGCAAGGCAAGTTGATGTACTATGGAGTCTTACTTATACAGATCATTGGATTGGGAGTAAGTTTTTCGAAATCAGCCATTCTAGGATTTCTCTTGAGCGTTTGTTTTATCGTCATTGTTTCACGTGGAACAAAGCATGAGTATGCTGGTATGAGAAAAAATACAGTAAGATTAAAGAAGTTTAATTTTAAGCATGTTTTTAGTGTGGCGATACTTGTTGTAGGAGCGTTTGTTTGCACAGAGTTTTATGTAAGAGTGGATAAAGACGCGCTTTTATTTCAATCGCTTAGAGAACGAGTACTCTATCAACAGGTAGCTTTTGATGTTATACACAACCACCCTATTTTGGGGATAAGTTGTGGACAACTGGTTATTTTTATGGCGCAGCAGACTATTTATCCACTGTATGACTGGCAATTGCAGCCCGTACATAATGTATTCTTGCTTATTTGGGCGGAACTGGGAGTTATTGGATTCTTCATTTTTACGATGTGGTACATAACGCTTGTCGGAAGTAAGCTAAAACATACTATGTTAACAACTGTCGTTTTAAATGATGCTCAGAATTTTTTACAGAAGCTAATCTATTTGAATGTGTATGCGCGCGCAGCGCTTATCGGTTTTCTTCCTATTTTGATTGCTGATCATTATTTGTGGGATATACAGCAAGGGCAATTGCTTTTTTGGATAGTTTGTGGTTTAAGCGCCGGTTTAATAATAGAACACAAAAATACATTTTTGACAATAAAAAGACCATAATTTTGCGAAAGTATAAACTAGTGGTATAGTTGAATAAAGAGTGTATTGTCATATTCAGGTGCTATGTTCACGTTTCTTGCACAGAAAATAAAAATAAAAAATCTCAAACTGGCTACATTTGTATTTGGCAGCCTTTTTGCCTTTAGTTTCGCTGTTTTTTCTTTAGCTGATACGCAGAGCACCTCAAGTAAAAATATTTTTCAGGATGCGGATCAGGATGGTTTGAGTAATGAAGAGGAGCGTTTATATGGTACGGATCCTCATAAAGCTGATACGGATGGAGATGGTTACTCGGATGGAACGGAAATCAAGAGCGGCTACAATCCTCTAAAAGCAGCTCCTGGGGATAAAGTAAGCACGCTAACGGATGTTCAGAGTGCTGATGTTCTTGCAATGGCCGTTTCTTCAGAAACAGGGTCTCAAAAAACGAATCTTACGGAAGAAGTTTCTCGACAAGTTGCGACTGCGTTAAAAGAAAGTGCTTCTAATAAACAGAATCTTTCGTTGGATGATTTGCGCAGTGTGGTCCAAAAGACCATTAATGATAATGTGAGTACCGACACATTGCCTGAGATTGATGTGAAATCGATAAAGATCCAAAAGCAGAAATATTCGAACTTATCAGAGGCTGATCGAGTTGCAAAAATAAAAGAGGACACATTGGCGTATGTGGCGGCCGTATCGTATATTCTGGTCAATACATCACCAGTGCCCCTGCAATCCGATGGCGATATGCAAAAATTGGCTTCGTTTATAACCACCAACTCTATGGGGGTTCTTTCGGGAGAGAATTCCGCGCTTTTGGATGATTTTGTATCAAAAGGAAATCTGATTACTCAGCAGCTTCAGGATCTAAAGGTTCCTGAGAATATGCTTCCGATGCATATGAAAGCTTTGCGTTTAGCTCAATATATCACGACGTTTAAGGATAAGATCAAACCAAGTGACAGCAATGATCCGTTAGCGCAAATCAATTCATTCGCTCAGGTAGAAGGATTTATGCAGTTGTTTACGGATCTTGCTAATGATATGGAAAAAACGTTGACGGAAAATAGTATCGCCGATACCCCTACTTCGAATTAGTTTTACTGCACTATGATGAAAAATGTATCATCTTTGTCCTCAGGACCTAAAAAACTCTTGCTTTTAGCGGCGATTTTTTCATCATTCTTTTTCACGGAGGTTCAAAGTGCTCGTGCGGATGTTTGGGGTGCTGCTATGGCGGCGTCGATATTTAAACAAGCACAGGAGGAATTGACCTTACGCTTGAACGGAGCGATTTTGGGCGCGCTTAAACAAGCGACGGTCCAGGTGATGAATACTCAGATATCGATGATGGTGGGCGGCGGCAATGGTAAGGGCCCTATGTTTATCGCCAATTGGCAGACTTTTTTGGTGGCAGATCCGCAACGGCAGGCGAGTACGTATATGAATGATTTTTTCTCCATGACGACGCATGGTCGCAATACTGCCAATTATCGACAGGAAGGCATCGCTATGGGTAGCCAGCCTGGATGTGTCGGACGATTTTGTCCCGGAGATACGACAAACTATGATTCTTATCTGGTTAACGGAGCTCGCAGTGCAATGAATTCCGGACTCCCGAATGTCGATCTGATGAACTATGGTTCGCCGACACAGATATTCTCAAATTGGCGTACCTTTAGTGCCGGGATGTCCCCGAATAATTATCCGGCAAGCTACACGCTCAAAGCGCAGGAAGCTCACGCTGCCTATGTTGCTCAAGAAGAGCGTAAGGCTGATGTGCAGGCCATTGCCTATAATGGATTTAAGGCAGTTGAGAAAAACGGAACTGTGCAGACCCCTGGTTACACCGTTGGTCAGTTGGTGGGTGATGTTCAGAATTTGAATTTAAGCGCGGGATTTAATACGGATAATGTTGCTGCCTTTGTGTCGAGTATGGGCTCATCCTTCATAGGGATTGCTATGACAGAGGGGCTTAATAAGGTGAATAATGAAATAGCGGGAGCGACGGGTGTAAACTTAGGTCTTTCATCGCTGGCTAATGTCGATTGGAATAACTCGGGATCGGGGCAGTCATCCGATTTTAATTCCGGTATAGATACATTCAATACGGATGCGAGCAAGGGTATCACGAGTAGCAATACAACATGGGGCGATATGAATTTCAAGGGTGCGAATGTCGGTAGCACCAATACCTCGACGCAGAATAGCTATACCGGCCTTGATGCGAGCAACTTTAATTTTCAAAGCCAATAATAAAACAACCGCTTGTTTATGACAAAGCGGTTGTTTGGCTTAATAAAAACTCCCATACCCTTTACAGAGGGTTTTTTGTGTATTCGTTAAGAGATACTAAATAGCTGTGTGTAAGTATTACTTCGATGGTGGGTGTATCCTGACTCGAACAGGAGACCTCTACAATGTCAATGTAGCGCTCTAACCAACTGAGCTATACACCCAAAGTAACCTCAGTATAGACAAGTTTGCTATAAAAATCAAGAGGCAAACAAAAAACAAGGCTCTGAGACCTTGTTTTTTGTTGAGATGACAGTGGAGAAGCAAGTACTTCTAAAGGATTTTTGCCGGAACCGTACCGATAATAGCATCAAACTCCTCTTTTTCAAGAATCTCCTTTTCCAGAAGCGTTTCCGCAATCTTTTTCAGGATATCTTTTTTCTCTACGAGGATGCTACGAGCCCTATCATAAGCCTCGCTCACAAATCGGGATACCTCCTGGTCGATTTCCTGGGCGGTTTTCTCTGAGTAATTGCGCTCCTCGTGCATTTCCCGTCCCAAAAAGACCAGCTCTTCCTTTTTTCCAAAGGTACGAGGTCCAAGCGTGCTCATACCATAACGAGTAACGATACTACGAGCCATTTGGGTGGCGCGCTCCAGATCGCTGGATGGTCCGGTCGTAACATCGTCAAAAATAAGCTTCTCACTCGCGTAGCCACCGAGAAAAGTGGCGAGTTCATCAAGGAAGTACCTATAAGAGTGCAGTCCCCGGTCCTCGGTCGGTACGGCGAGGGTATAGCCTCCAGCGTGACCGCGAGAAATGATAGAAACCTTTTGCACTGGGTCGGCATAGGGCAAGAATGCAGCTACCAAAGCGTGTCCGCCTTCGTGATAGGCGATAATCTCTTTTTCTTTCGGGCTGATTACTTTGCTTCTTCGTTCCGGTCCAAGCATCACCTTTTCGATGGACTCGGTAAGCTCGGCTATGCTGATGGTTTTTTTGTTGCGACGAGCAGCGAGGATAGCGGCTTCATTGACTAAGTTAGCAAGGTCAGCGCCCGAAAAACCAGGGGTTCGTTCGGCCAAAGTCCGCAGGCGAACTTCTTTTTCAAGAGGTTTGTTTTTTACATGAATAGCAAGGATGGCTTCGCGCTCATTGATATCTGGAAGATCCATTGTGACGCGGCGATCGAAACGACCTGGCCGAAGCAATGCTGGATCAAGTACGTCCGGGCGATTGGTGGCTGCGATAACGATAATATTGGTATCAGTCTCAAAACCGTCCATTTCTACCAGAATCTGATTGAGTGTCTGTTCTCGTTCGTCGTGTCCGCCTCCAAGGCCCGCACCACGATGGCGACCGACAGCATCGATCTCATCAATGAAAACAATAGCAGGAGCGCTTTTGAGTGCTTGTTTGAAGAGATCTCGTACGCGACTGGCGCCAACTCCCACAAACATCTCCACAAACTCCGAACCGCTGATATTGAAAAAAGGTACGCCGGCTTCACCTGCGACAGCACGCGCCATCAAAGTCTTTCCGGTTCCCGGCTGACCCAAAAGGAGCACACCTTTGGGGATTTTTGCACCCATGTCTTTGAATTTCTTGGGGTGTTTGAGGAATTCGACGATTTCCTGAAGCTCAATTTTAGCCTCTTCCGCACCCGCCACATCGGAAAACTTTACCTGCTTCTTTTTGTCGTTAGGATCTACCATACGAGCGCGGCTCATACCGAATGACATCGCTTGGGAGTTTCCTCGCTGTGCTTGACGGAGCATAAACCACAGCAATGCTCCGATGAGGAGGAAAGGGAGGAGGAAAGGCAAAATAGCCGCTGCCCAAAAAGAAGTTCCGGATTCACCCTCGATAGTGATACTCACTTCTTTAAGCTTGTCCTTGTCTACCCCGTAATTACTCAAAGAATCGGTGAGGGAAGCCTCAGATTCTTTAGTAGCTTTTTCCGTTTTACCATCCTTAAGGTCGATGGCCAGGTCATTTTTGTTGACCGTGATCTGTTTGACTTGTCCGGCATTGAGTTGTTCGGCAAGCTGGCTGAGGGATACATCAGCTGGTTTCGGTGTTGGGGACTGATAGAGTATCATTATCCCGGAAATCAAAAGAAACAGGAGAATGATACCACTCAGATTCTTGGTGATGTTTTTCATACAGTTATTGTGATTAACTTTTTATAAAGGTCTATAAAAGGCTATTTTTGAGCAGCATAACCATCTCTCAAAAAAAGCCCCTGTTTACATAAGAGTCCTTGCTACTGTAGCATCTTTTCGTATTATCTTCAACCTTATGCGTTTATAAAACGGCTTTTTCGGATAGATCTATGATATGTATCGCCACTTGATTGGTTGTATAGGTAACGCAGATACCCCCAAAAGAGAGAGTCTTGATTTTGCTTTTTTCGCTTTCGAGCATACGCACAGCCCCGTGTATATGGGCGCTTGTAATGCCTTTAATAGTACCTTTCACAAGAGTGAAGAATGTGCGAAGGGTCATTTTTTGTATACTTTGGTCGAGTTTGAGAAAGGCATCGCGATGAAAAGTAAGTGTATGACTATTGTCATTATACTGAAAGGGAATAAGATGCTCTTTTTCGTATGCTTGCAGAAGGGCATAGTCTTCGCCGGTAACTCGTGCGGTGTTGGCGAGTACTTCTTGTATATTGTGATTGAAGTTTTTTTGAAGATAAGGAATAAGCTTATGTCGGATACTGTTACGCAGAAAACGAGTGTCGCTGTTGGAACTATCGGTATGATAGGTCAGTTTGCGCTCTTTGATGTATTCTAGGATGTCGTGGCGGCTTACTTCAAGAAAGGGTCTGATAATATGGTTTGTTTTTGCTTGCATAGCAGAGAGACCGGAAAGTCCTGATCCACGGATAAGCCGCATCAAGACGGTCTCCGCCTGATCATTGAGGGTGTGTGCGATCGCTATGCTTTCACAGTCGTATTTTTGGCGTATTGTTTCGAAAAAACGATACCGTTTATCGCGTAACACCTCTTCAAGATTGCTTGTGGTTGTAATTTTTGGCTTATACACGGAGCAGGGAAGCTGGTAGTATTGCGCCAATTCTCTGACGAGACGTTCATCATCATCCGAATCGGATCCACGCAGACCGTAGTTCACATGAGCGACACGAAGCTCCCAATCGTATTTTTTGCCAAGCTCTACCAAAACATCAAGCAAACACACACTGTCAGCGCCGCCTGAGACACCAACAATCATCCGTGATCCCTTTGACCACAGGCGGTGTGTGTGGGCGGTGTTTTGGACTGTTTTGATAAAGGCTGACATAGGATCTATTTCTTGCTTCGTATTATTGAGCAGACTTGATTAATAGTTTCTTCAAGCTTCCCATCTTCATTTTCAACCTTAAAATCATAAATGCTTTTTGGAAGCCATTCGCGGATATGTTTTAATCGAGCTTGGAGATATTCTTCTGTTGGATTGTCTCGTTTTCGAATGCGTCTTTCAATGGCCGAAAGTGGTGCGTTGATACAGATAACGGTGAGCTCTGGAAATCGTTGTTTTAAATCGCGCGCTCCAGCAAAATCAACTTTCCATATGCCTATTTTATTACTTTGTGCTACGCGCTCAATTTCGCTTTTTGTTACGCCGTAGTAGTCCCCTTCGTATTTTTTTAAGTATTCAAGGAGTTCGTTATTTTTAATTTTTTCTTCAAAAGCTTCCCTGGTGATGAAATAGTAGGGATGTCCCTGAGATTCTGTTGGGCGCATGGTACGTGTCACAGTCGTAACAACTCTTTCTAGCGGTATTTGCTTTTGAACCCCCTCAATAACAGAATCTTGACCCGAACCAGAAGGACCATAAATAACAAAAATATTTGAGTACATGATAAAGTGTTAATGAATAAATGGATAGCTCATTATAGTACATCAAAGAGAAAAAGACAACTCGAAGTGAGTATACAAAAAACGAGACACGAAGTCCCGTTTTTTGTATATTGCAAAGTCCGAAGACCTTATTTGACCGGAAGCAATCCCATTCGGTGAGTTTTTGGCTCGATAGAAAGGATTTTCCACTTGTAGACCTCTCCGGTCTTGAAGATATCTTCCATTTTCTTTCCCGCGTAGACATCCTGGAATTCGCTCACATGAGCCAATCCGTGGATATCCTTGTCGAGGTAAACGAATGATCCGAAATGATTGATCTTGTCCACCTTGCCATCGACAATGTCACCGACATTGTACTTTTCTTTGACGCGGCTCCAAGGATCTTCCTTCAGGGTCTTCATAGAAAGGGAGATACGGGTATCTTCGATACCGATAATCTGTGCCTGCACCATATCGCCCATTTTGACGATTTCACGAGGATCATCGATAAGCTGCCATGCCAATTCGGAAATATGTACCAATCCTTCGAGTTTTTCACCCTTCTTTCCGCTTGGAGATGGGAATTTCACGAAAGCTCCGAAGTCCACGACACCACTGACTTCTCCCTCGATTTTATCGCCGATCTTAAGATTCGAGATAACCTCGCGTTCCTTTTCGCTTTGTGCAGCCTTTTCACTACCGATAAGCTTCTGTGCCTCGCGATCAGCATCAAGGATGCGAACGGTAAGCTCTTGACCGATCAATTTGCGCAATAGTTCGAGAATCTTATTCTTGTCGCCATCTTCAACGCGAGGATAGTGCTCGCTTGAAAGCTGGGAAACCGGGAGAAATCCAACAATACCGTTGATTTCAATCATAAGACCACCCTTATTGGCTTCGAGTACCTTGGTGGTAACAATATCCTTGTTATCACGCTTATTCTCGATATCATCCCAGGACTTCTCGTAAGAAGCTTCACGGATGGAAAGTTCGATGTAGCCATCCTCGTTCTCAAGATCGGTGAGGGTTGCGGTCACGACATCTCCTACTTTCAGTTTCGCATTGGAGCCGAGACCATCCTTCATTTCCTTGCCCAAAACAACACCGGTTCCGAGGGGTCCTAAGTCCAAAAGAGCCGAATTAGAAGAGGTATCGATCACGGTTCCGGTAAGTACATCGCCCACCATTGGGATTTCAAATGGATGCGCCTCCATCAGTGCCTCCATAACGGATACCTCTGTTTCGCTTGTTTTTTCCTTTACAGAGCCTTTTTTTGCGGAGATTGGTGTTTCCGAGTTGTCCACCAAGTCCTTGAGCGTTTTCTTTGTCATAAATAAAGTATCCTACGATAGCCGCATCTCGCTATCCATTAAAAATTATGATGCTGATATTCACTTCTCTCTTTTCTTCATCGTCAAGGTATTGTAGCGCATATTGTATATTTTGGCAAGATGCCCGCCATCCCCAAGGTAGGATGTCTGCTATTCTCGACAAGGGAAGGCTTGCATAGTATACTAGTAAGGAAATCAAACGTATTCTATTAGGAATGTGTTTGGTACTTGTCTTACTTATTTGTGTATATTGAATGGTATGAATATCCAGTATTACGGAGACTATTGTTTTAAGATAACCACGAAGCCTTTTGGCCGTGCAACCGAAGATATCGTTATTTGGACGGATCCGTGCGATAAGGCTACGGGCTTGCGCAGCCCTCAAGGACAGGCGGATATTATGTTTCTTTCACATAGCAATAGCGTGGACATTGAGGCAGCCGGGCTTAAGGGTGATAAGGTGACACTGAGCGATCCGGGAGAATATGCCGTTAAAGGAGTGAATGCTTTTGGTATCGCCTCCTATCAAGATATGGAAAAAGGCGCTTTGCGTGGTCAGAACACGGTATTTGTGTTTCAGGCAGAGTCTATGAATCTGTGTTTCCTTGGCGCTTTAGGGCACGAGTTGACTCCCGCTCAAATTGAAAAAATCGCCGCCGTCGATATCTTGTTTATTCCCGTGGGGGATAACGATACCTTGGCCATCAAGCAGATTGAGGAAACCATCCGAAAAATCGAACCTGCTCTCGTAATCCCAATGCACTACAAGATGGATGGTATGACGGTTGGCTTTGAGGATGAGAAGGCGTTTTGTGTGGAAATCGGGAATTGTCCTACCGAAAAAGTTGCCAAACTTTCCCTTAAAAAGAAAGATCTGGAGGGTAAGAGTATGGAAATAGTCCTTTTAGAGCGAGCGTAAGCCTTCTTTGAAGAAGCGTAATTATCATACGAAGTGTTGATTATGAATATTTACAGGAAAATAGAAGAGATTCGCAGCAAGCCTGAGGAAGTCCGTATGCGGTATGTGTTGGTGAGCGTGTTCGTTTCTATGTGCATTATCAGTCTTTTGTGGATTTTCTCTCTCACGACATCATTTCAGAAACAGCAAGAAAACGCGCCACAGGCATCGGAACCAGCTCAACAGACCAATCAGTCTACTCCCAATACAAACACACCACCATCGGATACGGCACCATCACTTAATGAATGGATAAAAAAGTAACGAATTTATTGCAACGCTATGGCGAAAAAAAATCACGTTTTCAAAGAATATAAGGATGGAATCATCAATCCGCGTACGATTACCGATGAGGTGAAGCAGTCATATCTGGATTATGCGATGAGCGTGATTGTATCACGCGCCTTGCCGGATGTGCGGGACGGTTTGAAGCCGGTGCACAGACGCATCTTGTATTCTATGTGGTCAACGGGCTTGAAGTCCGGAGCAAAATTTCGAAAATCCGCTACCGTAGTCGGAGAGGTGCTGGGAAAATGGCATCCGCATGGCGATACCGCGGTGTATGACTCGATGGTGCGTATGGCCCAGGATTTCTCTCTGCGTTACCCGCTCATATGGGGCCAGGGAAACTTCGGCTCGATGGACGGTGATAGTCCTGCAGCGTATCGATATACCGAGGCGAAACTGAAAGCGATTGCTGAAGAGATGCTTGTGGATATCGAAAAGGACACGGTGGATTTTATACCGAACTACGACGGTGTACATCAAGAACCGCTCGTATTGCCCGCCAAACTCCCGCAGTTACTTCTCAATGGTGTGATGGGTATCGCGGTCGGTATGGCAACCAATATCCCGCCGCATAACCTTAATGAGCTCATCGATGCTATTGCCTGCCTGATCGATAATCCTGAAGCGACTATCGATGATTTGCTTCAGTTTATTAAGGGACCGGATTTTCCAACAGGAGGCATCATTTACAATGCTTCAGACATCCGCAATGCCTATATCACCGGTCGCGGGCGCGTCGTGACTCGCGCCAAGGCGGAAATTGAGGAAACTAAATCCGGCATGTTCCAGATCGTGGTGACAGAAATGACCTATGCGACCAATAAAGCGGTGATGATCGAGAAGATGGCTGACTTGGTGAAGGAGGCGAAGATCGCCGGTATCCGAGACTTGCGCGATGAATCCGACAAAGACGGCGTACGTATCGTGATCGAGCTGAAAAAAGAAGCGTATCCGCAGAAGGTGCTCAATCAACTCTATTCGCATACTGATTTACAGAAAAACTTCAACTTCAATATGTTGGCACTGGTGGATGGTATCGATCCTCAGATTCTCAACCTCAAGTCTATCCTCGAGCACTATATCACGCACCGTGAACACGTGGTGGTGAGGCGTACACAGTTTGAATTGCAGAAAGCCAAGGATCGTGCGCATATCTTGGAGGGATTGAAAATAGCCCTCGATCATATTGATGAAGTGATTGCTGTTATCAAAAAATCCCCGACACGAGAACTGGCACACACCAATTTGATGCGAAAGTTCAAGCTTTCCGATAGGCAGGCCACTGCTATCTTGGAAATGCGTTTACAGACACTGGCCGGATTGGAACGCAAAAAAATCGAGGATGAATTGGTGGAGAAGTTGAAAATCATCGCCAAGCTCGAGGATATTCTTAAGCATCGCAAAAAAATATTCGGTATTATCAAAGATGAGTTGGCAGAACTGAAGGAAAAATACGGTGATGCGCGCAAGACCAAAGTCATGCGATCGGCTATCGGTGAATTTAGCCAGGAAGATCTGATTCCAAATGAAGAGGCTCTTATTACTCTTAGTGAAGATGGGTATATCAAGCGTATGAATCCCGATGTGTATCGCGTGCAGAAGCGCGGTGGCAAAGGCGTGATCGGTGCAACCACTAAGGAAGGCGATTCGATCGCTCAGGTGACCAGCATTATGACGCATGATGATCTGATGTTCTTTACCAATACGGGAAAAGTGTTCCAGACCAAGGCATACGAAATACCCGAATCATCCCGTACTTCCAAAGGACAGGCAGTGGTGAATTTCTTGCAATTGGCTCAGGGCGAGAAAATTACCGTGATGATCGCACTCAATGCGAAAGAGGATGGGTACAAGTACCTCTTTATGACAACGACCAATGGAACGGTCAAGAAAACCAAGATAAGCGATTTCGCTAATGTACGCCGAAGCGGTTTGATCGCCATCACTCTGGAGAAGGGTGATACACTCGGATGGGTGAGGCCGACAACCGGCACTGATCAGGCTATCATTACCACATCTGATGGACAGGCTATCCGCTTCAAGGAAACCGATGCACGGCCAATGGGACGCAATGCAGCTGGTGTGCATGGTATCAAATTGAAAGAAAAAGACACGGTGGTGGGTATGGATGTGATTCCGCAGGATCAAAAGGGTTCCCAACTCCTCATCCTTACAGCGAATGGATATGGTAAACGCAGCGAAATCAGGCACTACAAAATCCAAAAGCGCGGCGGGTCGGGTATCCGGACGGTCAAGGTGACACCCAAGACCGGCAATCTCATCGGTGCGCGCGTGATGCGCAAGGGTGAGGAAGAGGATGCGGATATCATGTCTACTTCAGACAAAGGCACTATTATCCGCGTGCCGCTCAAGAGCGTGCCGCTGCTCTCGCGAGTGACGCAGGGTGTGCGCGTGATGCGTCCGCAGGCAGGGGATAAAGTCGGATCATTCACCTTCGTATAAAAGAATAGCAAAAGGCGTCATTGGTGTGGCGTCTTTTGCTTTTGGTATAAAAGTTGCCTCAATCGTGATTTAGTGCTAGAGTGTACTATCGTCTCGTTTGAGTAACTCTTTTACATCTCATGTCGAGAAAAATAGTATGAATTTTCAGCGAAAATCGCTTTATCGCACGAAGGCATATGGATATATGTTGACACGCGATAAACGATTTGCAGCGAAAATACACACTATTTTTCCGGCAAGCCCTAAAGTTCTCCCCTTCTGAGATGTTTATGGCGGTGAGATGTAAAAGAGTTACTCATGGTATAATCAAAGGAAAGCGATCGGATAGCCTTTGTAGTTCAATGGATAGAACGGGCCCGTCCTAAGGGTTAGATGTAGGTTCGATTCCTACCAAGGGCACAAAGTGAGTATTTTTGGTGTTGTATTTCTTACACAAAAGTATTTTTTCACAGCCGAGGCGAGTACGCCAATGGCTTTTGAAAAAATCTTTTCCGCAAGAAATACTCAAAAACATTTATAATCACATAACGGGTAAGTTAATAAGAATATAAGATATGGCGGCTTTGCGTTTGGAGAAAATCAATGAATTGTTACAGCATAAAATAAGTGCTCTTCTGACTACCGAAGTGAGTTTTAAGATTGGTGTGATCGTGACGGTAGCTCGCGTGAGCACTTCTCCTGATCTGCGCCGTTGCGAGGTGCTTGTGAGCGTGTTTCCGGCCAGTGATGGACAGTATATCATCAAGACGCTGAAAAAAGAGATTTATGCCTTACAAGGGGCTTTGAATAAGCAGCTGCACATGAACCCTTTGCCACGCATTCACTTCAAGCTCGATTCAACGGAGGAGGAAGCGCAAAAAGTCGAAGACATCCTTCGCGAGCTTCGCTAATTATACGGCTATGAACAAACGATTTTCCTCTGAATTCCGCAATCTGAAATATATCATCGCCAATGCCACGGATATCCTCTTAGTGGCTCATACCAGACCCGATCCTGACACGATCGGTGCTAATGTAGCGCTCAAGGAATACCTTGTCGGTCTTGGTAAACGTGTCGATATCGTGTGTTTTGATCCCTTTCCTGAATATTTGGCAGAATTGTTCGTGGGGGACTTTTATACTCCTGATAAGGTAAACTGGAAGGATTATCAGGCAGTGATAGCTTCCGATAGCGTCGATCGCGGATTCGACAAGATGTTGGAGTATATCACCGAAGAACAGGCGACGGTATTGATCGATCACCACCCAAACATTACTATCAGCGGGGACGTGATGATGGTGGATGATTCGTATTCTTCAGCGTGCGAAATTCTCTTTGATTACCTGGAGTATGCGCATGCTGCCATTACCCCTCGTATCGCCACAGCGCTCCTCACAGGCATATCTTTTGATACGGGAAGTTTCCAGCACTCATGCACCACGCCACGCGTGATGGAAATCGCTTCCGTGCTTATGAAACGCGGGGCGCCACTTTCGAAAATTTCAGGAAGCGTCTTTACGAATAAAAAGATATCGACGCTTAAGTTGTGGGGAAGGGCTTTTGCGAAAGCAAAAATCAATCCCAAGAATGGTATGATTGTTTCCGCTCTGACGCAACAAGACATCGCTGAATGTGAAGCTTCGACTACCGATGTGAATCAGGTGGCGACTATTCTTAATACCGTTCCGGGAACAAAATTCTCACTCGTTTTCTTTCAGATGGATGACGCTACCATAAAGGGAAGTATGCGTTCAGAAGAAGGTAAAGGCATCGATCTTTCGGCATTGGCACGAAAGCTCGGCGGGGCCGGGCATCGATTGGCCAGCGGATTTGAGATGCCGGGAAGGATACAGGAGACCGCAGATGGCTGGATGGTGATTTAAAGCAATCAATAATCAACAATCAACAAACAACAGTAAACGATGCACGAAAGCAATGACCACAAAACAAAAACAACTTGAAGCCTTAAATCAAACAATGGCACAGGAATGTCAATGTGCGCTTAAATACACAGCGATAAACGTCGTGCCCGGAGAAGGAAGTGCGAAAGCAAAAATCCTGTTTATCGGGGAAGCTCCTGGAAAGAAAGAGGATGAGCAAGGGAAGCCGTTTATCGGAGCGGCAGGGAAGTTTTTGAGTGAAATGCTCGCCTCCATAGGACTTAAGCGTGAAGATATCTATATCACCAATGTGGTGAAGTATCGACCGCCGAATAATCGGGATCCATTGCCTGAAGAGGTGGCTGATTGTTGGCCATGGCTTGAGGCCCAGATACGACTCATTAGCCCTAAACTCATTGTGCCTCTTGGACGGCATGCGATGGAGCGCTTCATTGAAGGGAAAAAGATATCGGAAGTGCATGGACAGCTCTTCGAAATCGATATGCCCAACCTCGGGAAGAGGAATTTTTACACCCTGTATCACCCGGCGGCCGCGCTTTATAATGGCTCGATGCGCAAAATACTCTTAGAAGATTTCAGTAAGATACCGAAACTTCTTAAGAGTATTTAGTTGCCATCATTTATTTTTTTGAGGGATCTTGCTGTTTTTCAAGAAAAGACTCGATGATTTCGCAACACTCAATATCTCGCTCTGTTTGTTGTACCTCCTTATTTTGAAGAGATTCCTTGTAAGCGGGGTATTTGTTGCTGATCCATAAATGAACGAATCCTTCGCCATACTCTGCCTGCCCAACGGTTCGTATGAGATTGACAAAGATTTCCGGTTCGCTGAATTTTTTACCACCCTTATAAGGACGAGTCGTATCCCTTAATGCATCGGTTATATCAGCAATGGTGATGAGGTGCATCATGGCAATGTCATATGTCTGTGGGTCATCTATTTCCGTCATCTCTGTATCCAGGTCATCTATTTCCGTCATCTGTATATTCGCTCGGATTGCGGCGATGCTAAGGGTAAGTTTTGAAGGTTCTTCCTTGTAATTGTGGTGGTGTCCTGCAAGTTCTGCTACAATCGTATCGTTTTTTAAAATTTCCGCGCTTTGCATTTCGTGCGTATCAAGGACGCTTTTAAGTGATTGTTGTTTCGAGAAGCCACGCGATTCAAAATCCTGTAGTAAGTTTGGATATTCGGTTTCCGGAAAAACTTCGGAAAGAGGAACAATTTCAATGGAGCGGAAACCTTTTTTGTGCAGATTTTTCAGCGCAGCATTTTCATCATCCGTACCAGGTGTGTATTCAATGCCGATTTCATCGAATAATTCCTGACATTTTCCCTCACGCATCATCCGCATAAGGATACAACCCATATCATAGCCTGTGAGACTATTATTCAAAATTTCTCTTGGGACGGTCACTTTACCGATATCGTGAAAGAGTGCGGCATTGAGGAATTGTTCGAGATTTACACCTTCTTGTTGTATAGCCTCACCAAGATGTACTTCCTCACCACTTTTCGGTTCGTATAGTTTTTGTGTCACCATTTCATGAGCGATATCAAAGGTGCGCAGGCTGTGCTGAAGCGTCGGTTCATCATAGAGATACAAGATAGCGAGCATTTCCCAGGATCTTTCTTCTAACGAAAAATCTTTCGTCCCAAAGTATCCTGAGTATAATTCCTTCATGTGCTGCGTGTATCGCTCAAGCAAATGCTGTTCCTCGAGTTCTTTGTGAATAGCTTCATAGTTTCCTTGACCTGCGATTTCCTGAGCACGTTCTAAGGAGGCTGATTCTTGATCAACCACAGTCTCTTCTGATGGCTTCTCTGACAAGATTTCGAACTTCGGGTATTCACTCATACTTTATGGTTTTACTTTTTGTATAAATCAGAGTATTACGATGTCTGTGCTGCGGGAGGGACTCGAACCCTCAAGCCGTTTAAGGCAGCAGATTTTAAGTCTGCCGTGTATACCAATTCCACCACTGCAGCAATATGTGAGGTCCGAAGCGGAATTGAACCGCTGTACAGAGTTTTGCAGACTCTTGCCTCACCACTCGGCCATCGGACCTATTGGTTCAATAGTAGCAAAAAAAAGGCCTTAGGTCAATGTATACTCAATCGTAAACATACTCATCGGATGCGGTGGCTTGCATACACAAAACAAAAACCACCCCCGAAAGGGAGTGGCTAATGTCGCTTACTGCACCACGTGAGCCGTCAAGTTACGGCGGCCGAAGGCAAAAGCCTCTGTTTTGGTTTGGGTATAGATATCGAAGTGGTTACCCTTGATGGCACCACCACGGTCCTCACAGGTAAAGATACCCAGACCCTCGATGTCGATCTTTGCACCGAATGGGTACATCGGAGGACAAGCGAGCGTTCTTTTTTCCTGTACCTTGATACCTGAAGCAGTGATACCCTTGTCGTTGCCACACTCATCGGCAGCAGCCGTATAAGCGGAAGCGTTGATAGTAAAGGATTCCTTTGGAAGGTTATTCCACAAGTGACCCTGTTTCAATTTCCATTTGTTAAGCGTTTCCTCATATTTGATTTCCTCGGCGGTTTTCTCGGAAGCTGATGTCTGTGAAAGAGTACCAAGGCCATAGGCTATCAAAAATGGGTCATTTTGTATTGAGTAAGTACTGATTTCGTTTGAGATATTGGTATTGATATTAGTAGTGGCAGTGTCTGCGGAGGCTACATTGGTCGTGATGACCAGTATAATCACCATAGAGGCAACAGTCATACTAATGATACGCATAAGGTGTCATTACCATTTATCCAGATGCTCTCTAAGAGTCGCGCGCTTCGCAGAGGTGTCGCATCCTTATGTAGGGGGATACGCTGAGCCTTTGCAGCGGACGATCTTATTGTCGAGGAACTGAGCCAATCTCCCTGTGAGGTTGACTGTCTACTATAGCATACCTACCAAAAAAAGTCAAGGAAAAAAGCCCTCAAGTGAGAGCTAAATGGCTTATATAAAGCAAATATAGTGGTTTTTAGGTAGGGTTACTTTTTGCCGGAAAGGATGGTATTGAAGGCGTTTTCGTCCTGGCAGCTGTATTTATTATCCGGCGAGTAAAAGCGCTTTTTTGGGCCGTAGCAACTGCCATTATTGACCGGCAAGGGCGCGAGAAACGGGAGGAAGAAGCCGATATGACGATCGGTGAAGTAGGTGTGTAGGTTCCGCATCGCCTGAGCGCGGTCTTCTGCAGACATACGCGCAAAGGTGCTCATATCATCGCCTGATCGGCCACTCCAGTCGAGGTGAATAAAGACGTTGTTTGCCTTGGACGCGAATTTTTCATTCCAAAGGAGCGCCCAGCACCAGTCACCCTCTTGTTTCCACCAGCGTGAAAAGCAAGCACCTTGTTCGATGGTGCCATCGGTATGAAGTCCGACCCCGCCTTCGATGTAGTCGAACATCCGTAGATAGCTCTCGTCCTCGATGTCATTCGTTTGTGCGCCGATGACGATTTGAACGTTTTGGGATTCTGCATAGCCGCGCATACTGTCCATGACGGTTTTGAGGAGTGATCGATCCGGATCATTGGCATCCTGAAGGAAGACCTGACCGAACATAAAGCTCTGGATACCCATATCGATAGCCTGTTTGGTGATGTACTGGACATAGAGCATATACTCACGCTTTTCGAAAGACGGCTGGCAGGTGTGTTCTCCCCACTTGTTTTTGCTTCCATCACGGCACATTTTTGAAAATTCAAAATCACGCTGCTCGGGTGGGTAATAGTAGTTGGCCTTGGTATCGATGGCTTCCGCGATAAACATCCCGTAGACCATATTTTGCTTGGTGACACGCGCTTTGATTTTTTTCGCCAACTCGAAATCCGGCGGACGAAGCCAGGTCTCGAGCGATCTGTGCAGGTAGTAGCAGTTGGAGCGGCTGATGAGTTTTGCCATACTATCGGCATTCTCTCCATAATCCGAGAGGAATCCGTCGGCGACGCACCCTTGCTGCTTCATGCGTTCCATCGAAGGCGGCGCGGGAACAGGCGCTTTTTGCGGGACGTCTTCTATGGGACCGAAAGGACTGGCGCTGAGCCCTTGCCCAGGATGCTCCGGGAGCGGGATGTCGGGGATGAATGAGCGCTGGATGTTTTTCTGTACCGCAAACACACCTGCGATCACTAAAATGAGCAGGATAAGAAGCGCTTTGATATGCGAACGCAGAAAAAATGTGAATGCGGACATAGGGATTGAAACAATGTTCTCCTCTCTTAGTATAGCACTTTTAGCACGGTTTTATTTCATTTGAGCGTTAAGATGCTTTTTAATGGGTATGAAAAACCTTGATTTTTTTCGCGGTTTATTCTATACTGGCCGGGTCATCTCAATGAGGGTGATAGGGTAATAATCGTTTTTAAATAGGGGGTTAAAATGACCGATGGTATCACAAAACACGGTTTTGAGGAGGGCTTGATTGATCCTGATGATAAAAAATTTGTAGTAGAAATCTATTCTGCGGTCGGCGATGCTGAGGCAGAGGAAGTGCTACAAAAAGTCATCCAGGAGGATCCTTGTGAGTAATTGCGCTCACATAATAAAACATAATGCAATGCCGCTCCCAGAAACTTTTGGGGCGGCGCTTTTATTTCTTCTACCGCATTTTTAAGGATTAGCACTCGCACTTGACAAGTGCTAATTCCGTACTATACTGGAAGTAGAAAGAGTGAAAATAAAATATCACTAAGAAAGGAGGTGAACAAAGTATGACACGAGGAATGATTCCATGGAGCACCACAAGAGATCTTGAGGGACTTATCGAGGATTTCGGACTGGGTCGCTTTGGTGGCGAATTCGCCCCCGCTATCGATGTATATCAGGACAATGATCATGTGGTCGCCGAGGTGGCGGTCGCGGGTATCGATCCTGAGAAAGTGGACATCACGATTGAAAATGATGTCCTCACCATCAGCGGGCACGTCGAGGAAAACAAGGAGGTGAAGCGCGAGGACTACTACCGCAAGGAGATGCGCTCCGGTTCTTTCGCCCGATCGGTGATTCTCCCAATGCGCGTCAAGGGCGACCAGGCCGAGGCTCACTACGAGAAGGGCATTCTCAAGGTCGTGATGCCGAAAGCGGAAGAAGCCAAGCCCAAGAAAATCGCCATCAAGGTGAAGTAACAGAGGATTCTTACAGGAAGTGATTTCCTACAGAAACTTGCATAGGACAGGCGATATAAAAACAACCTCATTTGGGGTTGTTTTTATATTACATTTCTTAGTTACGTTACCTGTATAAAGGATGTAATTATTATAGAAACATTTTTCATTAGAGTCGGAAACAACAAACAGTCAGGATTATTTTATAAATTCTTCCGGGATAACGCCCGTACTCATAACTGTGTATGGAGTCCATTTTATTCTTGTTGCTTTTACCTTTTGGTGTGCCTTTTTTGGTGTTTTATTAAAAAGCTTCTCAAGTTGGGGAATGTGTAGATTTCCAAAAACAAACTCATTAGAGAAACGGATTGTATTCTGATTGAGACGTCTTACCATATATTCGTTAATATGAGAAATTTCTTTTCGAAGAGGTTTTTCTCTCATTAATATGGCTACATTAGGTGAAAGAGGTATCACTATGACCCCATTACCATAACCAGCATTATATATGGCCGGTATGTATTTTGGTCTATAAAGAGAAACCGGATTATCTGAGGTTAAGAGTGGAGTTTTTCCATTTACCAATAGTAGATGCCAGAACTTTTCAAAATACATATTGGATAGATTTTTTGCGTCTTTAAGCCCTGTAGCAACAAAATACGACTTTGATTTTTTAGAAAAAGTAATATCGTAGTCCCCCTTCATAACAAAATTATGAAGGTTATTAAGTTGTTTTTCATCAATTGTCATTCCTGCTCGCCTTACATCCTCAGCTAGAACTTCTTTATTCACTGCTCCAGCTATACCAATTTCTTTTATTGCAGTACCATGTAGTGCTTGCGCTAGATTAAGAAAGCCTGGTGTACGTACAGCTAATGTCGAAAAAAAGACAGCTACCCATCCCCTTTCTTCTTTAGTAATGTCCAAACTTTCTTCTTTTATAATCCGCTGAATCACTGGTGCTGCTGAAGCCTCTATATTTGTAAAAAAATCATCAACATCTCTAGTGACAGTATTCTTATCTTCCTCATCTAGTATAAAGGTGTAGTAATCTTTTTCACTAGCAACATCACTTATTCTTGAAGAAACTACTTGCTTGTCCATATATTGGTATATATGAGATCGTTTCTTTCCCGGACCCTCTATAGCAAAAGCGTCTAGATAAAACTGTGGCACATAATGATCTTTTGGTTTTCCTTGAGCCATAGGTTTAAAGATGGCGAAGAATTATTTTAGTGTAGTATTTTATAAAAAAGTGTTAATCATTTTTATTTAGTTTGGCTCTAGACTAGATAACATCGAAACGGTACTAACCGCACTCAGGTTTAGATTTCAGTGTAATTCTGCAAATTAACAAAAAGAGACTTAGATAGTCACTTTTTTGATATGTGAGCTCGGTAGTCAACGAAGTTCGAACTCTTTTGGTGGAAAATATGGGGGAAATGGAGAGTGTTACACAGGGGCTGAATGTGTTAATTAATAAAAAATAGGTTGGTTTTGGTTCGATGATATATATTTTCCTGTCACATAAGAACAGTCTTAATTGGGAAGATATTGTCTACTTTGAATAAGTCTCTGCTGGAGTGGAAGCTTGACAGGAGTTATACGTTTTGTATATAATTGTGAATAGGACTGTTGCTTAACAAATGATTCACGCATCAAAAACGGTTAAAAAATCGAAAATAATAGATGTTCCTCTGGAGGAATTATCTGACCACTCTTTATTGAGCGGAGCTCGACCCTAGCAACCTATTTCGTCGGTTATCACGAGTCGTATTCGGACTAGTTTGGACATGATAATGATGAGAGATAGGATGGTAGAGTTGGGAAGTAAGTGATTTGTTTCGCACATTCAACTTGCAGAGCACCTATCAATTAGCCCGACGGGTTATTTAATAGTTACCGAAAGCTGTTTTTACCACTCGAAACTCTTAACCGTCGGGCGAAGTTGGTTTGTGCTTCTAAATAGCAACAAAGATAATAATAAGCCAGTCCTAGCTATAATGGAAACACTATGAATCACTTCTTCATTGCTGAATCGAAGCTTTCGTATAGCGAGGCGGCTACTAAATATGAAAAAGTTCTTGCGGATGTTGTATTCAATCCTTCGGATTGTTCGCATCATCCTGGACTTGATCAATTGGTAGTCGTCTCGTAGTGGTTTTATGTATACTTTTTCGGAACTTATTAAGAAAATCAGGAGTGAATCTGGTTTGACTCAGGCGGAGTTTGCCTCTGCTTTGAATGTGTCGGCAGTCCTTATTGCGATGATTGAGACTGGACAGAAAGAAGTCTCTAAGGGGTTTTTATTGAAACTTGCCGATCGAATGGATGTTCATCCAGCATCTATCACCCCATTTCTTTTCATGGATACCGAGTTAAGTAAGGGTCGAGTAAGTGGTGTGGAAAAACTTCTGGTGGAATGGGGGGAAAAGATGCAAGATCTTCTTATTTATAACCGAGCTAAGCGGTTGAAAAAGTATGTCAAAGTCAATTTATCCGAAGCTTTTCATAAAAAGTAAAAATGAGCTTGCGAAGCATATTAGCCACAAAGACTTTCCTTCGAAGGAAGCCCTTGATTTGATAAATGACTGTCTTTTAAATCTCGATTCATACTGGAAAGATAGCGCTAGTTCTGAGTTGAAAAAAGGCAAGTATATTCGAAATGCTTCAGGGAAGAATCTTAAGAAACTACATCGAAAAATAAATGCATTGGTTTTGGCGCCTCATGATAATTTGGTGCCATTTTTTATTTTCGGAGGTCTTAAAAAAAGAGATCATGTGATGGCGGCCAGGGAGCTTTTGGGATCAAAGATGAGGCGGCATATGCTAAAACTTGACCTAAGACGATTTTTCGAGCAAGTTGAGAGCTCCAGGGTCGAGTTCTTTTTCAAACGAATGTGCGGATGTAGCCCCAGAGCTTCTAAAATCCTCACCAGGCTCTGTTGTGTCCCTTTGGGCCCCAAGGGCTCTGGTGGACCCATCATGACCATTGCAAGGGGCTTTGCTACATCCCCGCGACTAGCCGTTTGGTGCAATCTTAACTTATTCCTGAAGTTGCGAAATCTTGTTTTAAAGAGGCTCAAAGGACATGACCCAAGAATAGCTATTTATGTCGATGATATTGGTATCACGGCTAGTCATGTTTTCAAGAAAGCAATGGAAGAGCTGAGAAATGAAATTGTGAAATTATTGGCTGAGGCTGATCCTAATCAACCACTCAGAATAAATGAAAAAAAGACAAGTATCCGATCTCATAGGGACGGGATGCATTATGTCGGGATTGACTTACGTCGCGACAGTTTGGCTGTAGGAATAAAAGCAAGAGCGAAGAAAAAGAAGATTAAAGACCTTCTTAATGCCAACCCATCTTCTCAGGATAGAAAAACATTTTCATCTAGAAAGAAAGCCATGAATCGTTATAAAAACTATGTTGAAAAATATAGAAAGTAGCTTAAATAAAACAAAAATAGCTTCTTTCGAGACCGTTTCCATTCTTGGATCTCGATGGTCAATGAAGTTCGAACCATTTTACTGGGGGGTATTGCATAGGGGTTGAATTTGTTAATTAATTAATGAGAAGTAGGTTAGTTCTGGTTCGATGATATGCAAATTCAAACCATCTTTTTGCTTTATATTTCAGTAAAAGAGATCAAATACCTTCTCACTATGATCAATGGGCATGAAATATACTTTTGGGGTTTGGATGATATAGAAAAGTTGAAGTCTTTGGAGATCGGTTGGTTCTGGTTTGATGAGCATAAGGCAATTTTGACACATAGTTCTTTCCTTAGGATAATTACTTAAACGTGGAAAGAGGTATCTTTAAAAGAAAAAGATTATGATTTGGATAGATTCTGGTGACATAAAAACCTGGCTGACAGGGAAGAAAAAAGACTGCGAGACTACTCTGCCTCAGCTTCTTAGTCGTTTGATATTGGCCAGCTCAGCATCTATCGAAGAGATAGACTTCCCGAGTGGTGACAACACGGCAATCGGAGGCTGGGATGGCCATCTGCGATCCTCTTCTGGCTCGCGCTTTTTTCCTGCAGGAGAGTCGGTCTGGGAAATCGGGACGGGAGCTAATCCAGGGAAAAAGGCTGAGGATGATTACACGAAACGGACAAAAAATCCATTGGGGATAGATCCTCAAAGTACGACTTTCATTTTTGTTACTCCACGCCCCTGGAAAGACAGGACGAACTGGGAAGCCAAGAAGAAGGCTACTTATGAGTGGGCTGATGTGAAAGTTATTGCTGTTGATAAGCTTGTGTCTTGGCTTTCAGCTACACCCGCAGTAGCTCTGTGGCTAGCTCGCCAAATTAAAGGGCTCTCTGGAGGCATTCAGGACATTGAAGGTTTCTGGGAAGAGTGGGCAGCAGGAACCAGTCCGGAAATCGCCCCGGCCGTTGTAATTGGTGGTCGAGCAATCGAAGTTGCCCGTATCCATCAATGGGTAGTGGGTATTCCTGAGTTGTTAGAAGTGCAGGGGGATTCTCCAGAAGAGCCTAGCGCATTTTTGTACGCTGCTCTTACTGAGCTTTCTGAAACAGACAAACTTCGAGCATTTTCTCGATGTGTAGTAGTAGAAAATATTCAACAATTTAAAGACTGTAGTGCGAACTTTAAAAATCTCATAATTGTCGCGCCTGCTGATTGTAGAAACGCTGCTGATCTCGCCGTTAAGAATGGCCATCACGTCTTCCTAACAGCAGACGCACAATCAATTGATCTGCACGGCAAAGTAATAAGGCTTTCACGGCCAAAACGGAACGTAATAGAAAAGAAGTTTTTAGAAAACGGAGTGTCTGGAGTGCAGTCTCAGAAACTGGCCAGAGATTTTGGACGAAGCATCCCGGTTCTTCATCGCCAGCTTTCTTCCACAAGCGCAAGCCAACCTGCGTGGGCAGCTCCCGATAAAACAGATCTTCTCTTTCCTGCATTGTTCGCGGGCTCTTGGGATGAAAACAAGGAGGGAGATCGTCGTATATTGGAAACTCTTTCTGGATTAAAATATGAGGAATATTCCAAGAAACTAGAAAAGCTTCTTAGGGTGGATGACACGCCTATCAGAAAATCGGGAAGCGTATGGATGATTAAAGCACCGCTCGATACCTGGGAACTTCTTGCTTCGCATCTTAGCGAAAGCTTTCTGAAACTTTTTAAGACGTCCCTTCTTTCGATACTTACCAAGACTGATCCGAAGTACCGTCTAGCAGTAGAGAAGCGTTGGGCTGCAGCTGTGTATGGAAAAGTCAGCCCGTATTCTGGGTGGATACAAACCGGACTGGTCGAATCTCTTGTACTCTTAGCAGTTCACAGTGATCATTGCCCTCATATCTCCTCCTCACAGGCATTCGCCGATAGAATCGTAGAGGAAGTTTTAACCAGAGCCAGTACTTGGGAGGTCTGGGCGTCACTCTCAGATATGACCCCCCTTCTCGCTGAGGCGGCTCCGGACGCTTTTCTGCAGGGTCTGGCGAGGGCTATAGAAACTCGACCAGATGTATTTAAAGAATTAATGAAGGACGAAGGTGGTATTTTCGGCGAGTGTAAGCATTCAGGATTGCTTTGGGCTCTTGAATCCACAGCTTGGGACTCAGAGTATTTAGGGGATTCTGCAGACATCCTTTTAAAGCTGGCTCAGATTGATCAGGGCAGAGGTTATAGTAATCGGCCTCTGAATAGCCTGAAGGATATTTTCCGGCCAGCATATCCACAAACTTGTTCCACGCCCCAAGAGCGAATTGGGGTATTTGAAAAACTTGTATCACAGAACCCGAAGTTAACTTGGGATTTTGCTAAAGGCTATTTCAGTCCCGAAAGCTTCAGTGAATCACACCGCTTCCGGTGGCGAGAGACCGGCAATCCAAGACGCGGGCTTGAGCGAGAAAATGGAGCAGAAGACCAGGAATATAGCAAAGGTTTATTCCCGCGAATGATTGATGTTGCATCTGCGGAGGAAAACTTGGCAACTTCGATGGATGACTTTATCCGACTTCCCATAGAAATACGAGAACATCTTCTGGAGGTAATTGAAAAAGAAAGCCTCAAAAGTCTTCCAAAAGAGAAAGTTTCGGAGCTTTTTAAAAATACCCGGGACACGCTGCACTGGATCAACACCTACGGCGATGGAGAAATAAAAAAGTTTCTTCCTGCACTGAATCGAGTACTGGAAAAAATTACCCCGAAAGATACATTAGAAAGACTGGGGTGGCTAGTAAATAATCCCTGGCCAGAACTGCCAGAGGGAGATTCAAAGGAATACGATGAAAAAACCGTGGCGATCACCAAAGCCAGAGAGAAAGCAATGCGTGAGATTTTGGATAAGGTTACGCTGAAAAAGATCATCAAATACGCCTGTGAAATTTCATATCAGGGTGTTTTCGGGCAGGCACTTGGAAAAATCATCCGAGATGAAAAAGAAGACAGTGCTGTCCTGGACGCAATACTCGGTGTCTCCAATAAACATCCGATGCTGCTTGAAAGTTATGCCCAAGGGAGAATACAAGCCACTGATCAAAAATGGATCGAGAAGCAGGCCAAAAGAATAAAGGCCAAAGGGAACTACACTGCAGATCGCGAGGCGCTGTTGTACTCAGGCTTACCTTCAAGCAGAGCCACGTGGTCTCTTGTGGGTGCTCGTGGTAGTGAAGTAGAAGCCGCGTACTGGGATCACGCTACGGGATATTTTCAGGGTGATAGTATCGAAGACACGGCTTTTGCAGTTGAAAAACTCCTCGACGCCAAAAGACCCTTTTCCGCGCTCTCTATAGCCGGCGATCATAGAATATCTCTGCCAAGTACTCTGCTCCAGCGATTACTGCAGGATGTCTTACTGGTTGATTCTAAACATAAGGATTTTAGAAGAGGCTCCTTGGATGAGTATCATCTTGGAAATATATTTAGACAGCTCCAGGAGAGAGATGAGCTTTCTCTGGAGGAAATAATGAAGTTAGAGTGGCCTTTTGCAGCATTTTTCCATAGTTTTGAAAAACACGGTTCATCATTAGCTGTTCATCGCCTCCTCCAAAAAGACTATTTATTCTTTGTTGAGCTTATTTCTTATGTCTATAAGCAAGATGATCAAATTTCCAGTCCAACGAAGAAAAAGAGGGAGACCTCTCCTTTTTTGGCGAAGAACGCCCGGGAGGTACTCTATTCCTGGCACCTTGTTCCGGGAGTCCAAAAGGACGGATCTTTCAACGAAAAAGAATTCTCGAAGTGGATTGAGGCAGCAAGAGAAGAATGTGCTTCAAAAAAGTATGTGACCGGGGGAGATATTCAAATTGGTCTTATGCTTGCCAACGCTCCCATTGGCAGTGACGGACACTGGCCTCATGAGGCTGTGAGGGATCTCCTTGAGAAACTTAAAAGCGAAGTCATAGAGAGTCATATTCAAACCGGCTTGTTCAATAGCCGAGGAGTGGTTTCGCGATCCCTGGATGCCGGAGGAGAGCAAGAAAGAGCTCTGGCAGAGAAGTACAAAAAAATGGGTGATGCTCTGAAAGTGAAGTGGCCTCGTGCCGCGAGAATGCTTCGAAAAATGGCGGAAAATTATGAAAGCGATGCCAAGCGTGAGGATATTGATACAGATATACGCGATTTTCGTTGGGATTGAATGGTGTAAGCTTGATGAGCATTAACTAGTTGTGATTGGATACATATTGGCTGGTTCTGGTTGGATACTGTGCGCATACCAGACCGGTTGTTTTATTATTTTTTAAAGTTTTTTTGAAATTTGTTGACTTGGTTATTCCTTTCAAGTGCACATGCTTGCGCTGTTTTATTGTAAGCAGTAACCATTGATGAATCATACCCCGTGTTTAGGCGATCCTGGAATCTGTTTTCCGCGTCAGAAACGCATTTTTTGTATTCATCTACAATCTTTTCGAATACTGCATTAGATTGCTTCAATATTTCACAATCATTTGCGCTCAATTCAGCTACGCTACCATCATAAGAGAGGCACTTTACGAGCGGTTCGTCTTTAACAGTATCTTTTGGTTGAGTTTTTTCTGAGGTGGATTCCAGAATTTTGTTGCCAGTTACTTTCTTTTGACTAGCAATCTCGGATGTTTCGGCTTGCTGAACAGCTTCAATACTTATCTTTTCAGGCTCTTCAGCCTTAGCAGATTGCTCATTTTTCATCTGTAAGTCCTCTATTGATTTCTGTAGCGCTTCAATTTTTCGATCAGAAGCCTCTTTCTTGTTCTTTATAGCGGCATAGCTCAATGAAGCGCCTGCGGTTATTACGGATGCTATGATAGCCGTAAGTAACACCACTTTGTTTTTTTGCAGAAAAATACCGAACATATCATTGTAGATTTAATAAAATTAAGCATGCTAGCATTAGCATTTTTTAAAACTACCTTTTTTGATATCCGTAAATAACGTAAAGAATAGCTTTATACAAAATCCATACAGCGAGATCAGACAATGCGATAAGCAGCGGTAGTATTGGAATATATCGAGATTCACCCCCATCACTAACAAAAAATGCTATCCAGCCTACTGGTACAACAAGCACTAAAATAACATTCGCAAGTCTTGAATGCCATAAACTCAGCTCTTTATTAGCGGTATATTTTATGGATTCAACTTTTGGATGAGGGATTTCTCTTGATGATTCCTTATCTATAGAGCCTTTCCTCATGATTCTATAGGATATAAAAGCAACTAAAAGTAATGCGCTATGGCTTTTACTTTTGCTATCCAACGCAAGAGAACCTATTAATTGAATAAAGTAAACGGCTGCAACTACAGATAATGCCATTTCAACAGAAAGATGCCTTTTTAGAAAAACAAATCGCAATAATAGAGGGATAATTAATCCCAATCCCCAAGTGAAAAGAATGCTTAAAATGATAGTTAATGATAACCCTAACCCATTCAGGTTTTTACCATACGAATCTCCAAGTGCCTCATTAGCAGAATTGGATGTTATTTCATTTACAGCATTTTTTGTATCATCCCAATTCTCAAAGACAAAAGTTGATAATGATGTATTTATGATGCTTTCTTTAGCTGTTTCATTTATGGGTATTGTTGGATAAAATCCTCCAATTTGATAGAGTTTTCCTTTATGGAGAGTAAAATAGTTTATCGAGACACCTTCTACTTGCATATTTTGCACCTTATACACCTGATTCGTCTTGACGTAAACCGCCTTTCTATTATCAATATAGCGGATACCTTTTTCTAGAACGGTGCTTCCAGGAAAAGCCTCGAGCTGTCCGGTTGCTATTGATTCTAGAAATACATTGATTTCTTCATCAGAAAGATCGTTGGACTCGGCAGAATTAAGATCAGATATGTCCTTCGGCGATAATGAGTCTTTTCCAGCATCACCTAAGAAATCCGAAAACTCCCTCACAAGGATAAGGATGGTGCTATTATCTTTTACAGCCTTTTTAACCACATGCTGTCCATCACCATCCTTCATTTCCCATCCATCTGGGAATTTTATTCTGAATTTATAATCATCATTCCTATACAGTATGGGCTGTACACTATTTTGTTCAACATTGCTAGGTTGGATTACTGTTACTTTTTTATTCTGCTCCGCTTCCCATTTATCAAACCCATCTAAAAGCCTATTATCAGAGGCATAGGAGGATAGAGGAAAAAATAAAAACAATGAAATAATTACTATTCTCTTTAACATAAAAACGACTTAAAGATTAAGTCGTCGAAGCGTAGTCTATTCACCTAAAGTGGACGCCCCGACGGGACTCACACTTACAGAATTACCTAAAGGTTTTCCCATTTGCGTGCATCGGAGGCGCCCGCTACAAAACACAAATGGGTATGAAAATAGGCAAAAAAGCCTAGTATTAGGATAAAATTGTAAATGTGAGTCCACCTTAAATGTATACCATTTCCTGCTTAAAATCAATAATAAGGTATAATAGAGGAAATTAATGAAAATGAAGATGGATGTATATAATGAAAAAGTTGTTTTGAATGCCATTTACCTTTTGGAAGCTTTGGTGGCGACTAGATTGGTAGATCTGATGTCGTATGTTATTCCTTTGAGGAAGAAATATGGGATATCGGATAGAGAAACTATAGTTGCGCATGAGCATCCAAAAGAGTTTCAAAATATCGAGCAGGAGGCCATTCAACAATCAAAATCCTTTGAGAAAGCTAATCCAGAAGCATTCCTTGCATTGTTCAGAGAAACAAACCAGGTGAAAAAAGCATTTGGACTTGGAAAAGAATGGCACCCTATTTTAACAAGGTTTGTTTTAACCGGAGTTTTGATACCGGTTCGGTTCAATGCGCATGCTCAAGTGAATGAAGAAGAAAAAACCATTACGTTTGAGGTTCATAAAAACACGACTCTTGATGATCTTATTTTTGCTTGGCGGTGCCATAAGAGTGATAGAGAGAGGCTGTTTGGAAAAGCGAAGTCAACACTTCACTCAAGGCAAGATATTAAGGATTTAGCGCCATGGAAATACGCAATGGCGGTTAAGATTAATGAGGGGTGTAGCGATAAAATTACGATGAGTGTGGTTAATAATGACCTTAGCGACAAAAACATTGATCACATATCATACGAAGAGATGGGCATTTTGGATAAAAAGTCTGCCGATTTACTTAAACAAAAGAGAAGAAGGCTCAAAAATACGGTGACAAAATAAAGGGGTCTAAGTTGTCACTTTTTGAAAATACATTGTCCTTATAATGAACTTACGATTAATTCGTAAGTTTTTATTTTATGAGTATACATGAAGAAGCGGTGATGCAGAGAACAAGTGATTTTAACGTGTGCGCGGTGTTGCTGTATTTTGGGCATCAATTAATTGAAATAGATCGACGAGAGCCGCGTAGATGTGTTTTTGTGCTCTCTCAAACAGAAGAATCAAGTAAAACCGTCGAACAATTTTTTGATGAGCACCTCTTAGTAGAGCCTAAGCGTTTTATCGCTATTCAAAAAGACTTAAAATCACGGATTTATATCTAAATCAATGTTATCTGAAACACAGGTACAAGAGTATATTGAACTAGTCAAAGATGAACTTGGAGAAGAACTTTCTCCTGAGGTCGCTCTTGAGAGTGCTTTGGAGCTATTAAATTTGGTGCGCGCCATCTATAAGCCTATTAAAAAGTAGTCTTAAATTAATTCCTACAACTATTAATATATGAGTATGAAGCCATTATCAAAAGCATTGTCAAAGAAAAAAGAACAAATTGAAGAAGTTCAAAATAATCTCCGCTTCACTCCGCTACATCCAACCAAAACCATCCAATTTGATGAGTGGCGAGGTGTTTTAGTGGATAATTTTCCGGATCTTACACTTGCAACAGAAATTGGACTGAGTGTTATCGCGCAACTATTAATCAAAGATATTCAAAATCCATTCGGACTTATATATGTAGATGTGCCTTCATCGGGAAAAACGACACTTTTAGGGTTTTTTTCAGATCTGGATGGGGTTACTCTTCAGGTTGATAATTTTACTCCAGCTTCCTTTGTATCTCATTCTGCCAAGAAAAAAGAATCAGAATTGGGAAAAATAGATCTCCTGCCACGTATTCGGTATCGAACACTTATATTGCCCGATCTAGCTCCTGTTTTTTCCAAACGCGAGGACGATCGCAATATGCTCCTTGGAATACTAACTCGGGTAATGGACGGTCGCGGGTTAGAAACGAACAGTGGAGTGCATGGATCACGCGGGTATAGAGGAGAATACCCTTTTATGCTTCTTGGAGCGTCTACGCCGATTTCTAACGCAGTATGGCGCTCTATGGGGAACCTTGGTCAGCGGTTGTTCTTCTTAAAGATACGTTCAGCAGAAAAAACAACAACCGCTCTTGCTAATCAATTACGCAACCCAGTTCGAGAAAAGGAGCGCTCATGTAAGGAGGCTACCGGTGATTTTATAAAAACACTTTGGGAAAGCCACCCTAAAGGCATTGAGTGGGAAACTGGAAATGAAGACCAGACATTACTTGAATCAATTGGTATCGTAGCTAGTATGCTTGCAATGTCACGCGGAACCACTCAAGAGCAAGGTGACCAAATAACTTCGATGTGTGAACGGCCCGATCGCATAAATCAGTGGCTTTATAACCTTGCTCGCGGACATGCGATTATCCAAGCGAGAGATAAAATAAACTGGGCTGATATTGGCGTTATTTTGAGAGTAGCCATTGATTCGATGCCGAATAACCGTTCTATCTGTTTGCTTGAAGCCATTAAAAACAATGGAAAGATTGGAATAGAGGCTCTCATGAAAGCATCAGGGTATTCCAAGCCATATACATTAAAGATTGCAAAAGAAATGGTTGCGCTTGGCATACTGGAAGAAATAAGAGTAAAAAATGATGATCCTGGAAGACCGAGTAAGACCTTTATTATTCCAAATAAGCTATCTTGGCTGTATAGTAACATAGCGTTAGGGCTACTTAAAGAATTAATTAATTAAATTTACCCCTGTGTTGGGAATAGGTGTTATACTGTAAATACTTACCCAATAATTTAATCGCAGGATTTCGTCTTACTTAAAGGGCGGTTCTGCCAATGGTCTTGCGATTATTGGGTAAGTCAGAACCGTCCTTTTGGTATTTATTATTCACTTTTAAGGCTTATGGAGGCTATAAAATATGCTCTTTACTTGAGAAAATCAACAGACTCCGAGGATCAGCAAGTGCAATCATTGGGCGATCAGAGGAGTGAGCTCATGAAGGTTGTACAGCGAAAAGGTTTGAACATTGTGGTTGAATACGAGGAGAGTATGTCAGCAAAACGTCCAGGAAGACCTAAGTTTGCAGAAATGATGACTATGATTGAAAAGGGTAAGGTGGATGGGATTGTATGTTGGAAGATCAATCGATTATCTCGAAATCCAATTGATGGTGGGCGGATTCAGTATGATCTGCAACAGAAAATTATTAAATCCATTATTACACCATCTAGTGCGCACTGTTCAGATGAGAATACCCTAGTATTGGGCGTTGAATTGGGAGTGGCTACTCAATTTTCGAGAGATCTCAGTAAAGATGTAACGCGTGGATTGGCGTCAAAAGCGGAGAAGGGTTGGCGACCCGGCATTGCGCCACTGGGTTATAAGAATGATAAATTTAGCGAAAAAGGGAAGAAAAAGATTCTTGTTGATGAAAAAACGTTTCCCATTGTCAGGAAACTATGGGATTTGATGCTGACTGGGAAATACTCTGTTGCAGACATTGGCAGGATTGGGAACAATGAGCTTGGATTACGAACAAAATACCGTAAGATAAAGGAAGTAAGCGATTCTCATATTTATCGCATATTTACGAATACTTTCTATTATGGAGAATATGAGTATATGAACACGTTCTTTATGGGTAAGCATACACCAATGATTACAATTCATGAGTACGATCAGGTTCAGCGTATTCTTGGTCAAAAGGGAAGACCTCGGCCACAGACGAAAGTCTTGCCTTATCGAGGAATTATTAAGTGTGGAGAATGTGGCTGTACCATAGTGGCAGATGAAAAGATAAAAAAGAACAAAACCAATAATAAGATACGGACATACGTGTATCTTCGCTGTATGCACCATAAGCCAAAAGTAGCATGTGTTCAAAGGGCTATATCTGAGAAAGAGTTAGAAAAACAAATCCTTGTTGAATTTGATAAATTTATTCTTCCGGAAAAAGTATTGTCATTTGCAGTGCAAGCACTTCGAAAATACGATAATCTTGATTCAGAGAGTCGAATAGTAGCTTTAAGAAATCAAAACGATGCGCTTAAGCAGGTACAAAAAAGTCTAGATAATCTTTTGAATGTGTATATTTCACAAGAAAATGAAGATCGAGAAATCCTCACTCCCGAGGAATTCAAGACGCGTAAATCATCTATAGTCAATGAGAAAAGTCGTATTCAAGCTGAAATTACACGATTAGAGCGTGACTCTGATGAGTGGATTGAATTAACTGAGAAGACTTTCCGTTTTGCAACGTATGCAAAACATTGGTTTTTAGAGGGTGACGGGCAAACAAAAACAACTATCCTAAAAGCACTAGGGTCGAACCACATCTTAATGAATCAAATAATAAGCTTAAACAAAGCAAGATATCTTCGTCCGATAGCGAAGAAACTTTCTAACCCTGATTTTCAGAATTTGATTACGGTCGAACTAGATGAGAGTAGCTTAGATAAAACAAAAACAGCCTTTTCCGAAGCTGTTTCTGTACTTGTGAGCAAGTAACGGGAGTCGAACCCGTGTCTAATCCTTGGCAAGGACTCATAATAGCCGTTATACGATACCTGCTTGTATGCTATTGTCAATTTCTTTTGGTGGGTCCGGCTGGAATCGAACCAGCGACCAAGAGATTATGAGTCCCCTGCTCTAACCGCTGAGCTACGGACCCCTTTATAATGGGGATGCATTTTCGTACACCCTCATTATAACTCGATTTGGTGCCTGGGAGAAGAATCGAACTTCCGACACAAGGATTTTCCTTTTTCTCTGACTTGAGTTTCCTCAAGAGTCGGACTATCTCTTCCTCGCTTCCTTGCAGGAAGTACGAGGTTGGGCGCTTATGCAGGGTTATTGTTGGGACTCACCTGCTAGTCTCTACACCTTTCCTCAGATCTTGGCCCATGAGGACTTGGCTCGGGATTGCCATATTTCACTTTGAAACGTAGGTTTCCCCGAATTCACCCAATTTTTAACATTCACATTACTGTGATGTGGACCGAAATTCAGTCCTTTGCTCTACCACTGAGCTACCCAGGCAACTGCTTTCCTTTTGTAGGACATACGCGTTTGGCACATTTCGTCGTTGTAATTTCCGGTGCTCGACACTGTACCTCCATGTACAGCTTACTCCGCTTCCTCAATTACGCCTAGAACTGTACTCAAACGCGTATGTCCTATATCCTATGTGGATGATACTGGACTCGAACCAGTGACCCCCTCGGTGTAAACGAGGTGCTCTAACCAACTGAGCTAATCATCCAAAGAGAGGGACTCGCCTTTCTCTTATCTAAACACTGTGCCCCAAGGGGGACTCGCCCGATGGGCCCGGGTTTCCTTGCTTCTCAAGCAAACCCTTCTCGTCCCTTCCGAAAGTCAAGACTTTGACTTTCTTGTGCCTTACATAGCGTTTGTTGTCAATTGATCGCCTTTCTCTTATCTGAATGGTGTGCCCCAAGGGGGACTCGAACCCCCAACCCATAAAGGGTCACGCACCTCAAGCGTGTGTGTATACCAATTCCACCATCGGGGCATATACATAAAAAGTATACCGAAATATACTCTTTATGGCAATATTTTCTTTACTCAGCTACGATTTCTTCTGGTGTTTCAACAACTGCTTCCGTGGCTTCAGCGGGAGTTTCGACGACAGGTGCTGCCTGCGCTTTCTTTGCCATTGCCTTATCAGAAGTCTTTACAGTCACTTCTTTGAGCTTCTTGCTCAAGAGTTTTGCGGACTTATCACGGACGAAGTAAAGCTTGGCACGACGGGCGCGTGTGCGCTTGACGAGCTCAACCCGCTCTACCTGAGGGGAATTAAGGGGCAATACGAGCTCTACACCGACACCAAGCGATACTTTTCGCACGGTGATGGTTGGAGAAGCGCTCTGATGACCCTTGATAGCGATAATCATACCTTCAAACATCTGGGTGCGCTCCTTGGCACCTTCCTTGATTTTTCGGTAGACCTTGACCACATCGCCGGATCGCAATTCGGGGATATCGGTGCGGCGTTGCTCGAGATTGAACTCGATGAGTTTCTTGTGCATAGTGTTGTTTCTAGTTATTCCTGACAGATGCTGCTTAATAAAGCCTCTTGACTCTAAAAGAGGCTCATTACGCAAGAGCCTTTTGAAATCCTTTTCATCATAGCGGTTAATCGGATTTTCGTCAATACTAGAGGGTTTTTTGGATCTATTCTCATCCTTGGGTTTCGAGAAATCGGGTGAAATCTTCCGGGAGGGGGCTTGAGAAATCGTAATCTGTATCAAAAAGAGTGAACTGCAGGCGTTTGGCGTGGAGTAATTGCCTTGTGGGGCCGCCGATACGCTCGCGGTCGGCTTTGCGGGTGAGTTTGGTGCTATAGATCTTGTCACCGACGATAGGGTGTCCGATGGAAAAGAGGTGCACGCGGATTTGGTGCATACGGCCGGTTTTGGGCTGGGCCTCGACGATATCGAAATCCAAGAGGCTTTGGGTGACACAGTAGTGTGTGATGGCAGCGCGAATCTTGCCGCGAACCATCAGATCGGTGTCTACGACAGCCTGTTTTCCCATGGTGAGAGAGCGGGCGATAGCGGTATCGATAGTACCTTCTGTTGGGATGATGTGTCCGTAGACGATAGCGACATAGGTTTTTTGTACCGAGTGCGCCTTAAAAAGCTCTTTGAGGGCCATGAAAGCTTCTTGTGTTTTAGCGACCACACATACCCCGGAAGTGTCTTTGTCAAGGCGATGCACGATACCGGGGCGAAGCGGGTCTTCACCGACGGTTGTCATCTCTAGATAGCGCTCTATCAGCCAGTTGGCGACGGTTTCAGTGTCGCTCAAGGTGACCGGGTGCATAGCGATACCGGCGGGCTTATTGAGGATAGCGAAGTGTTCATTTTCAAAAAGGACCTTCAGGGGAAGATCGGAATTGGGTACAATCGAAGTGTTTTTTACTTGCGATGGCTCTATGAAGGTGATGATGTCGCCGGTCTTAAGGACGGAACTTGGTTTCGCTTTGGCGCCATTGATAAGAACAGAGCCATTATTGATAGCATCCGCGCATTCGGAACGGCTTTCGAGGTTTCGCTTTGCCATAAAAGACTGCTTCATTACGAAATGATCGAGGCGTTGATTGGCTTCATGGTATTTGATGATGTGTTCGAAGGGCATAATGGAGGGAAAATAAAGGGGATAGTAGCATTTAAGTATCCTTTACTCTACCACGATAGGCGCTGTGACACAAGGCGATTGAATACGCTGGTTGTTGCAGGGGATATGCTTTTTGACTACAATAAGAGTGTTGGAGTTTCTTACGTATTAAGTAACTATACTGAAAACACAATAGTATGAAGGATATCAAGATCGCGTTTTTCGAAGTGAGCAAGGAGGATCGGGAGTATGTGGAGAAGCATCATCGGGAGAATGACATTCTCTTGTTTGAGGAAACACTGACTATCGAGTCGGCGCATCATGCCAAGGACTGCGAAGTCATTTCGGTGTTTATCAATTCCAAACTGGATAAAGAGGTGCTTGATGCTCTGCCGAAGGTCAAGATGATCGCGACACGATCAACCGGTTTCGATCATATCGATAAGGCGGAGTGCAGTGCGCGCGGTATACGCATTACCAATGTGCCTTCGTATGGTGAGAATACGGTGGCGGAACATGCTTTTGCTTTGATTTTGGCGCTGTCGCGCAATGTACACAAGTCATATATGCGGACGCTTCGCAATGATTTTTCCATCGAGGGACTCAAGGGTTTTGATTTGAATGGCAAGACGTTGGGTGTGATTGGGACGGGGCGCATCGGTATGCATGTTATCCGTATCGCCAAGGGTTTCGGTATGCACGTGTTGGCTTTCGATACGCATCAGGACATTTTTCTTTCGGAAATCCTGCACTTCAAGTATTCGAGCATGGACGAGCTGCTCTCGCAGTCGGATATTATCTCGCTGCATCTGCCGTACAATGATTCTACGCACCACATGATCAATGAGAAAAGCATCGGCCAGATGAAGCCGGGCGTTTTGCTAATCAATACGGCGCGTGGAGGACTTATCGATAACAATGCGCTGATACAAGGATTGGACCAGAAAATTATCGGTGGCGCGGGATTGGACGTGCTTGAAGGTGAGGAACTGATCCGTGAGGAAAAGCAGCTCTTACGCCATACTGGCAAAGCTTCTTCCAAGTTGGAGGAATTACTCAAAAATCACCTCTTGCTCAGCCAGGACAATGTTGTTTTCACTCCTCATATCGCTTTTTACAGTCAGGAGGCTTTGGAGCGTATTTTGGATTCGACGATGGCCAGCATCGAGAGTTTCGAGAAAGGTCCTTTGATCAACGAGGTGGTCTAAAGCATCAGTTTTTCTCTTAAGAACATAGTATCCTATTTTAAGCAATAACCACTATATATTGTGGTTATTGCTTTTTTAGTTGAAAAATGGTGTAGAATGACGATCGAAATAGAGCTTAAACAACGGTCAGTTGACAGGCAATTTTCGACCCTCTATGATGAAATATAGGCACTGTTTTTTCTTCGATTTTTACAAAAGATAGGAATCGAAAAGAAGACTGTGCCTCAAAAATTCCTTATTCATTTTTAACGATAAACATATGTGCAATGAGCATTATTTCGAAGGCGACGCCACTACCAACCATCTGCCTATTATCGGACGCGAAGTCGCCGATTTTGAGGTGGAGATGTTTCATGGCGGAAAGATAGAGAAGACTCATCTCTCGCATTATCGCGGACAGTGGATGGTGCTCTTCTTTTATCCAGCGGATTTCACTTTTGTATGTCCGACAGAGCTTGAAGAATTAGCTGAAATGTACAAGAAATTTCAGGATATCAACACAGAAATCTTTTCAGTAAGCACGGATACGGTATACGCTCACAAGGCATGGCATGATAATTCGCCCGCCATCAAGAAGGTGACGTATCCGATGATCGCCGATCCAACCGGAGAATTGTGTCGCGAGTTTGGGGTATATATCGACGATGAAGGATTGGCTCTGCGCGGAACCTTTATTATCGATCCAGATGGTGTGCTCCAGGCTTTTGAAGTGCATGCGAACAATATTGGTCGCAGCGCCGAGGAATTGCTACGCAAGGTGCAGGCGGCTCAATTCGTACGCGAACACGGTGGTGAGGTGTGTCCGGCAAAGTGGAAGCCGGGAGCGAAGACGTTGACGCCGGGGGTTGAATTGGTTGGAAAACTTTAATAAAAGAGACTTGCATATTCGGCACATTTCGTCGTTTCAAGCTCCGGTGCGCGACGTCGTACCCTATGTACGACTTACTTACGCTCCTCGCTTGCGCCTAGAACTGCACTCGAATATGGAAGTCTTAGAAAATGTACTATGTACGAAATTCAAGATTTTAAGCACCTTCTTGGTTTGGAAGGTTTGAGCGATGCGCTCTTGACGAATCACTTCACTTTGTACGAAGGGTATGTCAATACTACTAATAAGCTAACAGCACGATTGACTGAGCTCGCCCTTTCCGATCAAGCCGCTACACCGGAATATGCCGAGCTTAAGAGGCGATTCGGTTGGGAGTGGAATGGGATGCGTCTGCACGAGTTGTATTTCGGTAATCTCACCCAAAATCAGAAACATACGGAAGAGAGCGCTTTACATGCATTAGTGGTGAAGCAATTCGGAAGCGCGGAACATTGGGAGAAAGATTTCCGATCTACCGCTGCGATGCGCGGTATCGGCTGGGTGATGTGTGTCTATGATGCTTCCACACAGACGCTGGCCAATATATGGATAAACGAGCATGATGGCGGACATTTGGCCGCTGCGACGCCGCTTCTGGTAATGGATGTCTTCGAACACGCTTTCGCGCTGGATTATGGCATCAAGCGAGCGGATTATATCGAAACTTTTTTCAAGGCTATTGACTGGGAAGTCGTAAGTGGGCGCTTTGACGCCGTGGTGAAATAAAGAAGCTTGAAACACTAATATACAAATTATCTCGCTATGTAGAGGGCATAGTCGAGCTTTGCAATCTCTATGCAGGACAAAATCATCAAAATTAAGAAGCGGACTGGCGAGGTGGTGGAATTTGACAGCGCTCGTATTGCGCATGCGATCGAATTGGCATGCGAGGCTGTCGGTGAGATCGACAAGAGTTTTATTCCTACTATGGTAGCGTATATCACCCATGATCTGAGGCATCTGTGCGATCCGGAGGCAGAGGATTGCTTGATCTCGGTGGAAGATGTGCAGGATGCGGTGGAGCGCAACCTGATGAAGCTTAATAAATTCGATGCTGCCAAGGCCTATATCCTGTATCGGGAGAAGCGTAAGGAAGAGCGTGAGGAGAAGCACGAGAAGCTCTTGAAGCAGTTCGAGAAGCGATCACTGAAGGTCGTTAAGGCGAATGGTTCCAAGCAAACCTTCAATCTCACGAAAATCAAGGCGGTATTTGATCGCTCTGTCACCGGGTACACCAAACAGTGTCAGTTTGAGGATTTCGTCGAGGCTTTCAAGAAAAACATCGTCGATGAGATTAAGACCTCTGATATCGCCAAGCTTTTGGTCAAGACCTGTATCGATCTGGTGACGGTGGAAAATATCGCCTGGCAGCACATCGCGGCGCGTATTTTCCTGGGCAATCTCTACAAGCAGGCTATTAAGAATCGCAAAATAGGTATCGAGGATATCTACACCCCCGAAAGCTACAAGGCTTTGTTTGATGATTATGTAAAGCGAGAACTCTATTACAAGGATTTCTATACCTACTACACCGACAAAGATATCCTCAAAGCCGGTAAGCACCTGGCAAAAAAGCGCGATGAGTCCTATGAATACACGACGCTCTTGTCGCTTCAGAAGCGCTACTTGCTCAACCCGAACAAAGTGGTGATGGAGTTGCCGCAGGAAATGTATATGTCACTGGCTTTGTTTTTGGCTATTCCTGAGCCAAAAGAAACCCGTCTAGCCTTTGCCTTGAAGGTGTATGATCAGTGTTCGGGTCAGCAGATTTCTTTGCCGACCCCGACCCTCATCAATGCGCGTACCAACTATCATCAGCTTTCGAGCTGTTTCAAGATCAATGTGGATGACGATTTGCGCGGTATCTATCACGCCTTCGAGAATATGGCGCAGATTTCGAAATTCGGCGGCGGAGTGGGCGTGTATCTGGGCAATATCCGTGCCCAGGGCAGCGCTATCCGCGGAGTCTTCGGTGCTTCGGGCGGTGTGACGCCGTGGGTCAAGATCATCAATGACACGGCTATCGCAGTCAATCAATTGGGTGCGCGTCTCGGCGCCATCTCGGTGACGCTCGATGTCTGGCATCATGATATCTACGACTTCCTCGATCTGCAGACGGAAACGGGAGATATCCGTTCTAAGTCTTTCGATATTTTCCCTGCTGTATCGGTGCCGGATCTGTTTATGCGACGGGTGCAAGAGGATGGCGAGTGGACGCTTTTTGATCCGCATGAAATTCAGGATCTGTATGGCAAGGGACTGCAGAACTTTTTTGGAGAGGAATTCGACGCTTTTTATGCAGAGCTTGAGGCGGACGAACGGGTCAAGGTGAAGAAAACCGTCAAAGCCAAGGAAGTCTTCAAGAAATTCCTCAAGTCGGTGGTGGAGACCGGTATGCCGTATGTGTTTTTCCGCGATACCATCAACGCCGTTAATCCCAACAAGCACGCCGGCAATATCTATTCGACGCAGTTGTGCACGGAAATCTGCCAAAACACCGCTCCGGCAAAGTTTATCGAGGAAACCATCGAGGACGGCAAAATTATTATTCGTTATGAACCCGGAGATCTGGTGGTCTGCAACCTCGCTTCTATCAATGTCGCCAAGGTGAATACGCGCAAGGATATTGAAGCCGTCTTCCCGACTGTGATGCGTATCCTCGACAATGTCATCACTCTCAACTACTATCCGATCAAGGAAGCGGAAATGACTGCGATGAAATACCGCAGTATCGGCGTGGGCTATTTGGGGCTGGCGGAATACCTGGCGGTCAATCACATCGCCTATGACACTCCCGAGGCGCGCGAAAAGGTGGATGCTTTGTTCTCCGAGTATGCCTATGCCACCTATCACGCTTCGGTGGAATTGGCCAAGGAGCGCGGCGCTTATCCGCTGTTTAAGGGCTCAGAATATAGTAAGGGTATCCTCCTCGGGCGTAATAAGCAGTGGTTTGTAAAAAACACCGCACGCGGTGAGGAATGGAAGGCATTGTTTAATGATATGAAAAAAACCGGGGTGCGCTTCGGCTATCACACCGCCCCGGCACCAAACACGTCGACCGCCGGCGTGGTGGGCACGACTGCAGCGCTTCTCCCGATTTACAAGAAGTACTTTGTGGAGACCAACCTCTCAGCCCCGACCATTCGTGTGGCACCCAAGCTCGATACCGGCAATTTCTGGTACTACAAGGAGTATATCCAGATGGATATGAACGATGTGATTGATATGATCTCGGTGGTCTACAAGTGGGTGGATCAGTCGATCAGCTTTGAATGGATGATTGATCCGGCCAAGGTCAGTCCAGCGCAACTCTACGGGTACTATATCAAGGCCTGGGAGCAGAAGATCAAGACCGTGTACTATGTGCGCTCCCTGTCGGCAGAAATCGCGGATAACTGCGTGAGTTGCTCGGGCTAGCTCTCTAAAAAAGTTTTGCCCCGGAGTCACTTAGTGTGCTCCGGGGTGGTATTAGCTACTACTTTTAGAATTCAAAACAATTAAGATTTAGCAATTAAGATTTTTGGAGCAGTAAAAGGAAATGTTTCTTTGCCCAAAAATCGAATTGATATTGGTATGTTGAAAGTAAATCCCCCTTTTCCATATTCCCTGTAAAAAAGAGAGGCTTTACCATTCTTTGCTATTTGAATGTATCTTAACTCAACAAAATCTGAACTTGGACGAACTTCTTTGATTGAAGTAAAGATAATGAAGCTCCAATCATACTCATAATTCCCTTCAATTAATTCAGTCCCTGTTATCGACATTTGATAACAGCAATTATGTCCACATTTGTTTTCAAAATTTATTTCAATATTTGTTCCGTTTGGTGGAATGTACATTGTGACCCCCTCGAGGCTTTTGTTAGGTGATTGCTTTTCAAAATGATATTCAAAAAGACTTTTCACCATACTCCATAAATTATAATTTGTCAAGTTTTTAATCTCAAACCACTATGTCAAAAAAAATGAAGCAAAACTTGTTGTTCAACCCGAAGGGTAATGACGAAGTGTCGGCGCGGACGATTATCAAAGGCTCGACGACGGGGCTGTTCAACCTTAATGCGGTGAAGTATCCGTGGGCCAAGTCGCTCTATCAGGTGATGATTGGGAATTTTTGGGTGCCGGAAAAGGTGTCCGGGCTCAAAGACGATGCGCGCTCATTCCACACCGACCTCTCGCCCGAGGAGCAGCGAGCCTACAAAGGCATCCTCTCTTTTCTGATCTTTCTTGATTCCATCCAGACGGTCAATCTCCCGCACTTCTCGGACTATGTGACCTCGCCGGAAGTCAATCTCATCCTTTCTATCCAGACCTATCAGGAGGCGATACATTCGCAGTCGTACGCTACAATTCTTGAGACGGTAGTGGAGAGTAAAGAGCGCGACGAGATCTACTACTTCTGGCGCAACGACAAGACACTCTTGGCGCGCAATGAATATATCGGAAAAATTTACCAGGATTTTATAGGAAGTCCTTCCGATGAAAACTTCTTCCGTGGTATCGTAGCAAACTTTTTACTCGAATCTATCTACTTCTACAACGGGTTCGCTTTCTTCGATACCTTGGTCGACAATATCAAGATGCTTGCTACCGGGCGTATGATTGCGTATATCCGTCGTGATGAACTGACACATGTGACGATATTCGCCAATCTCATCCGCGAGATTCGCAAGGAGTTTCCGGAAATCTATGATGAGCAGGTCATACGCGATATGATGAAGACGGCGGTGGAGCAGGAAATCGAGTGGAGTACGCATATCTTGGGCGAGAAAATCCCCGGTATGAATGGTGAGACAACCAAGGACTATACCAGATGGTTGGCCAATAATCGCTTCGCGATGCTCAATCTCGGGCCGCTGTATCCGGATGCTATCGAGAATCCCTACAAGCACCTCGATCGCCTGCAAGACCCCAACGGTGACCGCAGCAACTTCTTCGAGAGCACGGTGGTCAACTACACCCAATCGAGCAGTATGAGCGGCAGCTGGGATTTTTAAGCCAGAGAACAGTAAACAATTAACAGTTAACGGAGAACAAAAAACAAGCGGCCTACGATGAGCTGCTTGTTTTTTGTTATGCAGTTTTACGAGGGTAAAGAATCAAGCTATTGGAACAGGTGTTTGTTTCGGCAAGGTAAGTAATACAAGCCAGGCGGCGAAGATGCACAGCGAGGAAATGATGATGGGGAGGTTGATATTGTAGGCAAAGACGAAGCCGGCGATGAGCGGCGGGACGGTCATGGCGAGGGACTGGAGGGACTGATTGATACCGAGGATTTTGCCTTGTTCGTCGGGATGGGCGGTATTGGAGACGAGGGCGCTGAGATTAGGCATAATGAAGCCGTTGAATGAGGAAAAGAACGGGACGATGAAAAAGATTAGGTAAGCGTGCGAAGGAATGAGGTAGACAAGGGTGATGAGGGCAAAAAGAGGCATCACGATGCGCAGTATGGCTTGTGGAGCGAAGCGTTTGGAAATCGGCCGGATAAAGAGACCTTGGGCGATGACGATCCACAGCCCGACAAAGCCGAAGAAATTGCCGATCTGGGTGTGCGAGAAGTGGAACTTGGCGACAAGGAAGACCTGGAAAAATTGAGTGAAGAAGTTGAAACCGAGCGTGAACAGGATACTGACGATGAAAAGCCTGCGCAGGTGGACGAGCTTGAAAGCCTGCGCGATATTGGCAAACCCGCGAAAGAACGAGAAGGAAGAAGGTGCTGTTGCAGAGGAATGCTTGAGTGTTTCGGTGAAGTTGCGCGCTAAAAGCAGGATATTGATGAAGGCGAGTCCGGCAGCCACCCACAGCGGAGTGGCGTCATTGAACCAGCTGACGGTGTGCGGATCAGCCAATTGCCCGCCCAGCCACGGCCCGATGATGAAGCCGACACCGAACGAAGCGCCGATGAGGCCGAAGTTCTTTGATTTTGTTTGCGGAGTGCTGATATCGGCGATGGCGGACATAGCGATAGAGATATTGCCACCCGTGAAACCGTCGATGATACGCGAGAGAAAGAGCAGTCCGATGGAGTGGGTTATAATCCCGATGCCGAAGATAAGGTAGCCGATAACGGTGCCGGCGAGCGAGAGCA
>CAZUWR010000001.1:263469-272110 GCA_964624415.1 uncultured Bdellovibrionales bacterium | reverse complement strand
GTTTTGCAAGTAAAAATATAAAAAAGCAGAACGAATAAATATGCGTATAAAAAAATCAGGTAGCCTACATTTTATTGTAAGCCACCTGTGTGGCGAGGTGTGCATCGATATTTTAATACACGGTTACTTGATTGAAAGGAAGGGCCATTCCAGTTTTTTGAATCGTGGCATTTCCATTCACCACAAATTCTGAAAGATCGAGGATGCCGGTCATAAAACGGCTGCTGCCTGGTTCCATTTCGTTCAGGATTACATTGATCCTAAATGATCTCCCGGCGGGAATCATTTCATCAAAGCTAATCGTTAGATTGCCATTGCCATCGACATTCAATGGGTGTTCTCCTAATGTCATAGATTGTCCTGTCTTTGAATCCAACAAAACCAAAGCCAGGGACTGGACATCTTCGATGCGAACATCGGTGAGTGTCTTTCTCGTGCTTGGCGCATTGAGGACAGTGAGCGTGGACGCATTGAATGTGAGTGTGACTAAACCGTCTTTGCTCATATTGACCACCGGTTTTTTCGGTGTTTCAAATGCGATGACGCCCGGTCTTGGAGTTGTCCATGCTGTTCCGTACCCGGGATTGCTTTTCCAGTGTTCCAGATTAAGAAGCTCTTCCTGGTGACTTACCAATAAAGGGTTGGTCGAATCAGGATCATTGACAACCAGTTTCATCTTGTAGGTATGGCTCCCGCCGGGGGATTCATAGGGTATGTTGATAACGCCCACGCCGGTGTATTTGCCGGTTCCGACTGTCACACCCGTAACTTCATCCACAACAGCGATATACGCCGTTGAATGTTCACGCCAGGTAAATTTTCCGTCATCAAGAATTTGTCTACCATCTGTGATGTGGAGAATAATACCGTTCTGACTCGGGTAGATAGAGTTTTCCGCCCAAGTCGGCGTGATGCCGACGCAAAGTAAGAACAATACAGCCAGTGCTTTGAAGATCGTTTTCATGTTCAACTCCTGTCCTTTCGGACGTTTTGTTTGTAGTGCAAATTGTTAATGAGCAAGTAAGACACTCATCGGTTGCGTCGTAGTATAAAGCCAGGATAGACCTGTTGGCTTTTTTGGTATCGCACGGATGTGATACGCCGTAAAACCCGCTTTACAAATCGACATTCTAGTATATACGAATCGTATTTTTTGTCAAGTCAGCATAAAGTCAAAGATTGCTGACAGACTCCGATGATTCCGGACAGGATGATTGGCATTGGATATTCGTCCCTGTTTATGCTAGAGTGAAAGCAATTATCACTAATCGATCGTTTATGAAACAACGAATGGTATCGGGCATCAAGCCGTCGGGGGATCTGCATATCGGAAATTACCTAGGAGCGATCGCACAGTGGGTGAAGTTGCAGGATGAGTATGACGTGATGCTGTTTGTCGCGGATATGCATGCCATCACTGTCCCGCAAAAGCCCGAGGACTTGAAGCGACGGACAATCGAAATCGCCAAGATCTATCTGGCGGCCGGCATCGACCCGTCCAAGGTGACGATGTTTGTGCAGTCGCATATCCAGGAGCATGCGGAGCTGTGCTGGATACTCAATACGGTTACCCGTGTCGGAGATTTGGAAAAGATGACACAGTTTAAAGATAAGGCAGGCAATGATAATCGCGAGACAGCCGGTGTCGGACTCTTCGACTACCCGGTCCTGATGGCGGGGGATATTATGATGTACGATGCAGCGTTTGTGCCGGTGGGGGATGATCAGGTGCAACATATCGAATTGGCGCGCACTATCGGACGGCGTTTCAACAAGCGCTTCGGTGAAGAAATCTTTACGATGCCCAAGCCGCTCTTGCAAAAGTCCGGCGCGAGAATTATGGCACTCGACAATCCGCAGAAGAAAATGTCCAAGTCGGCCGCTGCGGAGAACAGTTTCATCGCCTTGATGGACGAACCCGAACAGGCTCGCAAGAAAATTATGAAGGCAGTGACGGATTCGGGTACGGATATCGTGTACAGCGACGACAAGCCGGCGCTCAAAAATCTCATCACTATTTATGCATTGCTCGCTAACAAGGAAACCGAGGATATCGAGAAGATGTATGCGGGCAAGGGATATGCCGACTTTAAGACGGGTCTGGCGGATGTGGTAGTGGCTTTTCTCACAGACTTTCAAGCGAAATACGCGGCTATCGACGATGAAAAGGTGCTTAATATATTGAAAGAGGGAGCCCAAAAAGCTCGTCCTTTGGCGCAGGCAAAAATGCAAGAGGTTAAGCGATTGGTTGGCTTTGTGACGGAATAAGACGCTTCTGAATGGAATGTGAAGGAGTATCCTTGACACGGAATGGAAAATACGCTATAAAGAAAGGTACTCGAAAATCGAATTTTCGTAGTATTTATGGTTATTTTCAAATTGAATAACAATTTTTAGCACATCAACAAAAGAGGTGCCGTCATGGCAAGAAAAAAGAGAAGAGCACCGAACATGTTTGAAAAGAAGATCGCCGGTATGTATTTGTGGCTGGCGAGATTTTTCCTGTGTCATGCCAATGTATTGACTGCAAGGGATGAGAATCCTCCCGTACCGCGGGCGATGATTAAGAAAGCTCAAAAGAAATGGGGATGGAGAAAAGATCAGACGCTGACTTTGTTGAGAGGTGTCTATAAGCGTCATGCGATGCTGGATGTGTTTCAGGCATCCTATGAGGGCGATGATCTGCACAGGAAAATCATATCATCCGTATACGACATCGTTTTATCTATCGACACGATACGACGGGAATATGATACCACCGTTATTTCGTGTCAAACTCTAGAAGAGTTTGAGAAAATCAACTTCGATATGGAAACTCACTATGCCGAAATATATGGCGATGTGATGCAACAGATCGATGCGTATCAGGAGTATCTCGAGAAAAGGCTGGCGAGTGAGCGATTCGTGATAGAGGTGAAATCGTATCTTAAGGATGCACGCGCTTTCTTGCGATGCGATATCATATTCGATTCATCGGAAAGAACGCGACTGGTGAAGCTTTTGAGCGGGATTCTGAATGATTGGATGCATACTCAGGAAATCGATACAATAGAGAGGTTCTCTTTATTTTATCATTCTATAGAACGCAGAAAATTGCTCATCGAAAGACTGTGGGAGCAGATAGTCCCGCAGAAGTTCGTTCGTTATGATGAGTACAGTACACGGCATGATGAATGGTACCAAGAGCCTTACGTCGCAAGAAGTCGGGAATCGAAGGATGATTAGCATATAAAGAAAAGGAGTCCGAAAAATTCGTACTCCTTTTATATTTGCGTTATTCGCACGTTTAAAAATCCGTTTGACACCCCAAAGCGATTTGATATACTTGAAGGAGAGAAGACAGGATACGCATCGGGTCGGATGCGTCCGGAGCCTCTCGCGTAAACCGTAAAATAATATCACGTCTATGACCGAAAATGTAAAGGATAAAGAATTTGTTGAGTATGTTGTCAAGATGCTTGTGGATAATCCGGAAGCGGTGAAGGTGGAACGAAAGATCGATGAAATGGGAGTGCTCATCACATTGGATGTGGACCCTTCGGATATGGGTATGGTAATCGGACGCGAGGGAATGACGGCCAAGGCTTTGCGCACACTGCTCCGCGTGATCGGTGCCCGCAACAATGCGCGCGTCAATCTCAAGATCAATGAACCGGAAGGATCGACCCGCGGCAACCGTGAGGAACGACACCACGAGGAGAAACACGAAGAGAAGCCCGTGGAAAAAAAGAGTCTCGATGACGTGATGAACGAAATCAAGATTTAGTCTTATTACTTTAGCGTAAGAACAAGAAACGGATGAAAGTCCGTTTTTTTGTAGGACTTACGTGTTTGGCGCATTTCGTCGTTCCGAATTCCGGTACTCGACACCGTATCGCATATACGGCTTACTCCGTTTCCTCATTCGCGCCTAGAACTACGCTCAAACGCGTAAGTCCTATTTTGCTTGGCGATGCATCGATATTGAAGCGAGCGCACTTGTGTTGTATACTGAATGTATAAAGCAGACGCGTAAAATACAAATATCGTTATGGGGATTTTTTCTCGATTTTTCAGCGATGAGGATCAATCAGGATCCTTTTTGGCCTTGGATATCGGAACAGAAGTGGTGAAGGCGCTCATTTTCAAAGTCGATTCCGAGACCGGGCAGGGTGTCGTGTTTGGCGTGGGTCGCGCCAAGCAGAAACTGGGCAATATGCAAAGCGGAGCGGTGTCGGATATTTCCGGCGTCATCGAGGCATCTCGTGAAGCGATAGCTATCGCGCAGGAAAAAGCCAAAGTCAAGAAAGTGCGGCAGAGCATCATCGGTATCGCGGGAGAATTGGTCAAGGGCACCACCACGACTGTCCACTATGATCGCGTCAAACCCGATCAGCACATCGCCCTTTCCGAACTGAAGATGATTATTCAGAAGGTACAGGAAAAAGCGCTCGAGCGCATCCAGAAACAGCTGGCGTGGGAAACGAATCAGAATGAAATCGATGTGAAGCTGATCAATGCGGCCATCGTGGATGTACGTATCGATGGGTATCACATCACCAATCCGTTGAATTTTCAGGGGCGCGATGTCTCGATGAGTATCTTCAATGCCTATGCGCCGATGGTGCATTTGGGCGCACTCGAATCAATAGCATCCGCGCTTGATCTGGACTTGCTGAGTATCGCGGCTGAGCCGTATGCGGTGGCTTGCTCGGTGGAGGTGGAGGATATGATCGATTTCAGCGCCATCTTTATCGATGTGGGAGGTGGTACGACCGATATCGCCGTGGTACGCAATGGCGGACTGGAAGGAACGAAGATGTTTGCACTCGGTGGCCGTGCGTTTACGCGTCATTTGTCGCAGGATTTCCATATCAGTTTCGATGAAGCGGAACAGGTGAAGATGGACTACTCTTTGGGTCGTTTGGATGCGGAAGTCTCCGAACGGGTTGGCACTTTTTTCCAAGATGACTGCGAGGTGTGGCTCGGAGGCGTGGCGCTTTCGCTGATGGAATTTGCGGAGACGGATATCTTGCCCTCCAAGATTTTCCTGTGCGGAGGAGGATCGGCGCTGCCTGGTATTAAAGCGGCCCTCAATTCGCCCGGATGGATACAAGAGCTTCCTTTTGCCAAGCCGCCTCAGGTCGGATTCCTGCAGCCCAAAGATATTGTGAAAATCGTCGACACTACGGGCGAACTGCTCAATCCGCAAGACATCACGCCGATGGGACTGGCCAATCTGGCGCTCAGTTTCGTGCATGAAGAGAAAATGCTCGCAGGACTCCTCCGCAAAACCGTTCAAAATATTCAAAAGTAACTATTATACACTGCGTGTATGCGACAAGTTTTTTACATCGAAGCGGATGAAGAAATGATCTCGGTCATCGGGCGCTTGCGCAAGTCGCCGGCTACGGAGAATTTTATCGTGGCACCGGTTCGGTCGCTCATTTTGCAAAGCATCGTCAATTTGCGTCTTTTGAATCACGATGCCCGCAAAAACGGCAAGGAAATCATCGTGGTGACGCAGGATGCGCAGAGTCGTTCGCTGTGTGAAAAGGCTGGCATCCGCACACAGCCCGCGCTGGATGATGAGTATGAGCATGGGCAGCCTATGTCTGCGCCAGCTGCCGGTACGTATCCGATGACGCCTCCCGCCGCTCCCGTGCAGCCGCTGGCACCGCGGCCTCAGCCGGAAGCCCCGCATCAGCCCAGCGGATGGCATCTTCCGTATTCCGAGTCGCTCGGGTCGGCGGATTTTTTTGGAGGAGGGAATATGCCCAGCCCAGCCTCGGGTATACCCAGCCCTGTTTTGGGTATGCATCACGAGCCATCTGCACCGCCATCTCAACCGCAGTTTCAGATGCCGCCTCAATTTCAACCTCAACCCCAATTCCAACCGCAGTCGCAACCTCAGCAGTGGCAGCAGCCGCAGCCACCCCAACCGCAACCGCAGACGAGACCCGCTCCATCGATGGAATCTCTCTCAAAATCCCCGTATGGCAATGCGCAGCAGGTGACGGTGCGCGATAAGAATCCGCAATCATTTGCCACGCTCAACTCACAACGATTCGAGGAGGAAAAGCGTTTGCAACAGCAGAAAAGTTTCACGCCGCCATCACTGCGAGGCGCACCATCGGCTCGGCCGGTATTTCCTGTGCAGGTGTCCGCTCCTCCGGTAGCGCCATCCTCTCCGGCTCAGTTTGCTGCGCCCCGACCGCTTGTCACACCTCAAGCTCCCTCATCGCCACCACCACCGCAACCGCGTCCGCATCAAGGGTTTTTGGAACACCGAAGGATGGAAGCGAAAGCACCCGTTCCTCAGAAGATACCTGAAAAACCGGTACCTGTTTCCGGCGGGAGCAAGATGCGAGCCTTTTTCGTGTTTTTCGGTTTTATCTCTGTCATCTCCGTCGCCGCGGTTGGAGCCTATGTATTTCTCCCGAAGGCGACGCTGCATGTGAAGCTTAAGGTGGCGACGCAGAAAGCGGACTTCACCTTTGGCGGTTCTCCTCAGGTCACCGCTCCTTCGGCTGACGAGAGAATCATACCGGTTAGAATCATCGAGCAGGACCAAGAAATGACGCGCTCATTTGATGCGACAGGCAAGGCTTCGCTCGCGGATCAAAAAGCACGCGGCTCGGTCATTATATACAATCTCTACAGTGCTGATCCACAGCTCCTGGTCGCTTCTACGCGCTTGATATCGCAAGACGGCAAAGTCTTCCGTCTGGTGAGTGGCGTGACCGTCCCGGGTATGACGACCAATAATGGCTCAACCGAACCCGGTGCTATCGAGGCTTTGGTGACAGCTGATCAGTCCGGCGCGGACTACAATATCCCGGCGACGACCTTTACCATTCCCGGTTTTCAGGGAGGCGCCAAATACACGAAATTTTCTGCGAAGTCCTCGAGCCCTATGAGCGGGGGAGGGATGAGCGGATCGGATGCGACGGCGGTGTCTGATCAGGATGTGGTGAATGCGAAAAAAGCGATGGAAGCGGATGTGAAAACCACAGCCGAAGAAAGTATCAATCACAACATATCGGCGGGCGAGAAAATTCTGAGCGAAGCTATCGATACAACCATCGTGTCGTCGATCGCGTCGCCTGCGCCCGGAGCGGTGACCGACACATTCGACTATCGTATCAAGATGCATATACGAGCCTTTGTCTTTTCTGAGGATGACCTCAAAAAGATGACATCGACACTCTTTGATCAGCAAAATCAGGCCAAGGGATTCTTCCAGTCGCCATCCTCTATCGATGTGCAGTATGGCGAGCCTAATGCCGACTTCACGGCCGGGACGCTGCGTATCAATGTGCATGCGATAGCCCGATTCGAATCAACCATCGATGCCGCCCAGCTTAAGTCAGACTTACTGGGTCAGAATGAAAGCGATATCACCGCACTGCTCAAAAAGTATACCCAGATCGATACCATCGCGCTGGAACTGTGGCCGGAATGGCTCTCCAAGAGGATTCCGACGCGCGAGGACCGTGTCACGGTCATCATCGATCCCTTTGACGGTCCAAGCGTGAAATAGCGGTCCCAAACCAGCCCAAGGGGTTGATTCTGCGCCCAATATGCGCTATAGTACGGATACTTGATACATTAAAACAATGCAAAGACGGTGCGTTTGAAAAAGCATCCTCATATTTTCCCTTAAAAAGATTTTTTTCGTAGCCGCGTTTGTACTCGAACAGGCCAGAAAAGAATACTTTTTAAGGGAAAATATATCAAAAGTTCCAAACACACCTTCTTTCTGAAAACCCCTATGCCACTCGGATTTTTCCCGGACCCGTCCACGACGGACACGGACGCAGAGGAAGCGAAAAAAAGAGCGGACAAACACCGCTTTGAGGATGATTTGGTTGTGCTTGAGTCGGATCGCTACCGGGCGCTGAAGAAAGTCGAGGATATGGAACTTGACCTGCGCACGATGCAAAAGAACTACACCGCGATGGGATTTGCCATCAAGGACAAGCAGGAAGAAATGAAAAAACAGCAAAGCCAGATGCAGTTTCTGGATGAAGAAATCCACACGCTGAAAAAGAAGATCGATAATTTGTAAGACATATACTATGGGACGAGCTACGGATAAAATATTCGATTTCATAAAACCTCTAGCAAGCAAACAAAATGTGCAGCTGCTGAGCGCTCAAGATGCATTGAAAAAAATCGGAAAAGATCTTGAAGATAAAAAAATAACTGTCGATCAAGCCGTGAGCGCCATAGACAAAGCGTGTGAGCGTCGCGAATGTTTCTTAGAATCAAGCGACAGAAGGCATCTTACGGACATATTAAAAAGATAGTTGTACAAAGATTATGCTTACCGCTCAAGACATCCGAGAAAAATTCATCACCTTTTTTGAAAAGCGAGGGCACGCCATCCTGCCGTCGGCATCTTTGGTACCCGAAAACGATCCGTCCGTGCTCTTCAATACCGCGGGGATGCAGCCGCTCGTGCCGTATCTGCTGGGCGAAAAGCACCCCCAGGGGAAGCGCTTGGCCAATGTGCAGAAATGCGTCCGCTTGCAAGATATCGATGAAGTGGGCGACAAAACACACGACACATTCTTCGAGATGCTTGGCAACTGGTCGCTGGGCGACTATTTCAAAGAAGAAGCTATCAAATGGAGCTATGAGTTTCTCACCTCCACAG
>CAZUWR010000001.1:0-263369 GCA_964624415.1 uncultured Bdellovibrionales bacterium | reverse complement strand
GACTATTTCAAAGAAGAAGCTATCAAATGGAGCTATGAGTTTCTCACCTCCACAGAGGAAGGACTCGGACTTGATCCGCAGCGGCTCTATGTGACGGTCTTTGAAGGCGACGACACTGCCCCGCGTGACGACGAAGCTTATGGCATCTGGAAAAAGATTTTTGAGGAGAATCATGTTACCGGCGAGCGCATATACTTCCTCGGCGCCAAGTCCAACTGGTGGAGCGCGGGAGACAGTGGCCCATGCGGCCCCGATACCGAGATGTTCTATGATATGACGGGCACTCTGGCACAAGGAATGACCAAAGAGGAATACTTGGCAGCCGATGATCGGCAAGACATCGTGGAAATCTGGAACGATGTCTTTATGGAATATGAGAAAAAAGACGGCGTCGTGATCGGCAAGCTCGCCAACAAGAACGTGGACACGGGATCGGGACTTGAGCGTGTGGTGATGGCCGTGCAGGGAAAAAACAATATTTTCGACACCGATCTTTTCGATGGCACATTCGCACAAATGAACGCGCACGGATACGTTGCCGAATATACAGATACACCCGAATTGCTTCGTGCCACCAGAATCATCGCCGACCATATCCGCACCTCTGTCTTTATGATCGCCGATGGCGTGCGCCCGTCCAACAAGGATCAGGGCTATGCCTTGCGACGCCTCATCCGACGAGGCATCCGCTATGCCGAAAAATACATACGCGTCAAAGGAACCTTTGCCTCGCTATCGCTCCCGGTCATCGAGAAATACGGTTCGGTGTATATCAATCTCAAAGAACAAGCTGTTTTGATCGAACAAGTGATCGCCGAAGAAAGTCAGAAATTCTTGCGCACTCTGGAAAAAGGAAATAAAGAATTTGAAAAACGTATCGCTTCGGGAACACTTACCGGCAAGGATGCCTTCGATCTTTTTGCGACCTATGGATTTCCCTTCGAGATGACCTGCGAACTGGCGCAAGAGCAGGGTATCGAATTGGATATGGCTGAATTTGCATCGGAATTCAAGAATCATCAGGATCTGTCCCGTGCCGGAAGCGTCGGAAAATTTAAAGGAGGCATGGCTGACCACGGCGAGATGTCGGTCAAGTATCACACTGCCACACACCTGCTCCAGCAGGCGCTGCGTACCGTCTTGGGCGATCACGTGATGCAGAAGGGGAGCAATATCACCGCCGAGCGCCTGCGCTTCGACTTTTCCCACCCGAGCAAAATGACCGAAGAAGAAATCCGCCGTGCAGAATCCATCGTGAATGAGAAAATACACGAAGCCCTGCCGGTATCGTATCAGGATCTGCCACTGGCAGAAGCCAAGAAGCTTGGCGCCATAGGGCTCTTCGGCGAGAAATATGGCGAGACTGTGCGCGTGTACAAAGTGGGCGACTTCAGCCTCGAGTTTTGCGGCGGCCCGCACGTGACCAATACTTCCGAACTTGGAACATTTAAGATTACAAAAGAAGAGGCTTCCTCGGCTGGGGTGAGGAGGATCAAAGCGGTGTTGGTGTAATCTTTGTTTTTTGTTATTCCCGCGAAGGCAGGAATCTAGTTCTTATGTCATTTCGAGCGTAGTCGAGAAATCTGTCACTTCAAAAACAACGCTGCTTAGGCGTTGTTTTGAATATGTATATATGGTAAACTGTGTATAGTTATAACAGCGCCTAATAAAAAGACATATTATACATTATGTCAGAAGAATATATAAAAGACTTTGACCAATGGAATATAAAGAAAAAACAGACAGATAGTAAATCTGTCGATAGGAATCTTTTTATTCATACTCGCGAAGTATGGTGGTGTTCGATCGGAATCAATATTGGTGTTGAAATCGATGGAAAGAATAATGATTTTGAGCGCCCAGTGCTTTTGGTTAAGAAGTTCAATGGAATGATGTTTTGGGGCATACCACTCACTTCGAAAAAGAAAGATCATCCCTATATCATAAAAGTAGAGCATTCAAAAGGAATTTCATATGCTAACCTTGCACAATTACGTTTACTTAGCTCTAAACGTATATTGAGAAAAGTTGGCGTTATTTCAAAAGAGAGTTTTGATTCCGTGCTAGTGCAACTAAGAGATTGTTTTTAAAACAAATCGGACCCACCCTTTCGGGTAGGTCCTCGGAGGCCGAAGCCACTAGTAACTACAGTCTAACATATACTAAGGCAGTATGTCAAGTATTTATTTCTGAATTCTGTCTAAATCGCAATCAATGAAAAAAGAAATACAAACACACAGCGGAACCATTCCCTATACCATGAAATCCATGCGCCGATCCAAATCAGTGCGGCTTATCGTGCACGGCGACGGGACACTCGTCCTCACCAAACCCCTTTGGGTCAGCGTCAAAACCGCCGAGAGCTTCTTGTATGACAAGCTCGAGTGGATCATCGAGACCGTCCGCATCGCCCGTGAAAAACACGCCAGCACTCCGGCAAGCCAGGGGACAGCGGAAGAATACGACGCGCTCAGACAGCGAGCTCTACGGTTTGTCACTGAGCGCACCGCGCATATCAATCGCGAGTTCTACGGATTCGAGTACCAAAAAATCTCCGTCCGCAATCAAAAAACCCGCTGGGGCAGCTGCTCAAAGGCGGGCAATTTGAGTTTTAGCTACCGCATCATCCTCCTTTCGCCCGAATGCGCCGACTATCTCATCGCCCACGAGCTCTGCCACCTGAAAGAATTCAACCACTCCGAAAAATTCTGGAAACTGGTCGCGAAGGCCAGCCCCCGCTACCGCACCTTGCGCCGGGAGATGAAGCGGATGTGAATCAAAAACAGCTTTGTTATTGTGAAATACCGTGGTACAATTGAGTAAACAGATACGGTTAGCGTAATTCACAAAAACAATCGTATGACAAAGAAAAAACAAGAAAGACCGGTTGTGTATTAGGCGAAATCGGGAGCCATCGAGCTTCGCGGGGATGTCTTGCATGAGACGATTTGGGCGACACAGGCGTAGATTGGCAGTATTTTTGATGTGGAAAGATCAGTTATCACAAAGCATATCAAGAATATCTTTTCCGATAAAGAACTGGATGAAAAAGTGGTTAGTGCAAAATTTGCACAGACCACTCCGCACGGAGCCATCAAGGGGAAGACTCAAACCAGGGATGTGACCCTTTATAATTTGGATATCATTCTGGCGGTTGGCTATAGAACCAAGTCTTCCGTTGCCATCAGGTTTCGGCAGTGGGCGACCAAGACCCTGCGTCAGCACATCACCCAGGGCTACACGCTTAATCCGAAGATGATCAAGCAACACTACGACGAATTTCAGAAAGCGGTCGACAATATCCGGCACCTCCTCCCCAAGGGCGCGCCTATCGACAACGCGAGCGTCCTCGAGCTCGTCACTGCCTTTGCCGACACCTGGCTCTCGCTCGACGCCTACGACAAGGACACTCTCATCACCAAGGGCGCGACCAAGAAGTCCGTCAAGCTGACCGCGGACGAACTCACCGAAGCATTGGCGGCTTTCAAAGCGGAGCTCATCAGACAGGGCGAGGCGACGGAGATCTTCGGCCCCGACCGCCACACGGACGGTGTTGAGGGCATCGTCGGCAATGTGATGCAGGCCTTGGGCGGGCGAGATGTCTACGCGACGCTCGAGGAGAAGGCGGCACATCTCTTGTATTTCATCATCAAGAATCATCCGTTCGTCGATGGTAACAAGCGAAGTGGCGCCTATGCCTTCGTCTGGTTTCTGAAGAAAACCAAACTCCTCGACACTACGCGTATCACCCCACCGGCACTTACCGCCATCACACTCCTCATCGCCGAGAGCGACCCCAAAACCAAAGACCGCATGATCCGGCTGGTTTTGCAGTTACTGAAGCGATAAAATTCTGGAAACTGGTCGCGAAGGACAGCCCCCGCTACCGCACTCTGCACCGGGAGATGAAGCGGATGTAATTTTTTTAAAAGAGCAAATATTCCCCCTTGTAAAGCCAAGAATTTAAGAGTAAAATAAAGGAAATCAATAAACCCCTACTCTATTATGGCAAAAAACAACACTCAGAAGACGGAATCATTTGAAAAGATACTTTTTCGATCCGCTGATAAGCTACGAAAGAATATGGACGCTGCCGAGTACAAACATATCGTACTTGGCCTTATTTTTCTTAAATACATCTCCGATTCTTTCGAAGAACTGTATAATAAAATACAATCAGGCGCAGGGGATTTTGCGGGAGCAAATCCGGAAGATGCAGATGAATATCGTGCGGAGAATGTATTCTTTGTTCCTCAGATCGCAAGGTGGTCATCCATTCATGCAAGAGCCAAGCAACCAAATATTGGCAAGGATCTTGATGATGCTATGGAAGCAATCGAAAAAGAGAATCCGACGCTGAAAGGTATTTTGCCGAAAGTATATGCGAGACCAAACCTTGATAAGACTGCCCTCGGGGGATTGATCGATCTTATCGGAAATATAGCCATTGGCACAGAAGCAGCCAAGAGCAAAGATTTACTCGGGCGAGTGTACGAATATTTTTTGGGAGAATTTGCGAATGCAGAAGGAAAGAAGGGTGGTCAGTTCTATACACCAAAATCCATCGTGCGTTTGATGGTGGAAATGGTAGAGCCACATAATGGGCGAGTGTATGACCCTGCCTGTGGTAGTGGCGGTATGTTTATCATGAGTGAAAAATTTGTCGAAAGTCATCAAGGAAAAGTGGACGATATCTCTATTTATGGACAAGAGTCTAATCAAACGACCTATCGCCTCTGTCGGATGAACCTTGCTATCCGAGGCATTGATGGCTCGCAAGTCAAATGGAATACCGAAGGGTCATTTCTCAATGATGTGCACAAAGACCTTCGAGCAGACTATATCATTGCAAACCCGCCCTTTAATGATAGCGATTGGTCAGGGCAACTCCTTGCCAATGATCCACGCTGGCAATATGGCACACCACCTGCTGGTAATGCGAACTTCGCATGGCTTCAACATATGCTCTATCATCTTTCTCCGAAAGGCATCATGGCCTGTGTTTTGGCGAATGGTTCGCTTTCAAGTCAGACGAGCGGAGAAGGTGAAATTCGAAAATCTCTTGTTGAACACGATGTTGTTGATTGCATTGTCGCCCTTCCAAAACAGCTTTTCTACAATACCGGCATCCCTGCGTGCATTTGGTTTCTTTCGCGCAAGCGTACGGGAAACGATGATCGCAAGCGCACAGGAGAAATTCTTTTTATTGATGCGAGCGAAGTTGGATATATGGCGGATCGTACTCACAAGGAATTTAGCGAAGAAGATATTGCTATGATTGCCAAAACATATCATGAGTGGCGCAAAGTAGATGGAACATATGAAGATAAAAAAGGATTTTGTAAATCTGCTGCCATTGAGGAAGTGACCAAGCATAATTTCGTCCTGACTCCTGGGCGCTACGTTGGCATTCCTGATGAGATAGATGATGGCATATCGTTTGAAACCAAAATTTCCGCACTGACCGAAACCCTCAAAGAGCAGATGGCTCAGGAAGAAAAGTTGAATGCAGAGATAAAAAAGCAACTTTCGAAGATCGGGTTTAATTTATAGCTCTATCGTTTTCCTGATGCCAGGAAAACGATGTCGATATTTGTTTAGGCGTGTAATTAGTGGAATCAAATGATTTTATAAGAAAGTGGCAGTTCTTATAGAATAAAAATGCTTTAACAGAGCTATAAAAACATGTTTTTATACTTTAATTATTATAATTTTGTAAAAAAATTGCAATTTTATTATATATAACATATAATTAGGTATAATCACATTAAGATTATGTAAATTATATGCAAGTATCACTTATCGAATTTTCGCTCGAGAACTATAAAATCTTCAAAGAGAAGGCTACTTTTTCCATGCTTGCACGGAAAAATGACGAACACACCTTTGAGAGCAATGGCGAGCATCTCCTGAAAACCTCGCTTATTTATGGTCCAAATGCATCAGGAAAAACATCCCTTTTTGATGCTATTACGGTAATGAAAAACTTAGTTGTTAATTCAACTAACAATCAGGAAGGTGCATTTATAAATTATCCAAAATTTTTGCTATCTAATCAGAAAGATAAACCAACTTCAGTAGAAGTAATCTTTTCTTTGGGTGAAAAAGTATTTAAATATAGTTTCTCCGTGCTTGACGCGGGAGTTTTTGAGGAGTTTTTGTTGGAGGTGTTACCAAATGGCAAAGAGAGAAAGCATTTTACTAGAAATGAACAGTCTTTTAAGTTATTCTATGACTTTAAAAAAAGTGTCGATGTAATCACAAAGACAAGAAAAGAAGTGCTTTTTTTATCCGCAGCCTCTCAATGGAACAATGAACTTGCGATGGAAATCGTGAGAGCGCTTAAAGACAATATCAATATTGTGAGTGGTTTGCAAAATGATAATTATAGTAATTTTACAGTTGCACTTTGCAAGAATAATCCGGAGTCAAAAAAACAAATTTTGAAATTTCTTAAAAAAGCGGATTTCTGCATAGAAGATATTACTGTTGATGAAATTGAAATACCCGAACCATTGAGAAAGCAGTTTATGCTTATGAATGGCGATCAACAAGAAATCCCATCTATTGCGGATACCGTTAATTTTTCACATGCCAAGTTTAATACTCAAAAAGAGCAGATTGGGTTTGAAAAAATTAACAGAGGTGCTGAGTCCATGGGAACACAAAAGTTTTTTGATGTACTTGGTCCAATCATCGATACGCTTGAGAATGGAAAAGTTCTTCTGATTGATGAGTTTGATAACAGCTTGCACCCATTACTAACAAAGTTCATTGTTGATCTTTTTAAGTCTACGAAAACGAATCCGCACAATGCGCAGCTTATTGTGACAACGCATGATACGAGCTTACTTTCGCACAAAGAAGACTTTATCAAAGATCAGTTTTGGTTTACGGAAAAGGATGAGTTTGGAGCAGCAAAACTATTCTCTTTGGCGGAGTTTGATATGAGAAATGACACTGAATACGCCAAGAAATATCTGGAGGGACGTTTTGGAGCATTGCCTTTTGTTGAGTCCATTAACAAGTAAATCTTCCGTATGTCACGATTTTTTCAAAGAAAACAAAACAATCGAAAAATGCATAAAATCGTGCGCATTTTTACGGAAGGAGATACGGAACGGTATTATTTCGAGTCTATACGTGATGAGCTTCGGTTAAGAGATGTAAGTATAGAAATAATTCCCATGGGAACACACCATCCGAAATCAATCATGGCCAGTATCGTGAAAGAAAAATGCGCTTTATCAAGGGAAGATGAGGAGGATTGCAAGACTGAATGGTGGGCGGTATTTGATAGGGATAAGCATCCTGGTTTTAATGATGTTATAAATCTTGCAAAGCAACATAGTGATATATATGTGGCTTATTCCAACGTATGCTTTGAATTGTGGATTTTGTTACATTTTCAGTATATGGAGGCTGCTATTGGTCAAAGGGATTACTGCAAAAAACTCAGTGTATTATTGGGTAAGAAATACGAAAAGAATGATACAGATATCTACGACCTGATCAAGGATAAAGAACCTGTTGCCATCAAAAATGCGAAGAAGTTGGAGGCGATGCATAATAAAAACGGCGTGAAATCTCCCTTCAGAAGAGATCCATCAACGACCGTTTATCGACTCGTGGAGCGATTACGTAGACTAAAGAAATAAAGAAAATATATGGATGAAAAGGATAGCAATGTTTATGTTTTCGAGAGATCTGTTGATATTGATTACGACAGATTGAATTCAGTTCGAAAAAGCATAGAAAATGAGCGCCAAAAAGCAGGCATACTTATGGGGTTTATTGTTCTGGCTCTTATTGAGGGCGTATCGCATATTGAATCTATGCAGAGCCTTGTTCTAAGAACACTAACAGTTGCGTCATTTATTGCTGCTGGAATTTTTTCATTTCTAGCGTTCAGATCTATACGTATGGCAAATTCAATAGAAACGGATAAGGCCTTTCAACGAGATTGGGATAAGAAAGAACAATTTCTTCGTTTTCAACATGAAATAATAACTAATCTTTCGGATTATCAAAAAACAGAATTAACTAAGATTTCTTATAATATTCTTCTGTCGGCGTGTTTTGTTGGTATGGCAATGATTTTATTCAGTGTATCAATATTTTTATAAAAAATTTATGCAAAAAGAAAAATTTTATTATGGCTTATTTACGTGGTCTAGGGTAAGAAATTCAGAGGAAGAAGATGAGGATACCAGAGATAATAATCCACTTCAAGAAAGCTACGAGGAAAAAAGTTTATAACTATGAAAAATTGGAAAGAAACAATTTTGGGGAATGTGGTGGAGGTGGTCATTGATCATCGTGGTTTGACGCCAAAAAAATTGGGTGGAGATTGGGCGGATATTGGATATCGGGCTATTTCTGCAAAGTCTATTAAGAATGGACAGTTAGTGAATGAAGAGCAGATGAATATTCTTCCAAAGGATCTCTACAGGAAATGGATGAAAGAAGAAACTCAGTATGGAGATATCTTTCTGACTTCAGAAGCACCACTGGGTGAGCATATCATTTGGAAATCAGATGAGAAGCTTGTTTTGAGTCAAAGAATATTTGGCATAAGAACTAAGAAAGAAAAACTTGATCCGTTTTTCTTTAACTATTTTATCGATAGTAAATTTTACCAGCACGAATTAAAGAGTAAGGAATCGGGCTCTACTGTTACAGGAATAAAGCAATCTGAGTTATTGAAAACAAGGGTTTTGCTTCCGTCACTTGAAGAACAAAAAGAAATTGCGGTGGTTTTGGGGAGTTTGGATGATAAAATTGAGCTTTTGCGAGAGGAGAACAAAACTTTGGAAGCTACCGCGCAGACTCTTTTCAAAGAATGGTTCATGAATTTCAATTTTCCAAACGCCGAAGGAAAATCCTACAAATCTTCTGGTGGAAAAATGATCGACTCCGAACTTGGCTTGATTCCGAATGAGTGGTGTATTGGGAAATTAGGAGATGAATTTAATATTACAATTGGAAGAACGCCTCCAAGAGGGGAGAGCGAATGGTTTTCTAATACACCAACTGGAAAAAAATGGATTTCGATAAAAGACATTGGGAATAGTGAAATATATATCTCCAACACTTCAGAATACCTGACGGATGAGGCAGTAAAAAAATTTAATATCCCTATCATTCCTGAAAATACAACTGTTTTAAGTTTTAAAATGACTGTCGGAAAACTTGCAATTACAACAGAGGAAATGCTTTCGAATGAAGCGATAGCTCACTTAAAGATAAAAGAGGATTCAAATTTTTCAACTGAGTTCATTTATTCTTTTCTGGAAGGACTAGACTTTAATAGCTTGGGGAGTACATCATCTATTGTTACTGCCATAAATTCTACGATGATAAAAGAGATAGGTATTTTTGTTCCAAGTAAACAGATTATGCGAAGTTTTAACCAATCTATTCAGCCAATTTTTTCAAAATTAAGGAATAATAACTTTGAAATCCAAACTCTCTCAATTCTTCGCGATACTCTTTTGCCGAAGTTGATGAATGGTAGTGTGAAAGTATTGTAATAATATGCATTCAAGAAAAAGAATTTTAAAAGTAATTACTAAGAAATATAAAAAAGATCCAGATGAGGTTCTTATTTTACTGTGGGATATTAATGAGAGCAGATTTAGTTATCTTAAAAATGAAAACTCTATTATAAAACAAAAAGATCTTAACCTTGTTAAGGATATTCTTGATTCTAAATCTGAAAAAGTTCCAGTGGAGAATGCTAAAAAAATAATTAAAAAGGAACAAGGTAAACCAGTATGGAAAAATTATGATTTTTCTGCTATTGGTAAATCCACTAATCGCATTCTATATATTACACGTGAAGAAATTTTGAAAATTTATGAAGAGTTAGTTTTTGATTTTGAAAGATTTGCTGATCCAATCCATCCTTCTGGACTAAAAAATGAGCATCTTTTAGATAGTGCGCTTTTTCATCCTCAAACCGCTTATGCTGGAAAGGTTAAATATCCAAATATTGAATCTGCTGGGGCTGCAGTAATGCATGCTATTTCCAATAATCACCCTTTTCATAATGGGAATAAGAGGACCGCAATGGTTGCTCTACTTGTTTTTTTTGGATAAGCATGGGAGATGTTTAACTTGTAGCGAGGATGAGTTGTTTAAAATTTCAATAAAGATTGCTGATCATAAGTTAGTGAATACTGATAATATGCACAGTGATGCGGAGATATTCGAACTCACTAAATGGATACATTCAAACAGTAGAGTTATACGGAAAGATGAACGACCAATTACGCTTAAAAAGTTTAAACAGGCGCTATCTCGTTTTCAGTGCCAATTTTTAGATAATGGGAAAATCACGAGATCGGAAAAATCGACTTTTCTCAGGATTCCAATAAATAAAGAGTTAATTTCTAAGAGGTTAATAAATGATACTATTGCAGATGGCGATGAAATAGAAAAAAGTTTAATAAAATCAATAAGATTGGATTTACACTTAGATTCTGAACATGGTATAGATAGTGAGACTTTTTACGCCGAAGCCGATTTTTCTAGTAGCGAATTTATCAACAAGTATAAAAACTTATTGAGGAGATTATCACACGTTTAGTGTGAAAAAAAGTGACGATCAGATTTGGTATAAAATTGTAGATTATGAATGATATCGTAGAGTTCCCAATACATTTTGATATTCCTAAGCATTATTTGAAGGTCAATGACTTCGTTAGTTTTTCTATTGATATAGAAAGGATTGTCCAGGATTTCAATGGCATACTTTTTGATGATTTAGCACATGTTGAAGTATTTGTTTTGACGCCAGAATCAGGGTCGTTTCTTGGAAAGTGGGGTATTCGTTTTACACATACATCATTAAGTATAGGTGCTTTATTTATGGCGCTAGATACTGATATTTCAAAAAGCTTTGTTCATGGATTAACAGGACATGAACCGAAGTATTACGCTAAAATGGCTGGGTCTGAAACAATCAAAATAGCCACACTGCTAGCCGATACTACAAAGGGTTTCTTAGAAAAAGATACTAATGATAATGAGTTAGCCTCTATTAATCCAAAGAATATTCCAAACGCTTACCATGCTAAGGATGATTTCTATAAAAAGTGTCTCGCTAATAAGGATATTTCAGGAATTGGTTTTACATGTGATGATAATTTTCCGATTAAGAGAGATAATTTTCCTTATAAAGTTTCTAATTTAGTGGATGGAGATTTGGATTTAGAACCAGAGTATGATGTGCATCAGCTTCGTATCATTTCGTCTGTAAACACAATCGAAAGTAAGGCTCAGTGGAAATTCCAGGATGTTCAAACTCGAAGATTCTTAAATGCACATCTTGAAGATAGTAACTTTCGGAAAGATTTCTTCGATGGCGAATATCCTATAAAGTTGAACGAAACAGATGATGTTATTGTTGCCATGGTCGAGTATAGGAAGTTAAATGTTAAGGGTATTACTAAGATTATTGAAAGAAATATTATTAAAGTATATAAATTTAATAATATTTCTTTAGATAAAATGCCAAAAGGAACGCTTATTTCGTCCGTAAATAAAGTAAAGAGCGGTGTGTCTGAAAAACAGATCACAATTTTTGATAGCATAAGCGCTGATTAATTTTAAAATACTTATGACCAAGATATTTGAATCAACCATTGAAGAATTTGTTATCGAACTGCTGGAGCATCAGGGGTTTGTATATCTGTCGCCTGAGGATCAAGAATCTGAACGCTTGTCCGCCTCTGGAGGAGTCGATTTGAGCGAGGTGGTATTGAAGGGTCGTTTGCAGCAGGCGATTCAAGATATAAACCCAGATATTTCCGAAGAGGCAAGGGAGCAAGCTTTGAAGATAGCCTTCAATCTTCCGAGTCAGAATCTAATGGATAACAGCGAAGCATTTCATCGCATGCTTGTGGATGGAATAGATGTGGAAGTGATGGGTGTGGACGGGGTGCGAGGTGAGAAGGTGTGGTTGGTGGATTTTGAGCATCCTGAAAGGAATGAATTTTTGGTGTGCAATCAGTACACGGTGATCGAGAACGGTGCTAATAAGCGACCGGATGTGGTGCTGCTGGTCAATGGACTGCCATTGGTGGTGATTGAACTCAAGAATCCAACGGATGAAAATGCAACGGTACACAAAGCGTTTACGCAATTGCAGAATTATAAAAACGCCATTCCTGCTTTGTTTGGATACAATGCGCTTCTGATAGCTTCAGATGGATTGGATGCTAAGATGGGGACGATATCTTCGGATATGTCGCGCTTTCTTGCCTGGAAGTCCTGTGATGGCGTGAGGGAGGATAGAGCGAGTGTACCGCAGATTGAGACACTGGTACGCGGGATGCTTGCCAAGGAAGTCTTGCTTGATGTGATTCGGAATTTTGTTGTTTTTGAGAAAGATAAAAAAGAGGATCCGAAGACGGGTTTGGTTTCGATGATAACAGTAAAAAAAGTGGCGGCGTATCATCAATACTATGCTGTGAATAAAGCGATAGTATCGACGCTTCGAGCAACGTCCGACGATTCGGATACGTTGATACTTCGCGAGCAACCGGCAGTGTATGGTTTGCCCGATGTGAAAATTCAACCCAAGGGAGATCATAAAGCGGGGGTGGTGTGGCATACGCAGGGATCGGGGAAATCTCTTTCAATGGTGTTTTATACCGGCAAGGTGGTCTTGGCTTTGAACAATCCGACCGTGGTGGTGATTACGGATCGCAATGATTTGGACGAGCAGTTATTTGATACGTTTGCGAGTTGCAAGCAATTGCTCCGGCAAGATCCGGTGCAAGCGAAGAGTCGCGGTGAATTGAAAGATCTTTTGAAGGTTGCCGGTGGCGGGATTATCTTTACGACGATTCAAAAGTTTTTCCCGGAAGATGGTGCTGCCAGTTTTGATATGCTCTCCGAGAGAAAGAATATTATTGTGATTGCGGATGAGGCGCATCGCAGTCAGTATGGGTTTGCTGCGAAAACGAAAGAGAAAGATGGTGAAGTGTTCACTCAGTATGGATTTGCCAAATACTTGCGTGATGCCTTGCCTCAGGCATCGTTTATCGGGTTTACGGGAACGCCGATTGAAAAAGAAGATGCTTCGACGCCGGCGGTGTTTGGAAATTATGTGGATGTGTATGATATTGCGCAAGCAGTGGAAGATGGAGCAACTGTGAGAATCTATTATGAATCGCGACTGGCAAGGGTGCATCTGAAGGATGAGGAGAAAGAGAAAATTGATGAAGAAGTGGCCGCCGTTACAGAAGGTGAAGAAAGTACCGCTGCTGATCAGGCCAAGGCGAAATGGGCTCAGCTTGAAGCTATTGTCGGACATCGGGATAGGTTGAGAGTGATTGCTGCAGATATTGTGGATCATTTTGAAAAACGGCAGCAGGTAATGGAGGGGAAAGGAATGATTGTGTGTATGAGCCGTCGCATTGCTGTTGAGTTGTATGAGGAAATTGCAAAAATTCGTCCTGATTGGCATGATACGGATGTGAAAAAAGGATCGATTAAGGTGGTCATGACGTCATCGTCTTCGGATCCCGAGAATTGGCAACCGCATCATACAAGTAAGCAGGAACGTAAGGCACTGGGTGATCGACTCAAGGATACGAATGATGCTTTGAAATTGGTCATCGTGCGGGATATGTGGCTCACGGGTTTTGATGCGCCGTGTTTGCATACGATGTATGTCGATAAGCCGATGCGCGGGCATAATTTGATGCAGGCTATTGCTCGGGTGAACCGAGTGTTTAAGGATAAGTCCGGCGGTTTGATTGTGGACTATATTGGTATTGCTTCGGATTTAAAAACAGCTTTGGCTACCTATACCGCAAGCGGTGGTAAGGGCGCGCCGACATTTGATCAAGAAGAAGCGGTTGCAACACTGCTTGAGAAGTTTGAAATTGTCGAGCAGATGTTTGCAAAGTTTGATTACAAACGATATTTTGTGGCGGATACGCGCGAGAAATTGGTATTGATTCTTGAAGCGCAGGATCATGTACTTGGTTTGGATGACGGAAAGAATCGATTTACTCGACAGGTTGGGTTGCTTTCGCAGGCTTTTGCTTTGTCGGTTCCTCACTTGAAGGCTATGGAAATCAAAGATGAAGTTGGTTTTTTTCAGGCAGTGAAGGCTCGGCTGACAAAATTTGAGCCCTCTGGTGGTGGAAAATCCAATCTTGAGATTGAAACGGCCATTAGGCAAATTGTTGACGCGGCAGTGGCATCGGAGGGTGTGATTGATGTGTTTGATGCAGCCGGAATCAAAAAGCCGGATATTTCTATTTTGTCTGATGATTTTTTGGAAGAGGTTCGCCATATGGAACGAAAGAATCTTGCATTGGAGCTCTTGAAAAAATTACTTAACGATGAGATAAAAACGCGAACGAGAAAAAATTTCATTCAGAGTAAAAAATTGTCTGAGATGCTTGAGAATGCTATCAAGAGGTATCAGAATAATCTTTTGACGACGGCACAGGTGATTGAGGAATTGATTGGATTGGCAAAAGAAATTCGTGAAGGAGATAAACGAGGAGAAGAGCTTGGTTTGCGTGAAGATGAATTGGCGTTTTATGATGCTTTAGCGAATAATGATAGCGCACGTGGAATCTTGGGTGATAAACAGTTGGCAGTGATTGCCGTCGAAGTTTTTCGAAGTGTGAAAGGGAATGCGACTATCGATTGGAATTTGAAAGAGACGGTGCGTGCTCGTTTGCGTCGTGATGTGAAAAGAATCCTCAATCGCTATGGCTATCCGCCAGATGAACAGTTAGTAGCTACGGAAAATGTTTTGAAGCAGGCTGAGCTGATGGCGAGGGAGCTTGAGGACTAAATAATGTTATTGTTAACTACATCTATGAAAACCATCCTTGTCGACGCGTACAACACATTCGTGATAGAGGGCACGGGTATCTTTGAGGAGATGCATTCTCTGCATGAGTAACGGTTCGCAATCTCAACGTTGCAAATACAGCTAAAGAGGCACAGGCTCTGCGACTTGCCGGAAAAACAGTATGAATTTCCGCTGCAAATCGTTTATCGCGTGTCGGCATATATCTATATGCCTTCGTGCGCTAAAGCGATTTTCGCTGAAAATTCAAAACTGTTTTTCTCGACATGAGATTGCGAACCGTTACTCAGACCTTTCCGAATCGGAAAATCGTCCTGACCAATGCCGATGATGATCAGTTCAAGACCTTTGGTTTTGATAAAGTGCCGTATGAAATCTTTACGCTCAAGCATAATCCCGACAAAGTGGATCCGAAGTTTTACGAGGCTATGCTTAATCAGTTTGGTTTGACTGCAGCAGATGTTGTCTATTTTGAACACAATGCCGATGCTGTCAAAAGCGCCCAGTCAGTGGGCATACAGACCTATCACTACGACAAGGACGCCAAGGATCTGAAGGGACTGGAAGTCTTCCTTCGGGAGAATGCGTAAGGGTCTGGAAATTCGCAGAGAGGGTGTTTTGTTGTGAATGTGAACTGCTTTTCACATAAATTCACGGTATAGTGACATTTTAGCGTGAATTTGAGGCAAAAAACTTGACTTTTTTAGGAAAATATGCTTGAATAGAGTATTGTTTTTTTTCTAATGATCTAATGAGAGAGAACAGTAAATCGCAAGTCCTTTACAAACATAATAGAGAGGTAGTGAGTTGTGAAAAAAAGTAATGGTTCTGATGCACCAAAAAGCATCGCGACTGCCGATAGAGATTTTTCGGATACCGTATTTAAGTCATCGGGTCATTTCATCGGTAGTAATCAGTCGCTGCTCGACCGAGATGACGTGCTGCATTTTTTGAGAACGAATTTCCCGAAGTTTCCTCGACGGAAACCGACGGTCATCATATATTTCTTGGATGAGTCACGGTGCTTTTGGGATGACTATTGGCATATTGCCGAGATTCTTTGGTCGCTTAGCATCACGGATATAAGATGCGTTTCCGGGGCGTCTTATATGTATCGGTCTATGAGTTTTTCTTCCGGGAGGGGTTCTTTATCAAGCAAAGAAAAGCTTCGTAGAAAGCTTCGTTCCCAAGAGGTGCTGGTATTGTCGGATTTTGGGCAGTTCAGGGCGGTAAACAATGAAGAGCGCTGGAACAAAGAATTTCAAAGATATTTGGGTAGTGGTTTACATGCGGTCGGATGGTCACCTGCTTCTTTGGCATATTGCTCCCGATTTACAAGTTGTTCTATTATCCCGTTTACGGATAAATGGACGAGTAAAAGGGATGGTATGCGGGAAGATGATGCGCTTGATACATTGCTCACCGCGCTATCACCGGCAATCCGTGTAGAGCCTTGTGTTATTCGTCCCATTCGACGTATGCTGGGCTTGGATCTTTCTCTTGAGTGGTATGTCTATGCGGACTCTCGCGTCGATGCGAGTTCTACTGTACTCACATTTGTTGATCCTATGTCTTTCCGGGAAAAGTTTCATCAATTGCCTCAGGATCTGCAGGAAAAGACTGTTGAAGTATTGATCGAAATGCATGGATCGGGTATGTCACCAGTGATATTGGCTGAAGAAATCTTGATTTGGTCGGTGTTAACGACCAGTCAAAAATATGCTGACACAGTTGATTTAGCAGAACAGTTTATGCAACGGATAGCGATTCGTCTGTACGATGATCCTGGTTATGAAGAAGGTGATTTCCTTCATTGGGCGCGAAGATTTGTTGAACGGAATCGTGGCAACGAAGCGCTGTGGAGAAAATACCTCTGCCTCTCTGTTATTTATGCTATCGCGCAAGCTGATTCGTTGAAGGATGGTTTCGATGATGATGAATTGCCATTGGGCGTAAATCCTGATGAAGTGAGAAGGACTCTGCATTTGGGTTGAAATAGCAGTCGCCACCTCGATTGAGTAAGATTGGGGTGGTTTTTTTATGCTCGAGATGGTTTTATCTAAATCGGTGATTTCTTACTTGACATTTTCCGTACATTACGTTTCAATAGAGGTGCTGTGAGAGTGATTCCATGCGGATCGACGTTTCACACAGAAACGCGTAGCAGCAACCCATCGGCGCTTCATATACTTATGGGGCTCAAAGAATAGTTCAGGTGGCGGTTTGGAGGAAGTGTGATGAGTAAACACTCTGTGGGTGGGCCGAGAGTTAGGCTGGGAAAACTCAATGTCGGACAGGTCGTTTCCTTTGGGAAAAAAGGTTTCGGTTATATTAAGTTGAATTCAGGGAAGAACCTTTGGTTTCATAAAGGCGACCACACTGGCACGCTCTTTACAGCAGAAGGGGTATTGCAATTCAATCAGCGTGTCAGATGTCCGCGACCGATAGCGATAGGGGATGTGATTTGTTTTGTTGTGGGGTTTGGCCGAAAGGGTATGGAGAGGGCGAGTCCGTGGTGTTTTAGGGAAAACGTCCCAGCGAGAATCGTCCACCGTCGTAAACAAGGTTCCAGAGTTCATTAGGAGGCATCGTTATGATGTATTCTTTTCCAAGGCGAAAAATATTCAGCATAAGCGAGGGATAACCCTTTCGTATAGCCACAAACCATTGATCCCGCCGAGCGATATGCTGGCGGGGTCATTCATTTTTTCTTGGGCATTAAGGCTTTACGGAGCACTTCACTTTGCTGCTCGGCATCATTTCCGGCAGTTTTTGTTGACAATCGGGGCGAAAAAGGATAAGATAAGTCTATTACTAAATTTTTGAGGAAAAAACCGTTATGTTGGCTATTATCAAGACTGGAGGCAAGCAGTACAAAGTATCCGAAGGCGATATCTTGAAGGTGGAGAAACTGGAGGGCGAAGTGGGAGAGACACTGACCTTTTCCGAGGTGCTTTTTACCGGTGATGACAAGGCTGTAGCCGTGGGGATGCCTCTTTTGGAGGGCGTGACCGTCGAATCCAAAATCCTCAAGCAGGATCGCTCCAAGAAGGTGTGGGGCATCAAGCACAAGGCGAAGAAGCGAGAAAAGACCAAGTTTGGTCATCGCCAGCCGTTTACCGAGGTGGAAATCGTCAAGATTCACGCGTAATCGTCGATCGGAAGAACTTTTCAAAAGCAGGGCTTCGGCTCTGTTTTTTTTGGCTCGATTGACTGGCAGTGGTTTTTGTGCGATGCTGGGTACTGAGATGCAGACTTTTTAATTTGCATCGATGTGTAGTTCCTTTTGATTTGTGGGGGTATGTGATGGCCGCAATAATTTTATTAAATGAAGACGACGTCGAATGGCGTTGGCTTCAAATGTTCCAAAAACCGGAAGCAATAACCGTGGAGGATATCCTTGAAGTGACCAGCGATAGAGGACGTGGCGTGGGACATTTACTTTCGTGTTTGGATGATGAAGAGTGTTTCTCGGGTATTTTCCAAAGGGTGGTTGTCATTTTGCTCGATTCCAAGGTGAAACAATGTCTGCCGATAGAGATAACCTCGACTGATTTATTCGAAAGCCTCTCGGACGGACGCTTGGCGAATGTGTATCAGGGTTGTTCTGAGGAAGTTGTTCGTGGCAACATAACGGACAGATTTATTCCCTTACTAAGAGCTTGTATTGGTGGTAATCCGTACACTCCATGCAAGATTCATCCGTCCATAGCTCGGGCGATGATCGCGTATACGGAATTTTTCATTGGAAATCTTGTCGAGGCGCTCAATTCAGCTGGCTTTGCCTTAAATGAACAAATGACGGATCATTTTGAGGATGAATTATTCTCCAATTCTATCACCGGAATACGTTCTGTGGTTGAAGTGGAGAAAATAATTGCTGAAATAGTTTTGCAGGAAGCAAGGCTTATGAAACAATCTTACGAAGAGTAGGGAAAAGGCTGCTGCCGCAATTGCGACATCAGCCTTCTTTTATTTCCGCCGTGTTTTGTCATTCCGCGGGCGGCGCGGTATACTGTATCTATTGAGGGGAAGATAATATACACGACTATGCGGGTGGGTATCAATGCGTCCTTTTTGCGAAAACCGGCGACGGGTATCGGTCAGGTGACGCGGCATTTTTTGGAGGAACTCTCGCGTATGGCGGATGCCGGGGAATTGCCCGGCGATAAGACGATGGAGTTTTTCGTGTATACGGATGGTCCTATGCCGACGGATATGCGATTGTCACCGAAGTTTTTTTCGGTGCGATCTTTTGTGCCGCTCTTGTGGCGGCGCGATGACTTGATCCGTACGCTGCTTTGGGAGAGGTTTTCGCTTCCGAGTCGTGCCAAGCAGGATGGCTGCGATGTGCTGCTTAGTCTGTATCAGTGCGCGACGATAGCACCGAAGGGCATGAAGCACGTGATGGTGGTGCACGATATCATCCCGCGACTGTTTCCCGAGTATCTTAATAATGCGCGCAAACGTTGGTATCAGCATCGGATCGAGAAGGCCATCCGGAAGGTGGACAAGATCGTGGCGGTCTCGACCAAGACGGAAAAGGATCTCATCGCGCATCTGGGTATTTTGGCGCATACCATCACTGTGGATCATATCGATATCGATCCGCTTTTTCGGAAAACGGTTTCCATAAGCAGGATGCAGGAGGTGCTGAAGAAATATCGGCTGCATCCCGGATACATCTATGCGGGCGGGGGATTGGAAAAGCGTAAGAACATCGAGGGGCTTTTGCGCGCGTACAAATTACTGCTCAAAGATGGCAAGAAAAAGCCATGGGGAAGGACGATTCCGAAGCTGGTGATTTCCGGCAAGCTGATGCCGCAGCTGGCGCCGCTGATTACGGATGTGGAAGCGTTGGTCAAGGAGCTCAATCTTTCGACGCATGTGAAGGTGTTGGGATTTGTCCCGCAGGAGGATTTGCCGGCACTGTATCATGAGGCTTTGTTTTTTGTCTTTCCTTCGTTGTATGAGGGATTTGGATTGCCGGTGCTTGAGGCGATGAGTCAGGGGACGGCTGTGCTATCGTCTCAGACGTCGTCGCTGCCCGAGGTGGGCTTGGATGCGGTGATGTACTGTGATCCGATGAATGATGAATCTATAGCGCACGCGATGCAGAAAATGTTGCTCGACAAGGATTTTCGTGTTACCCTTGGCAGTCGTGGAAAGGTGCGCTCACAGGATTTTTCCTGGCAGCGATGCGTGGGGAAACTTGTGAGAATGTTGTAAGTAATGATCCGAACTATGTTTGAGAAAATACTGGTATCGATACGATCTCTTCATCCGATAAAGATGGCGCTTCTTGCAGGGAGCGTCCTGTTTTCATGCGTTCTGATTGCGCTGTATACCAGTGGTGTGTTCCCGCTCGCTTTGGGTGACTTCGTGTTTTTTTCCGGACTGGTATTGTTGTGTGCTCTGTATCGACCGGGATGGGCATTTTTGTTTTTTATCGGGTTGCTTCCTTTTGAGATTGTCAGTCTTGCGCCGGTGGAATTGGGACTTTCTTTGCGTCCGTATCAGTGGGTGGGCATCCTGACTTTGGGCGCAGTGGCCATACGATTTTTCGCGGGGAGATTGTCTTTTTCGCTGCCTCGGATGCACCGATTGGATGTGGCGGTGGCGGTGCTCTGGGCAGGGAGTTTGCTGACAGCGTTATTTTCGGCGCAGCGAAGTGCTGATCTGAAACAATCTATCATCGTACTTTCATTCGTCGCTTTGTACGCCTTGGTACGGATATTTATTCGGACGGCGGGCGATGTCGGCAATATCGTCACTTTTTGTATGGGTTCGGGCGTGGTGGTGGCCGTATATGCCTTGTGGCAGAACAGTTTGTTTGCACGAGGACTTCGGGCATTTGAGGTGATGCCAGGCAGACCGAACAGTGTTTTCGCGGAGCCGGACTGGATGGGCGCTTTTCTGATGGTTGCCATCGGTGCGGTCTATGCGCTTGTGATGAAGTATCGTATCAAAGATCAGTCGAAGCGGAAATTACCCTTGGTTATTTTTTTGCATAGTCTGCTTATTCTTTTCTATACAGCGCTTATTCTCTCGGTGGTGCGAAGCGCGTGGCTTGGGGTGGCGCTGATGACGGTAGTCGCTTTCGGTATCGTGTTGACCGGTGGTCGCGTCGTCTCTGTGAGGAGCTGGCAGTGGCGCTCGGGGCTGCTGTATGCCGGCGGTATTGGCATCGCTTTGGCGGTGAGCGTGATGTGTGTGGTCGGGTTTCATCTGACGTCGTTTCAGCTTTTGAATCGGGCTCAAAGCACCGCTTCCGGAGAGCAGCGCATTACCGTGGCGTGCATGACGGATGCCGCGCTTCCGGAGAGAATCGTTTCGGTGGATGAGTTGGCGGGCTATGGTTGCCGGCATATTAATTTGGAGGAAGTGGAGAGTCTGAAAGCGCAGGGTGAAATTGTGCGGGAGATATACCGGGATGATCCCAATGTGAGTATCCGCAGGGATATCTATGCGCGGACTTTTTCGGCGCTTCGCGAGCATTTCGTCTTCGGTGTCGGTTTTGGCAGTATACACACTCTTCTAGGGACCGATGAGCGTGGTGCGGGACTGAATGCAAGCAATATCTTTTTGGAGGTATGGCTCGGGAGCGGACTTATCGGATTGCTTGCTTTTGTGTATATATGGCTGTCTATCGGTGCGGTGTCTTTGTATCGGGCAATGCTTCTTATGGGTCAAAAAGACAATCCTTTGACCGCTGTGTATGTGTTTATCGTCATCACTTGGATCGGATTGACGATTTTCAATCTTTTTAATGCCGGCATACTGCTTGGATTTTTTTGGGCATGGCTGGCGGTCGCCATCGGTTTTGTGCAGAAGAAAATTTCGTAAGGTATCGTATAACAAAAGTATGCATATAGGGATAGACATTCGAATGGTGGGGCGCAAACGGACGGGCGATGAGTCGGTGTTTTTCAATATAGTCAAAAATCTGGCGCTTATCGATGGGGAAAATCAGTATAGTCTGTTTATCGATGGGCGCTCTAAGGAGGAGCTTTCGGCTATCGCGCTCGCGCTTGGTATCGGAGACAAAAGCAATTTTCACATAGTTTCACTTCCGACGGCGAATAAATTCACTTGGAATATGTGGACGCTGCCGCGATATCTGCGAAAATATCCTGTTGATGCGTATCACACGCAGTATATCGTGCCGTTTTTCGTCTCGCGCAAGGTCAAGATACTTACCCATATCCATGATATTTCGTTTCGCGTGTATCCGCAGTATATCAATTGGAAAGATAGGGTGTTTCTGGGTCTTTTGATTCCGCGAAGCCTGCGCCGGGCGGACAGAATTATCGCGGTGTCGGAATTTACGAAACGAGAAATCATCGAGCGATACGGTATCAAGGAAAGCAAGGTGGCGGTTGTGCTCAATGCTGTGTCGGGAGACTTCGCTTCATATGAGCCCATCGCTTCAGAGAGATTCGCTGCCGTGCGAAAACAGTATGCGCTTCCGGAAACATTCCTCCTGTATGTCGGGACGCTGCAGCCAAGGAAAAACATTCCCGCTCTCATCAGGGCTTTTGCGCTTCTGCATACCAAGCTTCCTGAGATGAAGCTGGTGATCGTCGGGAACAGGGCCGGACACAACTATGACACGCAAATTGACAAGGCTCTCCAGGAAAGTGTGGTGCAAGAAGACGTTTTGTTTCCGGGATTTGTGGAGCAGTGCGATTTGCCGGTTATTATGCGGATGGCGCGAGCCTTTGTGTTTCCCTCGCTGTATGAGGGGTTTGGGCTTCCGGTGCTGGAAGCGATGAGTCAGCGGGTACCGGTGGTGGCTTCGGACATACCCCCGCTTCGGGAAATCGGCGAGGACGGAGCGCTCTTTGTCGATACGCGCGACCTTGCCAAATTCTCCGAAGTTTTGTATACTATCTCCACTGTGGCAACCGTACGTGACAAACTGATCGATGTCGGTATGCAGCGATCGGAGCGCTTCTCGTGGCGTGTCAGTGCGGAGAATATGCTCATGATATATAGGGAGATGAAGTAGTGTAATTTTTTTGAGTTCGATATATATGAATTTTTTTACGACAACGAAAAATAGCGGCGCGCGTCCGACATTCGGCGGAAATCCACCACCTCTGAAGAAAAAAAGAGCGTGGCTTAAGTGGGTGCTTATCGGATTGGGTGTTATCGTGCTTGTTGGCGGTGCGTTTTTGTGGAAGACGGGCACGACGCTCAACAAAATCACCTCGAAGGGCAATATTTTCAGTAGTCTGGTGAAGTCATTGCCGGGCGTGGACAAGACCCTCAAAGGCGAAGATGAGGGACGCATCAATATCGCGCTTTTGGGTATGCGCGGCGAGCATATGGATGGCGGCGGATTGCTTACGGATACGATCATGATACTGAGCATTCACCCATCCAAGGGAGAAGGCGACCCTGCGAAAGCATCGCTCGTATCCGTGCCGCGCGATTTGTATGTGACAGCTCCTGGGACATCCGATCAGATGAAGATTAATGCGGTACATGCTTTGGGCGAGAAGAATGGTACCGGGGAAGGCTTGAAGAGCATGGAGACAATCTTGAGCGAAGTGACCGGTGTGCCGATTTCGTACGCGGTCAGCATCAGCTTCCAGGGATTTACTGATTTAGTGAATGCCGTGGGTGGCGTCGACATCACACTGACCGAGCCGTTTTCCGAAGGCGTGCAGTTCCGTCAGCCGCATGTGTGCGATCCGTATGTTTTCAATGTACCGACCAAGCCGCAGCAGTTTGAGAACAAGTATCACGTGAGAGCCAACGGAACCAAATATATCGCCAAGTCCTATCCGCTTTGTTATAACAAAGATGTGGAGTGCGGCGGATTATTCGAGCTTCCCGTCGGTGTTAATCATCTCGAGGGAGACAAGGCTTTATGTTATGCTCGCGCCCGCTATACATCCAACGACTTCGAACGCGCCCGCAGACAGCAGTCTGTGCTTCAGGCTCTGAAGGCCAAGGCGCTCAGTGCCGGTACCCTGACTGATTTCACCAAGGTGAATGCCATGATCGATGCGCTCGGCGACAATGTCCGCACCGATATGGAGGGTTGGGAACTGAAGCGTTTGTTTGATATCTACAAGACCGTCGGCGATTCGGCACCGCTCACTCAGAAGGTACTGGAGGATTCCGAAGAAGGTTTGCTCTATGCGCCGCAGGAAACCAAAGAGACAGGCTATATCCTCAGGCCGCGCGGTGACAACTATGATCGCATTCACGCATTATTCGCTTCGTTACCGTAAACTATGGAATCAATCGATGTTTCCATCGCTATCAATAGCTACAAGAATACCGAGCTTTTAAGGCTTTGTATCGAGTCCATCAAAAGAAACGTGAAAAACGTTTCTTTTGAGGTTATCGTTGTGGATGGTGAGACGCAGGAGTCGACGGCGATGATGATGCGTGAAGACTTTCCCGATGTGAGGTTTTTTTCCTTCGCGGAGAATGTTGGATTCCGTCGTTTGGTGCAAAAGGGTTTGGAAATGAGCAGGGGTAAATATGCCCTCCTTCTTAACAGCGATATTATTGTGACAGAAGGCGTGGTGGAGGGTCTACACGGCTTTTTGCAGGAGCATCCGGACGTCGGTATGGTTGGCCCGAAATTGCTCGGCTTTAGCGAGGAGTTTCAAGAATCCTGTTTCCGCTTTTACAAGCCGGTTACTATTTTGTATCGCCGGACCTTTCTCGGACGGTTCGCTTTCGCTAAAAAACACACGGATTGGTTTCTGATGAAGGACTATGATCACAAGCAGCCGCGCGAAGTGGACTGGCTGATGGGTTCGGCTATGATGGTGCCTTTGACGGCCGTGCACAAGGTGGGCTATATGGATGAGCGATTCTTCATGTATATGGAGGATGTCGATTGGTGCCGGAGGTTTTGGGAATCCGGGTACAAGGTGATGTACTATCCGTATGCGCATATGTATCACTATCACGGAAAGGGTAGCGCCAAGGGAGGATTTCTGTATTCATTGCTCTTCAATAAATTGATGTGGTACCATATCGCCAGCGCTCTGAAATATTTCAAGAAATACAGCGGTAAACCGCTTCCGAAACACCAATAAATAATCAAATACATACCTATGGAAACATCTGTCAATAAAGAGAATGTACCCACAGTCGAGTCAAAGCGCAACAAGCAGCGGCGAGCCTTTCCGGTGGTCACTGTTGTTTTGTTGATGGCGCTCTCGTTTTGGGCAGGTATTGAGAAGGGCAGTCGTTCGTATAGCGGAGCAGCTTCCTCTTCTGTTTTGGATACTATCCTTTCATCAAAAAATGAGTGTATCAGTGATAAGAACGGCAATAACTCGGTTGATTTCAGCTTGTTTTGGAAATCATGGGATCTGCTCAAGGACAAGTATGTTGATAAGGGGAGCTTGGATGCCAATGAGATGATGTACGGCGCTATCAAGGGTATGCTGGCATCGACTGGCGACCCATATACTACTTTCTTTGATCCGAAAGAAAACAAGAGTTTCCAGGAAGAGCTCAGTGGTAGCTTTGCTGGCATCGGGGCGGAAGTTGGTATGAAGGACAATGTTTTGACGATTATAGCGCCTCTTGATGATTCGCCAGCGCAGAAAGCGGGACTTTTGGCAGGGGATAAGGTTTTGAAAATCGACGGGACAAGCACGATGGATATGGATATCACGCAAGCGGTATCTTTGATGCGTGGGCCTAAAGATACGGAAGTGAAGATGACTATTTTCCGTAATGGTGGTGTCGAGCAGACCAAAGAGATAACGGTAAAGCGCGATATCATCACGGTCAAAAGCGTGAAGACTGAATTTAAGGATAATAATATCGCGTATATCAAGGTAAATGTGTTCGGTGATAAGACGGAAGATGAATTCAAGCAGGCTATCAATGATGCTATCGCGAAAAAAAGTCCCGGAATAGTGATCGATCTGCGCAACAATCCTGGTGGGTATCTGGAGAGTGCGGTTTCTATGGCGAGCCTGATGCTCCCGAAAGGAAAAGTGGTCGTGATGGAGGAGGATGGCAATGGTAAGCGAACGCAGACATATGCCCGTGGTGGCGATGTGGCCTCCAGTATCGAAACCGTCGTGCTTATTAATGAGGGAAGCGCGAGCGCCTCGGAGATTTTATCCGGTGCGCTGCGGGATAATCGCAGCAATGTGACACTCGTAGGCAAGAAATCTTTCGGTAAAGGATCGGTACAGGAGCCCGTTTCGGTGACCAAGGATACCTTGGTCAAGATTACGGTCGCAAAATGGCTTACGCCCAATGGAAAGCAGATCAATCACGAGGGTATAGCGCCGGATGTGGAGGTTGCTTTCGCCGCTTCGGACAGGGAACAGGAAAAAGATCCGCAATTGGACAAGGCTTTGGAAGTATTGAAAGAAAAATTGAAAAAATAGGCTTATATAAGCTGATTTAAGAGGATTTATTTCAATGGAAACCAGAAAAAAATCGGGAATACTTGACAAAAACATAGAATATGTACTAATGTATATTGATGGTATCATTCAGTAAAGAATTGTTTCTATGGAATCTTTTTACGCTCATTTTGAAAAGCTCACTAACAGCCTCCTCGTAAGGTCGCAGGACATTTTGCGCGAGCGCTTCGGCATCGTGGATGGACAGGCCAAAACGCTCGAGGAAATCGGTAAGAAGTATCGTATCACCAGAGAACGGGTACGTCAGATTATCAGAAGCTCATTGAAAGACGTTCAATCACGTAATAAAGCCTCTTTTCAAGAGATAGAGAAGAGGATCGAGACAGCGCTCAAGGATCGAAGCGGAATCATGAGCGAATCCGATATTGTGAAGGTGCTGGGCAAAGGTAATCCCAAGGAGGTTGCCGCGCTTCATTTTTTCTTGGAGTGCCTTTCAACCATTGGGCTTCTCAAAGAAGATGCTCATATACAGCGTTCCTATGCTCTCAAGAACTTCCCATTGGATGTATGGAAGGCAATTGTTCGCGACACGGTAAAGGTCCTTGAAGGCGAAAAGGAAGCAGTTGAGAAAAAAACTCTTTTGGAGAAGGTTTCGCATAAGAATACCTCTTCGATTACAGGACAGCAGTTTTTCGATTATCTGGCAGTATCCAAAGAGGTGAAGCAGAATGTCTTCGGCCGCTTCGGACTGCACTTCTGGAGTGATGTTTCCCCAAAAGGAACGCGTGAGAAAGCCTACCTTATCTTAAAGTCGACGCATAAGCCACTACATTTTCGGGAAATTACCGGTCTTATCGATACATACGGACTTAACAAGAACAGCAAAAAGAAAACGCATCCGCAAACCGTACACAATGAACTCATCAAAGATAATCGATTTATTCTGGTGGGACGGGGGACCTATGCTTTATCCGAGTGGGGATATGCTCAAGGGACGGTTAGGGATGTGATACGCGAAGTGCTCCGCAAAGAAGGTGCGCCTATGAATCGCACGGATATTATCGACCGGGTTTTGGGTATTCGTCAGGTCAAGAAGTCCACTATTATCATCAATCTCAATACTTTTTTTGCCAAAGTCGGCAAGGACGCTTATACTTTGAAGTAAGGACGTGCAAAGAGTCTGAAGGTGTCGTTTCACTCCAATACAAAAGCGTAAATTAAAAGTACACTCATGGATATTCTCCTTGCCAGTATCGCGAACATCACGCATACCTTTTCGCAGATTGCCTCTATCGGGGGTTCGGTGTGGTTTTTGGCGTTGCCAGTCATGCTGTATCCTTTGTTTATGTATGTGTGGATGAATCATATCATCGGCGGATACGAATCCAAGGTGCCGCGCGTGATGCTTGAGCTTATTCCGCCTAAGGATATTGAAAAGAGCCCGCAGCTTATGGAGGGGCTCTTTGATGGTTTGGCCGGCACAGACAAGGCGTTTTTGACGTATGAGCAATTCGTTTTGGGTATGGGTGCGCCGAAATTCAGTCTTGAAGTCGTCGGTGAAGATGGTCATGTCCATTTTTATATACGCACTCCCGCTGTGAACCGAAACCTCATCGAAGCGCATTTGTATGCTCAGTATCCGGATGTGGAAATCGTGGAGGTCGAGGATTACGTCAATGCAATGCCGAAACTGGTCCCTAATAAGGATTGGAACGTATGGGGAACCGATATGAAGCTGGCCAGGGCCGATGCGTATCCTATTAAGACGTATCATCTGTTCGAGGAAAGCGTGACGGGCAAGATGATAGATCCTTTGGCAGGTTTGATCGAAGTCATCGGCAAGCTTCCTCCGGGGCAGAAAATTTGGCTGCAGTACATTATTTCCCCGGAACGCTCTACATGGTACGACAATGAAGGCAAAACGTTGGTGGATGAAATCGTCAAAGGGAAAAAAGAAAAGCCGGCGGGAGTAGTATCCCAGCTCGTAAAGCATTTAAGCGATATCGTCGGAGGTGTGATACGCGGTCTTTTCGGCGCGGCCGAGTCGGCGGAAAAAAAGGAAAGCAAACCTACTGATCCTCTTGATCTTCGCTTGACTCCGGTGCAAAGAAAAGTACTTGAGGCTATCGAAAGCAATATCGGAAAAAATGTTTTCAAGGTCAAGATGCGATTTATGTATCTGGGACGACGGGAGAATTACAACAGCGGCGCTTTTTTGCCGGCGATTTTCGGCGCGGTTATCAAGCCGTACGGCGACTCGAATCTCAATAGTATCATCCCATACAATCCAACGAAGACATCCGCGGAGTATCTTTTCACAAAATCGAGGCTGCTTTTTTTGCAGAGGCGTTTGTATCGCCGTTACTGCGATCGGGACCGGTATCCGGCTGAAAACATTTTCGTGCTCAGCACCTCGGAGCTGGCGACTTTATTTCACCTTCCGGATATGTCGGTCATTTCCCCGGCGCTCACTCGTGTCAGTGCCAAGCGTGGCGGTTCGCCTTCTAATCTCCCTATATAGTAGTGTCATAATATAACCGTATGCAACAAGAAATCACTTTTTTTGCTAAGACCAATTTTCGCAATCAGCAACGGGTATTCGGTATAAAGACCGATGATCGGCGCCGCCATATGTACGTGATCGGAAAGACGGGTATGGGAAAGACGAACCTGCTCGAGAACCTGGTCATCCAAGACATCCAGCACGGCCATGGTGTCGCTTTTATCGATCCGCACGGTGACACGGCTGAAAAGATTATCAAGGCTATTCCGGCTCATCGTATCAATGATGTCATCTATTTCAATCCGGCCGATCAGGATTTTCCATTAGCTTTTAATGTGATGGAAAGCGTGAGTTTGGAGCATCGGCATTTGGTCGCTTCGGGTCTGGTCGGTGTGTTCAAAAAAATCTGGGCGGATTCGTGGGGACCTCGCTTGGAATACATCTTGCGCAATGCCATCTTGGCGCTCTTGGAATACCCTGGGAGCACACTTTTGGGCGTCACAAGGATATTGGTAGACAAAGAATACCGCAAGCGCGTGGTGGACAAAGTGACTGATCCGGTAGTGAAGTCGTTTTGGGTGGATGAATTTACCAAATGGAATGATCGCGTGTTGCAGGAAGTGATCGCGCCGATCCAAAACAAGGTCGGGCAGTTTTTGTCGAGCTCGCTTATCCGCAATATCGTCGGACAGACCAAGTCGTCGTTTGATGTGCGCGAAGCGATGGATTCGAAAAAAATCCTTATTCTCAATCTGGCCAAGGGACGTATCGGTGAGGATAACAGTGCCTTGTTGGGAGCGATGATGATCACGAAAATCCAGTTGGCGGCGATGGGTCGCGTGGATATCGAAGAAGATACCCGAAAGGACTTTTTCCTCTATGTCGATGAGTTCCAAAACTTCGCCACGGAATCTTTTGCCAATATTTTGTCCGAAGCTCGAAAATATCGCCTCAGCCTTATCCTTGCCAACCAGTATGTGTCTCAGGTGGATGAGAAGGTGCGTGATGCTATTTTCGGCAATGCGGGTACGATTATCAGCTTCCGAGTCGGTGCTGCCGATGCGGAATTTCTCGAAAAAGAATTCGAGCCGATTTTTATGGTGAACGATTTGGTTAATTTGCCCAAGTTTAATATCTATTTGAAATTGATGATCGATGGGGTGGCAGGGGATGCTTTCAGTGCGACGGTGTTGCCGCCTATTGAGCTTCACGGAACCGCGGAGAATATCGAAAAGGTTATCCGTATTTCACGGGAGCGTTATACATCCAAAAAGCAGGATGTCGAGGATAAGATCAGGCGCTGGACGGGTATGCTCACTGAGGCGGAGCGAGCGGTTTTTGCCAGTCGAGTGGCGGAGAGTCGGGCGGCGCGACCGGTCGGTATGCCGGTGACGCCAGCAGCAGCTTCTCAACAGCGTATGCCTGCGCCAATCTTTGCTGCGCCTGTATCGGCAGTAGCACCTTCGCCTCGCCCTGCCGTGTCTGCGCCGGCAGCTACTGTAGCGCCGCAAGAAATAGCCGCGATGCCTGCGGGCAATGTTGTGGCGCAAGAGCCGATACCGGTAGTTGAAAAACAATTGTATATCGCGTACTGCGCCGTGTGCGATACGGAAATCAATGTGCCTTTCAAACCGGATGGCAAACGGCCGACATTCTGTCGCGATCACCTCAAGGAATATCAGCGTACAGCAGCCAAGGCGAAAGAGGAATTGCAGGGAAGTTCGCGCATTATGGCTCCGCGAGCGGCGCAGCCCTCTCAAGGAGTATTTGAGGCGAACAATGTGCGTTCAGGCGTGCGTGTTTCCGATGCCAAACCGCTCTCGCTTTCCCAGATGGAATACATTGCGCCCAAGAAATTTGCGCATGCATCATCACCTTCAACTGCCCTTGTTCAACCAAGTGCACCAGCCGACGATGCTCCCGCAGACGATACCCGCAGCACCCCAGCTCTTTTTTAAGAGAGTTGTTTAGAGCTACGCGTAAGCCCTCATTTAGACAAATGACAGGTATATTGGTATACTATTCAGTAGGATAGATACTGTTATTAAGGATTGTCTCGTATGCAAAATTTTCAGAAGCGTCACAAAAAAATATATGCTATTTGGGTGGTCATATCGGTACTGACCGGTCTTTCGATGTTGCTTTTTCTTATAGCGCCGCTATTTATGTATTAATATCGCCCTGTATCTCGGGTGACAGAGTCGCGTTCTTATGCTTGGAAAAACATTTCATTTTATCATCCCCAAGTTGTTCATACTTATATCCCTTGCGTTGGCTTTTTGGGTGGGGAATGCTACGCTGAAAGAAATGGATCGGGGAAAACGTATTCAAGAGGAAATCACCTCTTTGCAAATGGAGGCGCAAAAGACGCAGAAAGAAAATGCGCTACTCGAGGAGAAAATAAAGTATTTCCAGACAGATGCTTTTCAAGCTCAGGAAGCTCGCGATAAGCTCAATTACCAAAGCCCGAATGAAAAGACGGTGGTGATTAAATCGAATGTTCCCGATGAACCTACGCAGAAAGACGACGGGGCTTCTTTTTCAGTCAGGGCACACAACCTTCTTCCTAATTACGAAAAGTGGTGGAGTCAATTTTTTACGAAGTAGCTTATAATCAGCATTATTATTTCCATAGCTATGCAGGAACAGGAGAATACAAAAAGTATCAGGGTGAAATCGGTAGTGATAGCGGGCCTTATCATCGCTTTCGTGTTGGTGGCGGGGCTGACGGCTTTCACCTATCTATTTCCTCAGAATGGGGCTTCTGTCCGTATACGCAGCATCGTGCCTCAGCCGGCTATTCTCGTCAATGGTACACATATGATTATGTTTCATGATGTCGATACCGATATGGCCTCCATACGGCGTTTCTACGAAAGCCAGTCGGATGAGTTATCGAAAGCGGGTGTCCGTGTTGATTTTTCGACCGAGGATGGGCAGAAACGGTTGATGGTACGCGAAAAGGAATTGTTGAACAAGATGGTCGAGGATAAAGCGATACAGATACTGGCGCAGGATAGACATATCACCATTACTCAAGACGCGGTCAGTTCAGCTGTCGATCAGAAAATAAGCGCGCTTGGAAATAATCGCGATGATGTGTCAGCAAAACTCAAGCGCTTGTACGGATGGGACATGGATGATTTCGAGAATAAAATCGTCGCGCCGGAAATGTACCGCGATGCTTTGGCGGCGGTGTATGCCAAAGATATCGACACTTCATCGTATGCAAAGAATCGTGCGCTCGCAGCACAAAATGACCTGAAGCAGAAAAAATCTTTCGCGGATGTCGCCAAGGAATACTCGCAGGGTAATACTGCTGCAGATGGCGGCGAACTCGGATGGGTCCCTATATCTTCATTGGCGCCGGAACTCACATCGACGGTGAAAAAGCAAGCTATCAACCAGGTGAGTGATATTATCGAGAGTTCGCTTGGGTTTCATATCATCGCCATCGAAGAGCGCAAGCAGGAACAGGGTCAGGAAATGGTTCGCATGAAACAGATTTTTACCAGAAAGGTCACGTTTTCGGATTGGCTGACACAGCAGATGAAACGTATGAATGTAACAGTATTATTCAAGGGATATATGTGGGATAAGGATACGGCGCGCATCGAATTCAAACAACCGGAAATGAGGTCTTTCGAAGAAAACATACTGCAGACATCGCAAGGAGACGCTTCCGTTCTCTTCTAACGAGTTTTGGTGTAATCAGTTTATTTTCAAATATATGAATCATTCTTTTGAAAAAGAGACGCCTGTCAATAATACGCACACAGAGAGGTTTAGACGTTTTCGCTGTAGCCAGAGAGTTATTACTATGCTTTTAGGTCTTGTCGCCGGTTTTGTGGGCGGAGTGGTGGCTTTCATGGCATTGCCGACGCTAGAGCATCGGATGCCATTTTTGGCAAAGCATCTGCCGCAACAGTCATCATCCGTACGCAGTCAGAATGCTTCCGCGACGAAACAAGACATAGGCGCAGAAGATACCGCGGTCATAGCGACGGTCGAGGCAGCCTCACCAGCTGTTGTGAGCGTGGTTATCAGTCAGGATGTCCCGAAACTGCAAAACAGGGGTAATGGCTTCTTCGGATTTCCCTTTTTTATGATGCCGCAAGGTAGTCAAGATCGCGGTGCTACCGGAGGAAATGATACCGAGAAACAGACTATCGGTCAGGGTTCGGGATTTCTGGTGTCTTCGGATGGTATGATTGTTACAAATAAGCATGTGGTTTCTTCGACAGGTGCGGATTATACGGTTATCACGACCGATGGAAAGGAGTATAAGGCGAAGGTGCTGGCACGTGATCCGAACAGGGATATCGCTGTACTCAAAATCGACGCGCAGAATATGCCTTTTCTCGAATTCGATAATTCTGATACCATCAAGGTCGGACAAAGTGTCGTGGCCATCGGCAATTCTTTGGGCGAGTTTTCCAATACCGTGAGCAAAGGAATCATATCAGGACTGAGGCGGAATCTTGTCGCTGGCGGTGATGCGGGCGGAAGCGAATACCTCAGCAATATCATTCAGACCGATGCTGCTATCAATCCCGGTAATTCCGGAGGGCCGCTCTTGAATATTTCAGGAAAAGTCATCGGAGTGAATGTTGCTATGGCGCAGGGGGCTCAGAGCATCGGATTTGCCCTTCCCGCCAATCAGATAAAAAAAATTATCGATCAGGTGCAGTCGACCGGAAAGATCACGACGGCTTATTTGGGAGTCCGCTACAGTATGCTGACGACTGAAATTCAAAAAGAGAATAATTTAGCGGTCGATCATGGTGCGCTCATTTTGCGAGGAGAGAAAATGACTGACTTCGCCGTCATACCAGGGTCTCCTGCCGATAAGGCCGGACTTATGGAAAACGATGTGATTACTGAGATCGATGGTGTGAAAATAGATGCCAATCAGCAGGTGGCTGATGTTATCGCTGATCATAAACCGGGCGATACGTTGTCGTTGACCGTGTGGCACAAAGGTGAGACGAAAACCGTGAAAGTGACACTGGAAGAGAAGAAATAGTTTTGCAAAGACGGTTTTATCCGAATATGAAGACACTCCTCAATAAGTCAGATATCGTCTGAATAAGAATCCGTCAAATCAAAGAAATAACCTATGTTTTTCAATTTTTCCGTCCTTTTCTCTGCGTTGTTGTTCCTTTGCGGACTCGAGCTCATCGTCTTTCAGAACGAGTGGGTGTTTTTGGTCGCCGCCACCATTGCTTTTGTGACGTTTCAGGCCGCCAAAAAATTCGGGAAAAGCTCTTTTTCTGGGATAATACCGCTTGTTTTCGCCCTTTCTTCGGTGATGATCCTGTATCTGGTCGATTCGTTCAAGCAGCAACAATTGCTAATCATGCTGAGTTTTTGTGCCTATTACCTTGCTTTTTTAGGCATATATAGGTTACGATACTATAAGCGCGATCAGACAGCCCGCGGATTGATGGCTTTTGCGAGCATGTCCACGCTTTTCCTCTTTTATGCGGGGGCATATGGCATATACCTTAACTTCGCCATTCCCATTGGAGGATTGATGTTGGCGTACTGCATTGCGACGGCGCTGGTAAGCTATCAGTATTTTCTGATTTTCGATAAGAATGATGCGCGCCTGGCACGTATATACAGCCTCTTGCTTGGATTGTCTTTGGCAGAGGTGGCCTGGATTATCAATTTCTGGCCTTTTGGGTATCTGACTACGGGAGTGGTGGTGCTTATGTTTTACTACCTGCTGTGGTATATGGTGCAGAGCTATTTTTTGAAGACGCTGTCTAAAAAATATATTCTGGCCCATACCGTACTCTTTATCTTTTTGATAGGTATGGTACTGACGAGTACGCGGTGGCTCCCGGTGTCTTAGTAACTGTTCAAATCTTTTTCTTGTTTTTTAACTTTTGAGAGTATTTTTTCTCGCCTTTCGTCTTTGACCCGGCAGTTCGAAAAAATACTCTACAAAAGTAAAAAACGAAAAGATTTCAGATAGTTACTGAGCTACCCCAAGCGAACACTTAATTTTAATAGCATAGCATGTATGAATGTGTTGAAAAAAATCGGTCGGATACTGATAGTGATTCTTTGGATTATGTTCCTCGGAGGTGTCGGTTCCGTTATAGTCGAACGATACATTATTCCTAAGTTTGCGGATTCATCCGTTTTTTCCCGTTTCGCTTTTTTGAAAAAAGCTACCGAGACTACGACCATCATCAACAAGACGGAACAGGTGGTGGTACGCGAAGATGATTCGGTGGAAAAGATAGCCTCGCAAGCAACGACGGCTGTCGTGAAAATCGTCAGCGTGACTGATGAAGTTAAAAATACCAAGGCAGTAGGGGATGCGCCGGTCGTTGCCGCGACCTCGCCTTTGCTTGTCGGATCGGGTATTTTGGTCACCAATGACGGATTGATTGTGACGTATCGTAAGGCGATAACTGAAAAGAATGCCCACTATACCGTCGTGCTTTTCAACGGAGTGAATTATACCGCTGACCTGGTCGGAATCGATACACTGACCAATCTCGCGTATTTGAAAATTCAAGCGACCAATGTACCGGCGATTTCTTTTGCGGATTCGTCGGATGTCCGTTCGGGAAAAAAGCTTATCGCTTTGGCGATGGCCGCGCAGGGATATCAGGATCAATTTTCGACCGCATTGCTCAATACTGTCGACAAGACATTCAATCTTTCGGAAAAGACCGTTTCTTCATCTGAAAAGATGGAGGGTGTATTAGTGATGGATTTTCCGAATCAGAAAGACTATATCGGAGGACCTGTTATCAACTACAACGGCGAAATGGTAGGTATGGTAGCGTTGACGGAACTGGATAATCAGAAGCAGTACTTCGTTATCCCAGCCAATGTGATCAAGTCATCCCTGGATCTGCAGCTTTCAGGCAATCTGGCCACACGACCGGTACTGGGACTCTACTACCGCTCCATTACCCAGGAAATGAATCTTGCGTATCACTTTGAGCGCGATCATGGCGCCTTAGTGTATTCTCCTTCGGGAAAATTGGGATTGGCGGTAATCGCCGGATCTCCTGCGGATAAGGCGATGTTTGCGGTCAACGATATTATCGTATCCGTGAACGGTGCTGAAATAAACCTGGATAACCCGCTCTCGATGGTGGTGGGACGATTGAAGAAGGGTGACACGGCGGAGTTTCTCGTGGTTCGCGGCAAAGAAGAAAAAAAGATAAGCGTAATCTTGCAGTAAGGGGATTTTTTGAAAAAATGGCAAAGGGATTCCTTTCTTCTTTTTGGTGGGTTGAATAGGGAATAGGATGTGCAATTTTGCTTTGCATAAGCCTTTACGGGAATATGCATCTCTGCTATTTTCAAGAGTAGCTTTAAGAAACTTACTCATATTATATGCAAAATATCTCAAAGAGGCTCATTGTAGCTATTATCGTACTCATTATCACCATTGTTGCCGGTGGGTGGTTTTGGTATGCTTCCGTACGGGAACCAGGAGAAGTAAAGCAGCAGCAAGAAATATCCCAAGCGATTAATGTTTCAAAAAGTAACATCCCCTTAACTTCAGATACATTGGAATCCTATGAGCCACAATATATTCCTCCTCAAGAATTTTTTTCTACAGCAGACGATACTTCAAATTGGGAGACTTACCGCAATGAAGAGTTTGGTTTTGAAGTTAAATACCCGAAAAAAAGTTATGGTAATTACTGTAATCAAAAAACGTATGATTGTGAATGGGTAGTAACCGAAACTGATTTAGGACTCACTACTTCCGGTATGGATGGAGCGCATGCATTTTACTTTGGAGAGAAGGGTTCATTGAGCGGTTATCCAAATGGTATAACTATAACTGTGTGGAAAAAAGATTTTGCAGCTGAATCTGGAAATCAGTTTATATCTAAACCACTTCGTCAAAACGTATCTATACAAAAGACAGATGGAGCGAGTGGCGCTGTGTATGCTGTTTTTGAGAAACGTTCCGTAGAGCAAAAAGAAGCTGTTGATGATCTGAAATATGCGTATGTTTCCAGTTCAGGTATAGGGAATTATGAGTTTGATGAGATGTCGAATATCCACGGAACATCCCTTGGATTCATTCAATCTTTTCGTCTTATTGAGACTAGTCGTTAGTGATTTCAGGGTCCTTCTAAGAGTGTTGCTATATTTGTATATAATAGTGCCACTCTCGAGGGACAACTGTTTCTCGAAAATATGGTACATTGACAACTTATGAGGTAGTAAAATGAAAAAGCTAACGAAAGTGTTTTGTTTGGGTTTATCTGTGGTAGTGGCTATGCCATGTTTAGTGCATAGTGAGAATACGATTCGATCACCCGTTGATTTTAATCCATCTGAGCAGATTGGTTATAATTTTTTAGAGGATACCAAAGCTTCGAATGGCAATGTTACCCCTTATCCTAGCTGTGGGGATTCAGCTATTCTTCATCCAGGTGTCGATATAAATAAAAAAGGCACTACTGCCAATGGAGATAAAGGTTTTCCTATATATGCTATTGCTAACGGAAAAGCCATTTCAGTTATTGATAATGGTTGGTCAAGGATTTCTCTAGAGCATACAATGGGTAATGTACAATATTACTCCATTTATGGTCATGCTGAACTGGATCCCGTACAATGTCAGTCAACAGTAAATGGTAAGGGACATTCATTCACAAAAGTAAAATTGGGCGACAATATAAAAATTGGTCAGCAGATTGGTTGTATATGGGATAATGGCGCGTCAGGATCAGCACATCTACACTTTGAAGTGCGGAGACCTGAGCATGAAAAAGCCACTAATCCATCGTATTTTTGCGAGGTTGCTGGACACAACTCCGATTGGATAAAATCACAGTATACTAATCCCATTAATTTTATTTTATCTAATGGATATAGTGCTGGAAATTGTCTTGTTCTTAATGAAAACTTTGGAGGAGGTATTTTGTGTTGGATGAATCCAAGAGGCGTAAATAATTCAGCTTGTGTTAATGGAACTTCTCACACAAATTATTTCAAAAGTGAGGGTGGTGTTTTATCTGCGGCGTGGAATCTGAGTAATGCTGCAATACAATCATATTGCGCCAATACTTTACAAAAACCAGTAAACCCGATGATGTTTTTTCAGGATGCAGTTTTTCTTGCAGGTACAAGAGGTGCAGGAGACGCTGGCGGCGGTTCCGAAGTCGCAGGTCCGATGCCTGTCACCGGCGGTACCAACACCGGAACACTCGCCAATCTCATTGCCAACAATTCCGATGTCGAAAACGCATCCAAGACAAAGGTCACGACATTGCACATCAATGAACCGGGCTTTTGCAGGATGCAGACGAAGAATATCGGCACTAAAGATGCGACGGCGTTTCAGAGTCAGTGTTGGATATCCGACGGGGATAAGATAGACACTAATCCGAAAGACCAAGGCAAAGAAGATACGAAAGGTCTTGCCAAAGGCGCTACCAATACCGAGCACGAAGACTTTATTGCCCCGGAGTTTCCGGGAAAGTACAATCTTGTGTGGTGTACGGATTCCGCAGGACCGAGTCAGGGTCAAGTGAAGGAATTGAAAGAAAATGACAATTGCCATATCGAAGACCCTTTCACTGTGTGGAGCAATGCTAATGTATTGACGACCAATATAACCATCATCGGCAATAAGACCGTTTTACTTCCGGGTGAAACATTCAGTATTGACGCTACTTTGACAAACAATGAAGAAAACTTTGGAAAAACCATGCTTATCGGCTACTACAATGACGGCACGCTCATTGGTACAGACCGGATTCAACGGGAAAATCTTAAGGGCGGTGTCAGTAAGGTGGAAAATCTTAGTGTTGCTATCGCTCCGATGACACCCGGCATGCATACGCTGATGGTTTGTCCCGACTTTGATAACCGTATTGCGGAAACCAATGAAACGGACAATTGCAAATCGATGCCGTATGAAGTGCGTCCGTTACCCAGTCTCGTCGGTGTCTCCATAGACCTCGGCGGAGAACAGGTCATCGAAGTCAATGAAACGTTTACTCCCGGATTCACAGTCAGAAATGATGGCGGATTGGCGGATAAACTTATCAAAATCGGTTACTATCGGGACGGTATCTTGGCGGGTACCGACCAGGTACAGGCCATAAACTTACCGACAGGTAAAACCAAGCGGGAAACGCTGGAGAAGTTCTCGATTTCGACTCCGGGTCAGCACACTCTCAAAGCGTGTGTCGATTATCTTGGGGAAATAGCCGAGTCCAATGAAGGCGATAACTGTGTTGAAAAGGTGTTGACGGTATATACCATAGTGTATAAACCGGCCAACATCCCACTCATCACCAGTTGCGCGCAAGCGCCCGACCCTGACTTCAACGCTATACCGACTATCCAAAGTGGAGACGTCGGCGCGGTCATTTTCGGGAACAACAAGCAAAGACTGATTCTACCTGCATCCACCTTGGTGCAAGCAAAAATCAGTTTGGTGTGGGGAGGCTTCTCTTCTTTTCATCCGTCCTTGGTAACAAGGATTTGTTTTAATTCTGCCGATACCAATTGGGGAGTGACTGCATCAACAGCTTGTGCCAATACATTCACTTTACAAGGAACCAACTGGATAGTGGATATTCCCAACACCCCTCAGGCTTCGAAAGGCACGTGGTCTTTCAAACAAGGGGATACGGAATACTGGGTCAATCCAAGTACCATCACTCTTTTAGAAAATGATACCGATGGACATATCCGTTACAACGGATGGACTCCCAATACGGTTACGGTCAGTGAAGATGCTTCGGGTATGGCGCTCAATACCGCTTTCTCATCAAAGGTCATTTCAGGATTCTGGCTCCCGACAGGCACTGTCCTCAACGGAAAAGTCTTTTGGAACAATGACCAAGACAATTATCCGGGAATGCCAGGGCAATTGAGTTGTGATGCGAACGGGAAACTGATAGCGAGCATAGCAAACGTCGCTCCGGGAAGCACGGGAAGGATACTTCTCGGACTGACTGATGGAACTCAATTTGGATGGCAAACCACCAATCAGTGGATACTACCTGTGGGTGCAACCATCGTCAATGCCAATGGAGACTACAAACTCCCACTTAGTGCCAGTCCTTTTCAAAAAAGAGAGGTGACCTATGACAAAGGCCAGCAAAAACTGACGCTTACTATCAATGGCGATAGTCGGATGCTGACATCATTCAACGGTATTACCAATATCTCTCACATCACCAAAGACGGGTATTTCGATGCGTGGATAGCTCCGACCGGTCAGGCAACCAAACTGATTGCCGGAACGGTTGCTCGTTCATCAAGTGGTATCTGGACTCTCGTCTTTACGGGACTGCCTCCCGAGTTTGGGGGCAATGCCTATCTGACACTGACCAATGGTACGAAAAGTTGGCAAAGCGTCGCCACCTTCGCTTTCGGTTCGGGGATAGTGGTGGATGTAACGGCAGGGGATTATGTGATGCCGAAGTAAATTTTTTTCAGTAATATCTGGAAAGGAGAAATGTATGAAAACAAGAAGGCTCTATCGAATGTTAGGGCCTTTTTTCATACCTGAATTTACATTTTAAGAGGGGATACTGAGGGAGTATGGTTATGAGAATGAGCACTCGATATTGACGAGTGCTAATCGTTTGGTATAATGGAGCGGTAAACAGTAAGAAAAAATATATGACTGCCGTGAATATACAACCGCTTGGAAAGAATATTTTGGTGTTGCCTCAGAAGGCGGAAAAGAAAACCGGAACCGGTATTTTTCTTCCCGATACCGCCACTGAAGAGCGCCCACAGCAGGGAAAGGTGATCGCCGTGGGCGAGAGTGACAAGATCGTGGTAAAGGTTGGTCAGACGGTCATTTACACGCGATATGGTGGCACTGAGGTCAAGATCGACGATACGGATTACCTGATCGTGAAAAACGAGGATGTCTTGGCGGTTATCGGTAACTAGTATTTGAAAGAGTGCTGCTTCTGAAAGGCTTACGGATTTAAGACCGTGGGCCTTTTTGTTTGTCCGCTGGCAAAACGAGAGTGAAGGGGGTGTGGTATACTGAGAGGGTAATTGGTAGTAATGAGCAGTATGGAAAAAATAGTAGTGTTTACGGATGGCGGATCGCGAGGTAACCCGGGGGATGCGGCCATCGGGGTGTATATCGAAACGCTGAACAAAGAATATGGCGAATGCATCGGGCACAAGACGAATAATGATGCGGAGTACGGCGCTATTTTGTTTGGTCTGCAAAAAGTGAAGGCTTTACTCGGCAAAGATAAGGCGAAAAAGATACACGTCGATATGTATATGGATAGCGAGCTTGCCGTGCGCCAACTCAATCATATCTATAAGATCAAGGAAGAACGCATCCAGAAATTGTTTATGGAAATCTGGAATGAGATGCTTGATTTCGGCAAAGTGACCTTTACTCATGTCCCGCGCGAGCAGAATAAGCGCGCAGATGCAATGGTGAATCATGCGCTCGATAACGCGAATAAACAAAAGAGTCTGGTGTAGTTTTGTGCTATACTGAAGATATAATTTTATCTATCTTTTTTCTATGTCGATTTTCAAGAAGAAGTGGTTGTGGATTATCGTCATCATGGTGGTGGGGGGATACTGGTGGTATGCCAAGCGTAATGCGAATCAGGATTTGTTTGTGGCGGCGCCGGTGTCTCGGGGCGATATTTCCCAACTCGTGTCCGCCTCGGCAACGCTTTTGGCTGATCAGGAAATCGATCTGAATTTCGAGACGGCCGGACGGGTGAAGAATATTTCGACCAGGGTCGGCGCGCAAGTCAGTGCGGGCGATACTTTGGCATCCGTCGAATCCGTCGCCCTGACCGAGGATGTCAAAAAAGCGCAGGCGGCTCTAGATAAGGCTCAAGCTGATGCGGGTGTCAATGATGATGTGTTGCGCGAGGCGCGCAATGCCGAGAAGAATGCCAAGCAGTATGCGTCGGATGTGTCCGATGCGGAAGACCAGAAAGTCGATGCTGCCGATAAAGCCTATGACAATGCCGTGAATTATGAAGCAGATGTGCAGAGCTATTATAACCAGGTGGTCAGCGATAATGGTGCGAGCGGTTCGACAGCCAAGAATGCCAAGCTTTCTTTGACAGCTGCCACCAATGCCAAGGAAGCTGCCAAGGAGGCTCAGGATACCGCGCGACGCAATCGTGACGTGGCGGTAAGGGTTGCTGAAAACAGTTATGATTCACAAAAAGAAAATGTGAAGTCGCTCGAATCCAAGAGCAAGCAGATCATCGAGAACAGCGCCATCGCCATCGCATCGTCTAACTATGATATCGCGATGAATAATCTCGACAAAGCCCTCTTGAAGGCGCCGGTTAATGGTACGGTGACAGTACTTAATTATCAGCGAGGCGAAGTGATCGGATCCGCCGTAGCCAAATCGTTCGGGAGGCTTTTGTCTGCGGATATGATTCTGGAAGCCAAGATTCCCGAGTCCGATATCGCTTCGGTTAAGCTCAATCAAACTGCAACAACCACCTTCGATGCCCTAGGATCGGATGAGAAATTCGATGCGAGCGTTGTGGAAATCGATCCGGAATCGACCGTTATCCAGGATGTCGTGTACTACAAAGTGAAACTGCGATTGGCGAATATCGATAAGCGTCTTAAACCAGGAATGAGTGGGGATATCGATATCCATATCGCCGAGAGAAAAGGCGTCTTGCTGTTGCCGACGCGCGCGGTCAAACAAGACGGCAACACGCGCTATGTGGAGGTGAAGAGCTCTGATGGTAAAACCGCTGTCCGTAAGGAAGTGAAAGTTGGCCTGGAAGGCAGTGACGGCCAGATTGAAATCATCTCCGGTATTAGCGAAGGGGATCAGGTTATCACTGAGACGAAGAAATAGTATGAATGAACCCCTCATCCAGTGCGACAAGCTGACCAAAATATACGAGAGCGGCGATATTAAGACCGTCGCTCTGGCGGAGGCGTCTTTTGCTATCGACAAGGGGGAATTCGTGGCGCTCATGGGGCCGTCCGGCTCGGGCAAATCCACACTGATGCATTTGCTCGGACTGCTCGATCAGGCGACGTCGGGCGAATATCTGTTCCTCGGGAAAAATGTAACAAGTCTCTCGCAGGATGAATTGGCCGAAATCCGCAATCAGAAAATAGGATTCATTTTCCAGTCGTTCAACCTGCTCCCGCGCACGAGCGTGTTTGAGAATGTCGAGCTCCCGCTTCTGTATGATGTGTACGGTGTGAGTCGCCGGGCTTTTCGCGGTATTTCAACGCCTGATCCTGCGGCGCTCAAGCAATCGTTTTTTAAGATGTGGTCGGGGATGAGCCGGGAAACGCATGAGACGAAGGTGATGGAAGCGCTCACGGCCGTAGGGATGGAGCATCGCCGCGACTATATGACCAATCAACTTTCGGGCGGGGAAATGCAGCGTGTCGCTATCGCGCGCGCCCTGGTCAACAATCCTGATATTATTTTTGCGGATGAGCCAACAGGGAACCTGGATTCTAAATCGGGACTGCAGGTGATGATGATACTGCAGGCGCTCAATGACGCGGGTCACACCGTGGTACTCGTCACGCACGAAACCACTACTGCCAATCACGCCAAGCGCATGCTCTATATGAAGGATGGAAGAATCATCGCCGATGATCTCATCAAAATCCGTCGCATCGCCAAAGATGAAACCGATTTGGCGAAATAGATTGCTTATGAATGCACTGACGAAAGCAAAATTGGCTATCATATTCGCATCCTGCCAATTTTGGATGCCGACTTTTGTGTTGTTTCTCACTACGAAAGGCGTGACGACGACGCAAACCTATGAATTGCTCGCTTTTTACTCCTTGTGCATCGTGCTGTTCGAATACCCTACGGGAGTTATCGGGGATTACTTTTCCCATAAGGTTTCGATGTCTTTGGGCTACTTGCTCTTGAGCGTGGTATTTGCGGTGATGGTATTCCCGGTTTCGTTTGCAATGTATGCTGCATTGCTGGTATTTGGAGCGCTCGGTGCCGCGCTGGTGTCCGGGAGCGATACGGCATTGATCCACGCATTATCACAGAACTTCAAGGACGATTATGCACAAGTGAGGTTGTATAGTATCATAATGTCCGTCTGCGCCATCGCGTTCGGCGGTTTTGCAGCGTCTTTTGATTTGCGATACCCATTCTACTTGTCGGCGCTTTTTTTCTTGATAGCGAGTGCGTTTACATTTTCTATCGGTCAGTATCAGTATGAAAAGCTTTCAGGCAATATCTTCGCCACCGCTCGAACGGGTATGCAGACTGTATGGCGGAATCAAAAACTGCGTGTATTGATCGGCATCGCTTCGATGTGGGGGGCTTTTTTCTTTAGTTTCAAATGGTTTTATAATCCACTTTTCTTGCAACTGCATATCCCTGTGGCGCAGTGGGGGATTGTTATCAGTATCGCAACGCTTTTGATCGCTTTTGGCGCGCATATATATCGAAAAGTACGCCGATGGTCGCTAGTAATAACAACACTCATTTTTTTGTGTCTGATAGTGATGCTCGGTTACACACAGCATATTTCCACGGCTATTGCAGCGCTTTTTGCGATGCATATACTGCGGGGCTACATTGAGACGATGCTTGATGTCGATATAACCGAGACTATCGACGCATCGGTACGCGCCAGTGTTTTGTCTTTGAAGAGTCTTGTGTTGAGATTGTTTTCCGCCGGTATGATTTTCGCTTCCGGATTTATTCTTGATCGGTATTCTTTCGCGATACTGATGTACATCTTTGCCGGATTTTTGTTCATAGCGACGGCGTATCCATTATTGCGATTGAGAGTATTAAGCAGACATCTATGATTCCACAAATCTATCGCTCCATGAAAATGGCCTGGAAGAATCTGTCCGCTTCGAAGTTTCGGACGTTTTTGACGATACTGGGTATTGTGATTGGTATCGCTTCGGTGATACTGGTGATGTCGGTTGGTGCTTCGGCGCAAGCCCTTATCTTGGGTCAGATTCGCTCGGTGGGGTCGAATCTGGTAGGTGTGCTTCCTGGAGCTTCGGATTCCAATGGACCGCCCGCCTCGGCTCTTGGCGTTATTACAACGACGCTCAAAATGTCGGATATAGAGGCTATCGTGAAGCAAAACCCGCATATTGTGGCGGCGTCCGGGTATGTGAGTGGCTCGGCGACCGTGTCGTATAAGAGTGAGTCGTTTTCTATGACTTATCAGGGCGTCTCTCCAGCGCTTCCGCAGGTGGAAAAAATTATCATCGGGCAAGGGAGGTTTTTTACCAAGGATGAGAATGATCGATTGGCTCGTGTGGTGGTGCTGGGTGCGGATCGGGCCAATGACCTTTTCGGTGCTGACGATCCTCTGGGCAAGACGGTTTCTTTTGGGGATGTGAATTTTTCCGTCGTGGGTGTATTGGAAAAACGGGGGAGCTCGGGGTTTTCCAATCCCGATCAGATGGTATTTGTGCCACTTTTGACGGCGCAGAAACTGTTGCTCGGTATCGACTATATCAATCTGTCCCGCATGAAGGTGGACGATGAAAAAAACATCGCTGCGGTGAGTGAGAGTATGCGCGCTATTTTGCGCGATAAGCATAAGCTCAAAGGCGATAAGGAGGATGATTTTTCCATACGCAATACGGCGGATGCTTTGTCTATCCTGACCAATGTGACCAATGTGCTCAAATACTTCCTCACCTTTGTGGCGGGTATCTCGCTGTTTGTCGGAGGTATCGGGATTATGAATATCATGCTCATCGCGCTCAAACAACGCATCCGCGAGGTGGGGCTGCGCAAGGCCTTGGGTGCGCGCAATACGGACATCGAATTCCAGTTTATCGTCGAGTCAGTCTTCATTTCTTTGGCGGGCGGCGTGCTCGGCTTCATCCTCGGGGTTGCTTTGACCTATCTGGCATCGGTGGTTATTCGGAGCCTGGGCTATGAATGGGAATTTATCCTCACGCTCCAGTCAGCATTGGTAGCTCTGTCAGTCGTACTCTTTATCGGTATCGTCTTCGGTCTCTATCCTGCCAAGAAAGCCGCCCAGGTGAGCCCGATGGAGGCCTTGCGGTATGAATAGCGATTGACAAGTATAGAGGCAATGCTTTGTAAAATGTGGTATAGTGGCGGTGTGGGGGACGGTTCTCTAATTTGTAATGAAATGCTTATGTCTCAAGAAATGGCTGCGTCTTTTGATAAACCAGCAAAAGGGATTGAGAATGTCGTGAAAAAACATTTGCCGGAGCAAGTTACAGGAGGTGAATCATTTGTTGCTGCTACAAAGGAGGAGTTTGATCGAGAAGCGAAACGTATTCGAAATATCGAAAAAGGTTTGCCGAGTGTTGATCGCGGTGATCGAGAACCTGGAGTGCTTTCGTTTACAAAGAATACCGATAAACCAGCTGAAGTAGACTTAGAGGACGAGAATTTCAAATTTAAAGAAGGTCAATTCTCGGGCGGAGATATTCAGACAGGAAGACTTAAGCGTGCTATGGATGATGATCGTTCGCATCCATTGAGTGATGTGAAGAAAGCTGCTTAATGAAACGTTGCTTTGCAATGTGCAAATACTTAGTATAACAGGAGGTTCTTTATGAGACCTTCTGTTTTCGCATCTATGCTATACTGGAATAAACTATGCAGGAAATTTTTCTCTCGCTCAAATTCGCTTTCAAGAGCCTGACCGCCAATTTCGGTCGGACGATGTTGACGTTGTCCGGTATCATTATCGGCACTATCGTCATCATTATGGTGGTGACGCTCGGGGATGTGGTCAAAGGCTATGTGCTGGGACAGATCGATACTTTCGGGTCGGATGTGATCCAGGTGGAGGTCAAGATTCCGTCTGCTTCCAAAAATTCAACCCAAAACGCGACTTCGCTGGCATCGGGTGTGCAGATTACCACGCTCAAGCAAAGTGACGGCGAAGCGATGCAAAAACTTCCTAATGTGCTGACCTGGTATGCTGCGGTGATAGGGCAGGAACTGGTGAGTTACCAAGAACTCAACAAGCGTATCATGCTGTTTGGTGCCACAGCTTCTATAGTAGGTGTGGACAAAAACCTCACGCTGACCGAGGGAAGTTTTTATACCGACTCGATGGAAAAAGGACTGTCTCAATCAGTGGTGATCGGATCGGGTGTGAAGAAATCTCTCTTCGGCGAGACATCCGCGGTAGGCAAGACCATTAAAATGAAGAATCAGACCTATCGGGTGATAGGGGTGCTCAAGGAGCGAGGTTCGACCGGATTTATCAGTTTCGATGATTTTATCTATGTTCCGCTGCTGACGATGCAGAAAAAGATTCTCGGCACCGATCATGCGCAGTTTATCACCGTCAAGATCGCGGATATATCCAAAGCAACGCAGACAGCGCAGGATATTGAAATTTTGCTTCGCGATCGGCATGATATCCGCAAGGAAGGACAGGATGACTTCGCTGTAACAACCATCAAAGAAGCCCAAGAAACCGTCCAGACTGTCTTTGGCGCGATTCAGATCCTGCTTTTGATGTTGGCGTCGATTTCTCTGGTAGTAGGCGGTGTGGGGATTATGAATGTGATGTTTGTGGCGGTGACGGAGCGTACGGGTGAGATCGGTCTGCGCAAAGCGGTGGGTGCACGCGCCAAGGATATCCTTTTCCAATTTTTGGTAGAGGCGCTCATCGTGGCTTTGATCGGAGGTATCATCGGTATCGTGATTGCTGAAGCGCTGCTTTTCGGGATTTTCGCCGTTCTTCCATCATTTGGTTTGGCGGTGACCTTTCAGTTCTCATGGACGACGGTGCTTTTGGCGATGGGATTTTCGCTGTTGGCAGGACTGGTCTTCGGGGTGTATCCGGCGTGGCGTGGGTCGCAGATCAATCCTATCCAGGCGATTCGTCAGTGATACGACGGTATGGTTGCCCTTCTTGGTTTTTTGCGATAGAATGGCAGTATAGATAGTCGATACTGAAACCTCAACCTCCTTGCGCGTACCATTCCGATATTTCGGCTGCGACTTTGTGAAAATCACTCAACGTATCTACGGATATGCCTCATAATTTTCACTTCGTCTCGCTCGAAATATCGAAATAGTACTACCCGCAATTAGGTTGGGGTTTCAGTATAAAACTTTTCTTCGATAGTAGTCCTAGCTTAAGTCGTAGAGGGTATTTCTTTTATAAGGAAACTCTCATTAAATGTTACCGGATATGTTCGGATGGGGTACAAAAAGAAAACCCGGGTTTCAGAGTTTTTTCGGTTTTCCGCTCGCATTCGAGATTTCCGTCGGTGCGGTTATTTTTCGTCGTTCAGAGAGGGGTGTCGAGTATTTGCTGTTGCGCTATCCTCACGGGCACTGGGATTATGTGAAGGGGCATTCCGAAGCAGGCGAAACACAAGAAGAGACGTTGCGCCGTGAAACAGAAGAGGAATCCGGCATCAAATCCATCAGTATTATGAAGGGTTTTCGCAAGCACACGCGGTATTTTTATACGGCGAAGGGAACTGAGCTTGAAAAACGCAAGCGTGCCGGTGATGGTATCTGGATATTCAAGATCGTTTATTTCTACCTCGCGGAGGCTATCGATAGCGAAATCGTTATCTCAAATGAGCACATCGGTTTCGCATGGCTTCCGTTCGAAGAGGCGATTACCAAGCTCACATTTCCGGCCGCTAAAGATATCCTGACTTCCGCTGACGTTTTTTTGAGTCGATAAAAGATGAAAATCCTTTTATAGAGCACTCTGGAAGCGATTTGTTTTGATTTGCCTAAAACGAAAAGGCGCGATATACTGCGTATACTATGAAAATTCGCCAGAAAATACGAGTACAATTCGGGTTGGTTATAGTGCTGGCTGTCGTGGCGGGGTTTTTTGCGTATCCTCAGGCGGCTAAGTTTATGCCCCAGGCCGTGCAGGATTTCTTGAACAAGCCGAAAATCAACCTCGGTTTGGATTTGCAGGGAGGTGTCCGGCTTGAGTATGCTTTGGATGTCTCGCAGGTTCCGGCAGAGAAAAAAGCCGATGCGCTGCAGTCCTCTTTAGCAGTGATTGAGCGCCGAGTGAATGCCTTCGGTGTCGGTGAGCCGCTCGTGCAGCTGGCCAAGTCTGGCAACGAGGACCATATTATCGTAGAACTCCCGGGTATCAAAGATATCGAGCAGGCGAAGAAAATGCTCAAGGATACGCCGTTGCTCGAGTTCAAAGAAGCAGCGGGACCTGAGGTGGCCCAGATGTTTGATCAGTCCAATGCGAAAGCCAAAGCAGATGCCCAGGCTATGCTGGTGCGCGTCAAAAATGGCGAAAATTTCGAAGACCTGGCGAAGCAATTCAGCCAAGATCCCGGATCCAAAGAGAGCGGCGGTGATCTTGATTTTGCAAAGAAAGGCCAATTTGTACCGGAATTCGATAATGTGATTTTTAATAATGATCTGAAAGTAGGTGATGTATGGCCGGATTTGGTAGAGAGTCAGTACGGGTGGCATATCATCAAAAAAGTTGAGGAGCGTGGCGATGGCGACAATAAAGAAGTTCGCGCTGAGCATATTTTGTTCCGCAAGCAGACTATTGATATGTATCCGGATCTGGCATGGACCAAGACAGGACTGACGGGCAAGAACCTGCAGGATGCGCATGTCGAGTATCAGAATCAGGGTTTGAGCAATCCGCAGGTTGCTGTCACTTTTGATGCCGAGGGGACGCAGTTGTTTGCCGACTTAACGAAAAAAAATCTCGGAAAACAGATGGCCATCTTTATTGACGGGCAGATCGTTAGCGCCCCAACTGTTCAAAGCGAAATCACCAATGGCAAGGCGGTTATTACCGGTAACTTCACGCAAAAGGAGGCCAAGGCTTTGGTGGCTCGGCTCAATGAAGGAGCGCTTCCGGTACCGATTACTTTAGACGGACAGCAGAGTGTTTCTGCATCTTTGGGTGAAGAATCTTTACACAAAAGCCTTTTTGCCGGCTTGATCGGTGTGGCGACCGTCATCGTCTTTATGATCATCTACTATCGTTTCCTCGGATTGATCGCTGCTTTGGCGCTCGTGCTGTATACGGCGATTCTGGTCACGGTGTTCAAATTTTCTTCATACACACCCTTCGCTATCACGCTTACGCTGTCAGGTATCGCCGGATTTATCCTTTCGATCGGTATGGCTGTCGATGCCAATATCTTGATTTTTGAACGCACGTGGGAAGAACTGAAAAACGGCAAGTCGCTTCCGAAGGCGATCGAAGAAGGCTTCCGTCGAGCCTGGCCTAGTATCCGTGATGGTAATTCCTCGACCATACTGACCTGTCTTATCCTGATGTGGCTGGGTACGGGATTTGTTAAAGGATTCGCTATTATCTTGCTTATCGGTGTAGTGTTCTCGATGTTCACGGCTATCGTGTTGGTCAAGACGATTATACGATTTTGTTTAGGCGAATGGGTGCAGAAGCACTTGTGGCTGATCGCTCCGAAACGCAAGATGCCGAGAAGTGGGAAATAATTGAAAAAGAGTGTTATGTGGAAATTGATTCAAAAAAGAAAATACGCGTACTGGTTTTCGGGCGCACTGACCATTTTGAGTATTTTGGCTATTTCGATTTGGGGATTGCAGCTCAGTATCGACTTCAAGGGAGGCGGGACACTGATGGAGGTGCGCTTTTCAGATGGAAAAGTACCTTCGGTCACCGATGCCCAGGCATCGCTTGAGACGTTGGGATTGCATAGTTTGACGGTGCAGCCGACCGGAACCAATGAACTCAGCGTCCGCTATCTGGCATCTGATGAGACGCTCAATGAAAAGGTGCTGGCACAGCTTCAGACATTTGATGATCAGGCCGCAAGCGTGCGCACGGATTTCATCGGCGCTTCCGTATCCGACCAGATCAAGGCCAATGCCATTAAGGCCCTCTTGGTTGCTATTGTTGGTATCGCCTTGTATATCGCCTGGGCCTTCCGTAAGGTCTCGCATCCGGTATCCTCGTGGTACTATGGTATTATGGCCAATGTGGCATTGTTTCATGATCTCACTATCACCGTTGGTATCTTCGCTGTGCTGGGACATTTTTTCGGGGTGGAGGTGGATGCTTCGTTTATCGCGGCTCTGCTCACCATCCTCGGATTTTCAGTGCATGATACCATCGTGGTGTATGATCGTGTCCGTGAGAACCTTATCCGATCTCGTGCCAAGGAAAGTTTTGAAATCATCGTCAATCGATCGCTGAACGAAACCATTGCGCGATCGATCAATACTTCGTTTACCGTGATTATCGTTTTGCTTGCCATTGTTATCTTTGGAGGTGCGTCGATACGATACTTTTCTCTGGCCCTGCTTATCGGTGTGGCAGCGGGAACATACTCATCCATCTATGTCGCCTCGGCGCTGCTCGTGACAGGCCATGAGTGGAAAAATAAAAAGTAACCAGTAACACATAACAGCTAACAACAATTAACAGTTAACAAAAAACAATGAACAATAAACAAAAAGCAGACAACAGTTAACAAATAACAAAAAACATGGAATTTCGTTTATTGTTATTTGTTAACTGTTAATTGAAATATATGTGGAACCCTTTTACTAAAAAAGACGAGAAGGAAAGTGATGAGACGCTGCCGGGCGGTACTCCGGATATGAAGAATATGAATATGCTCCAGCGTATGGCGATGAAGCGCTTTATGGCGATGAGTCCGCAGGAGCAGCAGAAAATGGTGCAGAAGATGATGACGCCGAAAAATATCGCCAAGCACAAAGATGAAATCCTGCAGCAGCTCGAAGATGCTCGTAAGAGCGGTATGGTCTCGGATGATCAGTATAGGCTTGCCAAGCGTAAGATGGGTTTGGATAAATAGTTTCCCTATGGATGATCGAACCAGTATCGAAAGTCTCAAAGGAGCCCTTGACCAATTTGCGAAGGAGCGCGGATGGGATGAAAAATCCCGCGACCTGGCTATTTCCATTTCCCTGGAAGCTGCTGAATTGCTCGAGCATTACCAGTGGTCCGAAAGAGGTGATGAAAAAACGATAGAAATCAAGCGTGAACTGGCCGATGTGATGATCTATTGCTTGCGATTCGCCCTCCTCAACGGTATCGATATTTCGGAAGCGATACAAGAAAAGATGTCGCTCAATGCCCAAAAGTATCCGGCGTTGGAACACGAAAAATAAACAGAGGAACATTTTATTACGCATACATATTTTATGGCTACCACTATCCAATCACAAGTTGACGAGATTTTGACCCGCGGTGTGTCTGAGGTAATCGATACGTATCATTTACAGGAACAGCTGCTTTCCGGGAAAAGCCTGCGTATCAAATTCGGTATCGACCCGACCAGTCCGAATATCCATCTCGGACGATCCGTTCCGCTTTTGAAATTGCGCGATCTGCAAAGGCTGGGTCATACGATCGTTTTTATCGTGGGTGATTTTACGGGACAGGTAGGGGACACTTCGGACAAGGAGAGCGAGCGCCCGATGCTTTCGGCGGAAGCGGTGCAAAGCAATATGCAGTCGTATCTGACTCAGGTATCGAAACTGTTGGATATGGAAAAGGTGGAAGTGCACTATAATTCCGAATGGCTCGGCAAACTCGGCTACGGTGAAATCGGGGAGCATGCGGATCAATTTTCGGTGGCGGAATTTATCGCACGCGACAATATCAAAAAACGACTAGATGCTGGAAAAAGAGTTTCGCTTCGTGAGATGCTCTATCCTTTGATGCAGGGCTACGATAGCGTCGTCGTCAAGGCAGATATGGAAATCGGCGGCAATGATCAGCGTTTCAATATTCTAGCAGGACGGAAGATGCAAGCGCACGCCAAACAAACACCCCAAGATATTCTTTTGACCAATCTTATCCTCGGCACAGACGGACGCAAGATGAGTTCGAGTTGGGGCAATACCATCAACCTTTTCGACAACACTCAGGATATGTTCGGAAAAGTTATGAGCGCTCCGGACGATGTGATAGTCGATTATCTGGTGCACTGCACACGAGTGCCGATGCTTGAGATTTCCGATATAGCCGAAGGCATGGTGACGGGCACGCTCAATCCACGCGATGCGAAGTTGCGCTTGGCTAAAGAAATCGTGACGATGTATCACAGCGCATCCGATGCCGATGCAGCGGAGCAGTATTTTATCGATACTTTTTCCAAGAAAGAAATCCCGACCGATGTCCGCGAAGTGCCGGCAGTGCTCGGAGAGAAATATGTCGATGTGATCGCGGCGAACGGTTTGGCTGAAAGCAAGGGAGACGCACGACGGAAAATCGAGCAAGGCGGAGTGTCTCTTGAGGGCGAGAAATTGTTTGCCGACGCTTTGGTAAGTGAGGGAGACAATGGCAAAGTTCTCAAGGTCGGTAAGAAGGATTTTGTGCGCATATCCATCGGTGAGAAAAAATAAAAATTCGCTACTACAGTCACTATGAATACTTTCAAACAACACGTCGTCGATATTCAGAACGAAGCCTTCAAGCTTCTAGCCAAAGCCAAGACCGAAGCGGACATCGCGGAATGGGAAATCCGTTTTTTGGGTCGCAAAAGCGAGTTCACGACGCTGCTCAAAAGTCTCAAGGATTTGTCCTCCGAGGAACGGCAAATGGTCGGCCCTTTGGTCAATGCGGTCAAACAAGAAATGGTCAAATCGCTGGGCGAGGCGCGTCAGAAAATCAAGCTCGCTTCCGTCGATTGGGAGAAAGAGCGCTTGGATGTGACGGCGCCCGGGGTCAATTTTCCGGAAGGGCATCTGCATATCATTACTCAGGTACAGCGTGAGATCGAGGATATTTTTATCTCGATGGGTTTTGAGATTGGAGACGGTCCGGAAATTGAGACCGAATTTTTTAATTTCGATGCCCTCAATGTCCCGGCGCATCACCCGGCTCGCGATATGCAGGATACGTTTTGGGTGCACTCCAAGGAAGGGGAAGAGAAACTTTTGTTACGCACACATACTTCCGCTGCGCAGGTACGGTATATGCAGCAGCATACGCCGCCGTTTCGCCTGATGGTGCCGGGACGGGTGTTTCGCAATGAGGCGACCGACACAACCCATGAGCACACCTTTTCCCAATTTGAGGTCTTAATGGTGGGAGAGGATATGAATGTCGGTCATTTAAAATACATCGCGCAGGAATTTTTTTCCAAGTTTTTTAAAAAGGATGTGAAAATCCGTCTTCGCCCGAGTTTTTTCCCGTTTGTTGAGCCTGGTTTTGAATTCGATATCAGTTGCTTGTCTTGCGGCGGTTCCAAGGGTTGCCCGGCTTGCCGCTATAATGGCTGGCTGGAACTCGGCGGTGCCGGTATGGTCAATCAGAATGTGTTGGTCAATGCGGGATACGAACGCAATCGGTATCAGGGATTGGCATGGGGGCTGGGCATTGAACGCTTGGTGACGATGAAATACGATATCCCTGATGTGAGGCTTTTCCATAGCGGCGACACGCGCTTTTTAAGTCAGTTTTAATTTTCCTATGAAATATTCCTACAATTGGCTTCAAGAATTATCCGGGACATCCAAATCACCGCAAGAGCTGGCGGAATTTTTGACGATGCGCGCTTTCGAGGTGGAATCGGTCGAAGAAGTTGGCTTCGATATTGAGAACGTGGTCGTGGGCGAGGTGATGGACTTAAAAAAACATCCCAATGCCGATCGTCTTCGGGTAGCACAGATTAATGTCGGCGAGGAAACCCTGCAAATCGTGTGTGGTGCGCCTAATATCAAGGCGGGGCAGAAAGTGCCCGTAGCGCTGGTGGGCGCAATTTTGCCCGGAGGTGTCATCATCAAGCAAAGCGAAATCCGCGACGTGACATCGAACGGTATGATATGCTCGCAGAAGGAGCTCGGACTTGGAGAAGGTCATGAGGGTATTATGGTGCTTTCGAAATCCGTGATTGTCGGCATAACGCTCAAAGCATTTCTCAAGGACACTGATTTTCTCTTGGATATCAAGGTCCTGCCTGATCGGGCGCATGATGCACTCAGTCATGTCGGTATGGCTCGCGAGATCGCGGCGCTTGAAGGAGAAGTATTGGATTATGACTATGAAAGCCTAATGCTGACACACGGTGATACGAAAGAATTTTCCGTATCAATCGAAAGTCCGGCAGTATCGAAAAGATATATTGGTGCTTTGATACACAATATCGAGGTGAAAAAATCTCCGGCGTGGCTCAAAAATCGTCTGCAAAAACTCGGTATCAAATCCATCAACAACGTGGTGGACGTGACGAATTTCGTGATGTTTGAACTTGGTCAGCCACTGCATGCTTTCGATTGGGATACAATCGCCGCAGACACGGACGGTACGAAACATATCGCCGTACGCGTGGCTCGTGAAGGAGAAGTTTTGCGATTGTTGGACGATAAGACTTATGCGCTTTCGCCGGAGGATATCGTAATCGCCGACAGTGAGAATGTTTTGGCTGTGGCGGGCGTGATGGGCGGGCTGGTGACGGGTGTGACCGCCAAGACCACGAGCATTTTTGTGGAGAGTGCGCACTTCGATGCCGTCACTTTGCGCAAGACGCGCACGCGTCTGGGTATCCGTACTGATGCTTCCGATCGTTTCGAAAAAGACCTCGATCCCAATCTTGCAGAGAAAGCTTTGGTGCGCGCTCTGGAACTGTTGCAGCATATCGCCAAGGGCGAGGAACCACAGGTAGTTGATGTTTATCCAGAAGCCGTACAACCGAAAGTTTTGAAACTCCCGATTGACGCTGTGCAGCAACTTCTCGGTATCGAAGTATCTGCCGAAGCAATCGTCGAGCTGTTACCGCGCATAGGGTGCGAGGTGAAATACAAGAAGGCAAGTCAGAGTATCGAGGTGACCGTGCCGACCTATCGTTTGGATATGACCTCCATCGAGGATGTGATCGAAGAGATAGGAAAATTGGTCGGGTATGATGCTATTCCTGCGACGGCTCCGCTCGTACCGCTTTCGGGCGCAACACTCTCGGACACGCAGGTACTACACCGTAAGCTCCAGGATAGCGCAGTGGCCAGCGGTTTCACGGAAGTGCTCAACTACGCTTTTTACAGCAAGCAAGACGCGGACGCCATCGGCATGGGCGATGTGGCGTATTTGGAACTTGCTAATCCGATGAATCCCGATCAGGCACTGATGCGTGCGAGTTTGCTTCCCGCTTTGCTCAAAAACATCCGAGAGAATCTGAAACATCAGAAATCCCTGCGTATTTTCGAAACGGGCAACGTATACTATGCTTCCGATTTCCAAGCCGTGCACGAAAGCACGATGTGTGCCGGAGCATTGGTTTTGGAAAAGAACGACGCGGAACCATTCTTCGCGCTCAAGGGGCTGCTGGAGAAAATGCTTCACGGGCTGGGCATCGTCTCGACATATGACACTACCGAACATGTCGGGCAGTACTGGCACCCGACCCGCACGGGCGATATCTTCGCCATCAAAGGACGCGAGGCGCTCCACATCGGCCGCATCGGCGAAATCCACCCGTTCGTACTGGAATATTTCCATATCAAAAAACGCGTGGCGTATTTTGAGTTGGATCAAACCTCGCTCCACAAAGCGCTTCCCGAAAGCCGGTCTTTCACACCGCTCCGCCGCTTCCCGGAAGTCTTGCGTGATATCTCGCTTTTCGTACCGGCGACCGTCCGCGTGAAAGATGTTTTGGATGGTATTGTCAAGAAGGGTCAGGGACTGGTGCTGTATGCTGAATTGTTCGATCAGTACTTTGATGAGGAAAAGAAGATGAAGAGCCTGGCATTTCATATTCACTTCGGTGATACGGACAAGACGCTTGAAGGCGCCCATGTTGACACGCTCCTGGAAAAAATCACCGCCTCGCTGGAAAAAGATCTGAAAGTGACCCGGCGAGCGTAATGTTCAAAGCGAGCATATCTATATTTTCTCTATGTAGAGCTGAAAAAATACTTGACGCAAGCGCCAATTCTTGCTATTCTCAAGCATAGCTTTAAGAAACATATATCATCCTATGCAAAACATCTCAAAGAGGCTAATTGTAGCCATTATCGTACTCATTATTGCTATCGTCGTCGGTGGGTGGTTTTGGTATACGAAACAGAAAATGACAGTTTCGCCGATAGAGGGTGAAATAAAGACGATATATACGATTCCCGGACAAAATGTGTCTGATGGCCAGTCCGCGGAGATGGCGGTGTCGCAAGGAAATGAGCTGGATAGTATCAATGATATTATTGATGGAGAGTATACTTTTAGCCCGGTAGACACCTCCAAATGGCAAACGTATCGCAATGAGGCAATGGGGTTTGAGATAAAGATACCCAAGGATTGGTATGTGAATGATTTAAGTAAATCTGAGGATGCATCCACTGCAAAGTATTACAGTGGAAATGAACAATTTGGTGTGTGTTTTGGACAGAAAGGAAAAGAATATTGGTACGAAGGAGGGAAGGAAGATGCTTTATGTTTATATATTTATCAAAATAAAAATATATCATCTACGCCATTAAATTATAGAGAGGCTATGCTGAAAAGAAAACAAGGATACGGCGATAAGATTTTCACGACCACTATTGATAAGTATCCTGCGGTCGTATTGGATGGCGGATTTGGTTTGAGTGCAGATATATTTCGAGAAAATAGTAGAGTCTCGTTGTCATACGGTCTTATTGGATATCCAGAAGTTAGAGCTGCTTACCCTAACATTCTAAAGAGTATGAAATTTTTCAGATAAGGCATTTTTCCGAATCCTTTCCACGCGATGAGAAACTCCGTCGTTTGGAAACGGGTTCGGAATTCCCCGGATTCATAAGGGTCTAAGAATATTAATAATGTCATGATATGAAAAAAATAACCAGAATTTCTTTGTGGATTTTAGCGACTCCTTTTATTGCTCTGGTTGGTCTCTATTTACTTTGGGTTGCTATTCTATATGTTCAAGATGTCGTGTACTATAAAACAATTTTTGTGCCAGATCCCCCTGTTTCCTATCGGCATTGCGGTGTTGATGATTATATTAACGGAAATTGTATCAAAGAATATCCAAAAGGAATGCCAATATACCCTCTTTTCACTGAAAATGACGCCGTTTTTCTTGCAATAGATCGAGGACAACAAAAAACTGCGTGGGGAAAAGAGTATACAAAAGAAGAATTGTTGGAGATTGCTCAGGGAGAGTTACTTTGGATAAGTAAGGCAAATGAACGTGAGAGTAATGGTCGAAAAGATCAAGTTGCCCGCATTCAAAGCTTCATTGATATCCTTTCCAAAAAATAGTTGCTCCTTTCTTTTCAGAAGAGAATCAGAACTCTCTTTTGTAAGAAAGGCATAACATCGCCTTTCGAAAACCATTGTAGCTCTTTAACATCAGGAGGAACAGAAAATGTTCTTACGTATAATAGTAGTACTGTCGTTGCTCTTTGCAATGCAGAATGTCGCTGCCGGTACTTTGAGTGATAAAATAAGCTCAACGTATTGGTGGTGTATGGTTATGCCGCAAAAGATTTCTATTTTTGATACCGCTAATAAACATGCTCAATGCAAAGGTCAAGGATACGAAACTTTGTTTGAGGCGAGCGGCATAGAAAATCAACTGTTGAGCAGACCTCATCGTTGGATTCCAACAAAAGGTAAGGTTGCGGTTGGGGATAATGTAATTCTCATAGCGTTTAAAGTGGATAATGAAATGATTGATTTCTTTAAGTCAAAATTTCTTGATTCCAATACTCGTTTTCCAATGGGTTTGGAGATTGATATTTCGCCGTTGAAGAATAATGTTTTTCGTCCACTTGGGAGAGCGGTTGGATTAAATATCCATGATGACGTAGGATTATTTCAAGATACACCTGAGTTTGATAGTCATCCGGGATATGGCGTTGTGATTCGAAATCCGCATAAACTGGAAGTCGGGAAAGTGTATGTTGTCGCTTTTTATGCTCAAGGTGCATCGATTAGTAATCCATCGACAATGCCTGTGATTCAAGAAATCGGTGATGTGCGTTTGATTTTTCAGGTGAGCGTCGATACTTCATTGCTTAACCCAATGATAGTTGCATATGATAATGGTGACCATCAATTGAATGGGTATGCCAATGACGGAAATGGTGATGGCTTTGACTATTTTGTAGTGGAAAGTGATGGTTTCAGCAATATGGTTGTTCCTGATCACAAAACTATTTGTTGGTATGCAAAGCAAGGAGATGATATTGATTGTTTCGCTGGTAATCCTTTTCAGGATGCAGTTTCAGATGCAATTTATAATTCCAATGGCGCTATTCCGAATGATATGCTATCAAACGGACAGGCGACAATCATCTCTCGATTTGCCACTATTCCATCAAAAGGTCCTGGTGGCGCGTCTGCCGTTACTGATCCGATTGAATCTCCACCACCCGACTACGTTACCAACAAAGTCTGGCTCACAACTCCTTGGCAAACGGAAAGCTACACCTACGGTTCTCCCGAGAAGATGCAGATGCACGCTCAGTTTGAAAACAAAGGCGATGGCAACGGTGATTGTTCAAAACCGGTTGAAGTGCATTTCTATCTGTCCAAAGGATACAAAGAAGATGACCATAGCGGACCTCATGCCTGGAAACGGGTCGGTACCGATTTCATCCAATGCGATCACCTCAAATCAGGAATGACTCCTGCGATGACGCATGAAGAGGAAGAAGGTATCGAGCTTTGGAGAGATATTCCCGAGCCTGGTATTTACAACATCACTGCTTACATCGACCATATCAGAGATGATCACAATAACGGAGGAGCGTATCCTGAAAAGCACGAAAGCAATAACGGTTCGACGGAAGCGGTCTTCGAAGTCACAGCCGATGGGCAAGTGGTCAATGTTCCAAACATCGACTTCATAGCTCATTCTCTTCAATTTTTACAAACTCCAACTTATGCGGGAGACCAAGGCAGACTTGGCGGATATATCCAAAACATCGGAAGCAATCCATCTCAAGTCGGTATCCGCAGCAGTTATTCAGTACAATGCCCCGGTACCGGCACCGTCTATCTGACGGATGATGGAACGGAAAGCTATAACCTGATTCCCGGACAAAACAACTGGGAAGAAACCAAAGCTGCGGTTACGATGCCAAATGCGACGGGAAATTGCACGGCCTATCTGTGTGCTGATTATCAAAATGCGGTTACGAGTGAAGGGGAAGACAACAACTGTTCGACTCTGAGCTTCACTTTACAACCCAGACCTAAACCAAATCTTGTCATTATCAAATTTCAAGACCAAAAAGGATGCTGTACCACCAATACCGGTGAGTATGTCTATCCCGATATCTGGGTGCGCAATGACGGACAAGCTTCACCGCTTAACAATGTCAGAGTGCTTTATCGTATCGCAAGTAACGGTACAGGAGGAGCATGGTGGAACATCGGTTACGGCACCATTTCTCCAAGCGAGCTTTCTCCGGGTAAAACGGATGAAGACTCTATGGACGGAGACCGTTGGAGAATACCCAAAGACGGTTCCTGGAAAAAGCAATGGCATACGATACAAGCCTGTGTGAATCCTCGAGGTGAAGAACCTACGTGTACAGGTGATGACAGTATTTCAACCTATGGACGCTACAGCAAGAAATGATGTAAAGGTTGTTTCAAATATGAACCCACCCAAATCAGGAATGATGCGGGTGGTTTTTTATATTCCACTAGACAATTTCAAAGAAATGGTGTATGCTATGAAGGTTGTATGAAGCCATACGGATTCCTTCACAATACGCTCTATCACGACATATCGGGCCATCGCGCCCTTCCGTTTCGACGGGAGGGTGAGGAAAGTCCGGACACTCGCTTGTGGCGACACAAGCAGACAGGTAGCGGGTAATTCCCGTCGTCCGCGAGGACAGAGGTGCGAGCAGAGACGGCTTTCTTTGAAAAAAGAAGCCATCCTCATTTCGGTGAGGATGAGCCTTGATAGCAATATCGAGGGTGAAACGGCTAAATCCTTACCCGAGTGCAAGGTCGTGCCTTGGATTTGTATCCGAGGAGTACCGCTTGAGCACGGCAGCAATGCCGCGCCTAGAGAAATGATAGCCGGTCGCTTGCAAAAGCGATGCACAGAATCCGGCTTATAGGTATGTCGTGATAGAGCGTGAGGTGAAGCGAAGGCGTCGCAAATGAGAGAGAGTTTCTTTTACAGAGGCTTGCGAGACCGACGGGGTGAGTACGAGGAATTTTTCAGCAGAAAAATATCCGTACTCTGTAAAAGAAACTCTTTCTCATTTGCTCCTGCTTCTTCGGAGAGCCGATATTTCCCCTCCATTTGATTTTTTCGATTCAGCGTGCTCACAGAGTCAGAGATCTATGATACAATAGAATCATTATGAAACGATCCGAACTTTTTTTCAGTGCCGTGCAGGTGCCGGTGGACTATGCAATGATAGTTCTGGCATCACTCACCGCTTTCGCTATCCGCGATATCCCGCAGGTAGTCTCGGCTTTGCCTAAACTCTACCAGTTTTCATTCAGGAATTATCTCGATGTCACTTTCATCATCGCAGGCCTTTTCGTGCTAATGTATGCGCTCGAAGGGCTCTATGATATCCGCGTGACGCGCAAGTTTTGGCAGGAAGCCTTCAAAGTTTTTTCGGCCACTTCGCTCGGACTGGTCATTATCATCGTCGCTATCTTTTTGAAACGGGAATGGTTCTCATCTCGTTTTATCATTCTCGCCGGCTGGATGTTTGCGGTGATGTATGTGGTCTTCGCGCGGTACTGGCTGCAGAAATTCCAGAAATGGCTGGTGGCGAATCGCGGTGTCGGTGTGCATCGGGTCGCTCTCATCGGGACCAATGGCAGACTGCGCCGGCTCAAGATGGTCTTCAAACGAAATCCGAATCTGGGCTACAAGGTGGTGGGGAGTTTGGAAACCGGGAGTATCAAGGCTATCAAAGAAATGCGCCTCGATCATGGTGTCGACGAAATCATCGTGTGCGATCCGACACTGACCGACAGCGAGCAGAGCAAACTTTTGGATTACTGCGCTATCAACAATATAACGTATAAATATATCCCGACCACGCTGCAGACGACTCGCTTCACTATGAAAATTTTCGATGGGGGACCGATTATCGAGGTGGAACACACGCCGCTGGATGGCTGGGGCAAGATTTTGAAGCGCGCCTTCGATATCGTCGCATCTTCGATTCTTATTCTGGTTTCGTCGCCGATTATGCTGCTTTTGGCGATACTTATCAAAATCGAAGACAAGGCCGGGCCGATCATTTACAAGAATGAGCGCATCGGCGAGAACGGCGGCATCTTCTATGTCTACAAGTTCCGCTATATGAAATGGAAATACTGCATCACCAAGGAAAACCTTGAGTTTGAGGCGGCTATCGCGTATGAACAGGAATTGATCAAGGAGCGCAGCATCCGCAAGGGGCCTTTGTACAAGATTCAGGACGATCCGCGCAAAATGCGTGTCGGCGCGTTCATCGAGCGTTATTCTTTGGATGAGCTTCCGCAATTCTTCAATGTACTCTTCGGCAGTATGAGTCTGGTTGGTCCGCGTCCGCATCAGAAGCGCGAGGTGGAGAAGTACAAAGAATACCATCGCAGACTCTTGACCATCAAACCGGGCGTGACGGGTATGGCGCAGGTCGCCGGCCGCTCCGATCTTCCTTTCGAGGATGAGTACAAACTCGACGTCTTCTATATCGAGAACTGGTCTTTGTGGCTCGATATCCAACTGTGTTTCAAAACGGCGGGTGTGCTTTTCCGCAGGCGCAAGAATTAATGCTTCCTCCTGCCTTGCTTTGTGCTATACTGAAGGAGTAATCCTTCTTTATACTGATATGTACATGCTTGCCAAATGGGTTCTAAACGCTCTCGCTTTTCTTCTTATTGCCAACATCGTCCCCGGTATCCACATTGCCAGTTTTTGGACAGCATTGATTGTCGCTTTGCTTTGGGGTATTATCGGTGTGACACTCAAACCCTTACTCATCATCCTCACCCTGCCGGTCAATATCCTGACCCTGGGACTGTTCACCTTTGTTATCAATGGTTTTTTTCTGATGCTTCTTTCGACCATCGTCAAGGGATTTGAGGTGAGCGGATTCGGCGCCGCTTTCTTGGGCGCTTTGGCATTGTCGGTTTTGCACTGGTTCTTGCACCTCGCTTTCCGCACGACTGATGTGGTGAAGTAGGGTACAAGTGAAAGGTAGAAAGAAGTGTTTCAAGTAACTGTCTAAAACTTTTTCGTTTTTTGCTTTTGTATAGTGTTTTTTTGAACTGCCGGGTCAAAGACGAAAGGCGAGAAAAAATACTATACAAAAGCCAAAAAAACAAGATGGAAAAAATACTTGGAAACACTTTGTAATATTACGGAAAGAATCTATGAAAATAGCGCTGGTGCATGACTATCTGGTTCAACGAGGAGGCGCCGAGCGCGTGCTCGAGGTCTTTGCCGAGCTGTTTCCGTATGCACCCATTTACACGCTTATCTATGACCAAGAAGCGATGCAGGGATTGTTTGCGGACAAAGATATCCGCACCTCGTTTCTGCAGCGCTTTGGATGGATACGCCGTAATCATCGTTTGTTTCCGCCGTTGATGCCGCTCGCCATCGAGCAGTTCGACTTTTCGCAGTACGATATCGTGCTCTCAGATTCTTCCAGCTATGCCAAGGGCATTATTACCAAACCCAAAACTCTCCATATCTGCTATATGCACACCCCGATGCGCTATGCTTGGGATGATTGCCAGAAATACACACAGGATTTTGGTTTCCCTGCATTTGTAACCAAATTCGTCCCGTTTTTTATGAACCCCATTCGATTGTGGGACAAGGCGAGTGCGGATCGTGTGGATGATTTCCTGGCCAATTCGCGCTTCGTGGCGCGCCGTATCCGCAAGTACTATCACAAAGAAGCGACAGTCATACACCCGCCGGTCAATGTGGATCGCTTTCATATCGCACCCAAGCAGGAGGACTATTTTCTCATGGTGGGCCGATTGATCGCCTACAAGCGTCACGACATTGCTATCAAAGCCTTCAATAAGCTCGGTCTTCCGCTCAAGATCATTGGCCGCGGCCTGGAAATTGAGCGCCTCAAGAAAATCGCCGGTCCCAATATCGAGTTTTTGGGTCGCGTGTCCGATGCAGAATTGCCAAAATATTATGCGAAGTGTCGGGCATTCGTCTTTCCACAGGAAGAAGATTTCGGTATCGTGGCTATCGAGGCGATGGCAGCCGGTCGCCCTCTGATCGCGTATCGCGGCGGGGATATCGCCGAGCATCTGGAAGAGGGGAAGATGGGGATGTTTTTTGAGCGCCAGACACCGGAAGCTATCATCGAGGCGGTGAAGCGGTTCAAAGATGATGACTATGACCCGCAGTATATCCGGAACAAGGCTCTTTCGTTTGACAAAGAGCGCTTTAAGGCTACAATAAAGACATACATCGAAAACGCTCTGCGCGAACATCTGGCAAAGCGGTAATATATTATTTTACTATGGAATTCAAAGACATTATCGATCTTTTTCGTCGGCACGCGCGCGCTTTTTGGACGACGACGTTGGTCTGTGTCGCTTTGGGTATCGTATTTCATTTCGCGCAGAAGGACTTTGTCGTGAGTAACCTGACGCTCAATATTACCCGCGCGGGAGCAGAGCAGACGACTGACTATCAGTATCACGATTTCTATCGTTTGCAAGCGGATGAGCGTTTCGCGGACACGGTGGTGCGTTGGCTGAGCTCTCCACGTATCGTGGAGGATATTTACGCATGGATTACCTCTGATTCGCAGGATGCGGAAAGATTGCGCATGGGCGATGAACGATTTCGCGCCTTCAAAGCCGAGCGACTTTCCTCGCAGATGATACAGGTGACCTACAAGGCAACCGGTACGACCGAAGCGCGGGCTATCGCACGATCGCTGATCAAGCGAGTCAATGAAGAGACGGATACTCTCAACAAGGATCAACAGGAAGTCTCGTGGTTTGTGGTGGTGGGGGATGAGCCGGTCGCGATCGACGGGAAAATCAGTCTCGCCGTGACCGTCGCTATCGCCTTGGCACTCGGCATTTTCCTGGGTTTTTGGACGGTGCTTGTGCGACACTATTTTACATCTGTTCAAAAAGAGAACTAGGATCCGAGTGGGTTTTCTTATTGCAAAAGTAATTTTTCCGACCAGTGCGAGTACGCAAGTGGTCTTGAAAAATTCTTTTGCATAAGAAAACTCTCAAAGAATCTTTTGCAACAAGAAAATCATTAAAAATCCATCGAGAATAAAGCGAAGAACCTTGCAGTATTTCAGTATTGAAAGCACGACTATGAAAATCGGAATCGACATACGATGCCTCGCGGCCGGCAAACATACCGGCGTGGAAGAATATACGGTGCAGCTCTTGGAAAATATGTTCGTGCGCGACCGTGAGAACACCTACATCCTGTTTCTCAACATCTACCACGACACCGACATCGACCTGGAATGGGTGAAGTCCTATCCCAATGTCTCCGTCAAGCGCTTCCGCATCCCGAACAAGCTCCTCAACGTGTGCCTGTGGTATTTCCGCTGGCCACACCTGGACACGATGCTCGGCGGCACGGACGTCTTCTTTATGCCCAATATGAACTTCGTCGCCGTCTCCAAACGCACGAAGCTGTTCGTCACGGCGCACGATTTGTCCTTCGAGCGCTACCCGGAAATGTTTTCTTGGAAGCGACGACTGTGGCACACGCTGGTCAATTTCCGCAGCCTCTGCCGACGCGCGCATCATATCTTCGCCGTCTCCGAATCCACCAAGACCGATATCGTCTCGTTCTATCGCATACCCGCCAAAAAAGTCACAGCGACGCTCAGTGGCGTGTCGAGCAAATTCATCATGATGAACCGCAACAGCCCGGAACTGGTCGCGGTCAAGGACAAGTACCGATTGCCGTATCGCTTCATACTGTACCTAGGCACTATCGAACCGCGCAAAAACATCGTGGCCATCATCCGCGCCTACAATCAGCTCCAGGCGACGGGCGATCCGGAACTATGCAAGTACGCGCTGGTCATCGCCGGCGTGTGCGGGTGGAAATGCGAGGAAATATTTTGGGAAATCGCGGAGTCACCGTATCGCGACAGTATCATCGTGACCGACTTCGTGGACGATAACGACAAATCCGCGCTGTACAACCTCGCCAGTCTTTTCGTGTACCCGTCCTTTTTCGAAGGCTTCGGACTGCCGCCCGTGGAGGCGATGGCGTCCGGCGTCCCGGTTATCGCGTCGCTCACCTCGTCATTTCCGGAAGTGATCGGTGGCGCCGGTATCCTCATCGATCCCTATCAGCCCGACGACCTCTTCCACGCGATACAGGAAGTCCTGCTTCACAAAAACCTCCACGCCACCCTCAGCCAAAGAGGCCTCGCGAGAGCCAAAGAACTCAACTGGCAAAAACCCGCACAAGACATCATCCGCCATTTTCGGGGGTAGATTTCGTGTGATATACTGAATCCATATGCAAAAAGAACAAGCTAAACAGAGAATCGAGACCCTGCGGGTGGAAATCGATCGGCATCGGCATGCCTATCATGTTTTGGATATGCCGACGCTTTCGGATGAAGCGTATGACTCGCTGTTTGAGGAACTCGAGACGCTCGAGGAGCAGTATCCGGAATACGCTTCGGCGCAGAGCCCGACTCAGCGCGTGGGTGCGACCCCGCTGGAAAAGTTTACCAAAGTGCGGCACGAGGTGACGCAGTGGTCGTATGGGGATGTGTTTGATTTTGCCGGCTTGCAGAAGTGGGAAGAAAAGATCGTGAAAATGCTTGAGAAAGACCCTACCTTCGCTGAAGCTACGGCGGGCGAAGGAGGTATCTCGGAAGCGCTCGAGTATGACTGCGAGTTGAAGATAGACGGTTTGAAAATGATTTTAACCTATAAACAAGGAGTGCTTGTGCTGGGTGCGACGCGCGGGGATGGCGTAATCGGCGAGGATGTGACGCAGAATCTCAAAACTATCCAGAGTGTGCCGCTTATGCTTTCGCAGCCGATCGATATTGTGGTGGGTGGCGAGGCCTGGCTTTCGGTGAAGGAATTGGCCCGTATCAATGAGGAGCGGGTGAAAAACGGCGAGGCAGTGCTGGCCAATACGCGCAATGCGGCAGCTGGATCTATCCGTCAGTTGGATGCGCGCGTGATGGCCAAGCGTCGCCTGAGTTCATTTATCTATGACATCGAAAAAATCGAGGGTATCGCTTTGCCGGCAAAGCAGACGCAGGAATTGGAATTGCTCAAGGAATTGGGATTCAAGGTTAATCCGGAGTATCGCGTGTGCAAGAACCTGTCGGAAGTGCAGCAGTTTTACGAGGAGTGGACCAAGAAGCGCACGCAGACAGAGTATGAGCTCGACGGTATCGTGGTCAAGGTCAATGCTATCCGTTTGCAGGAAATACTGGGCTACACGGGCAAGGCTCCTCGCTGGGGCATCGCGTACAAATTCCCGGCGCAGCAGGTGACGACGGTGGTGGAGGATATCGCCGTGCAGGTGGGTCGCACGGGCGTGCTCACACCGGTGGCGCACTTGCGTCCGGTGCGGGTGGCGGGCTCGACGGTCAGCCGGGCGACGCTGCACAATGAAGACGAGATTCGGCGGCTCGATATCCGTATCGGGGACACAGTGGTGATACAAAAGGCGGGCGATGTTATTCCCGAGGTGGTGGAAGTGATGAAGAATCTGCGCACGGGAGCAGAGCGGGAGTTTGCGATGCCTGGCCAGTGTCCGGTGTGTCAGCAGCCGGTACGGCGCGAGGTGATCGGCACCAAGACCCAGCAGAGTGCGGCACACTACTGCACCAATCCGAATTGTTTCGCTTCGGAAAGGGAAAAGCTGATACACTTTGTCAGTCGTAAGGGCTTCGATATCGCGGGTATGGGCGAGAAGGTGGTGGAGCAGGCAATCACCGAGGGCTTGATTGGCAACTTCGCGGACATTTTCGAATTGACGGTGGGGGATTTGGAGCCGCTTGAGCGTTTCGCGGAAAAGTCGGCGGACAAACTAGTGCAATCCATACAGCGAAGCAAACAGGTGCCTTTTGAAAAATTCATCTTCGCTTTGGGTATCCGGCATGTCGGCGAGGAGACGGCCGCTTTGATCGCGGAGCATGTGGATACAATCCGCGGCGAGACGGAGTTTGCGACTATTGCGGATGTGATGCGGGTGTTTTCAAGGGTCTCGGAAGAGCAGTGGACGGCTATCAAGGGTATCGGGGTGAAGTCCGCCCAGAGCCTGCGGGACTGGTTTGCGAATGAGGAACACCGGGCAACCCTGACGCGCCTGCACGAATTGGGCGTGGGACTGGTTTTTCAAGCCGCCAACCCTATATCCGATCAGATTCTGAAAGGCAAGACCTTTGTGCTTACCGGAGAGCTTTCGGGCTTTACAAGGGACGAAGCAAAGGCTATGATAAAGAAGTATGGAGGGACGGTTTCCTCGTCTGTCAGCAGCAAAACCGGCTATGTGGTGGTGGGTGAAAACCCCGGAAGCAAGCACCAAAAGGCGCTTGAACTGGGCGTTCCGGTTTTGACGGAGGAGGAGTTTCAGGTATTATTAGGAAAATAGCAGCTCTTGCGGGGATATTTCTTATCAGAAAAGTATTTTTTCATAAGAAATACTCATAATAGATTCTCGTATACGACATATATCCGAACAGTAGAATACAATCATATGCTTTCAAAAGAAGAAGTCAAACACATCGCTTTGCTCGCGCGCATCGGCGTGAAGGATGCTGAAGTGGAAAAATACCAAAAAGACCTTTCGGGCGTTTTGGATTTTTTCAAGGAATTGGAAACAGCGGATGTGAGTCAGGTCTCTGTGCCGAGGCAAATTATCGGTCGCGAAAACGGTATGCGAAGCGACCGCGTGAAAGAAGGCGCTCTGCAGCAAACAGAAGCGATTATGGCGAATGTGCCGGAAACAAAAGATGGGTATGTGAAGGTAAAGTCCGTATTTTAAACGTATGATCAAAGAATTACACAAAAAACTCGTAGACGGTGAAATCACTTCGGTCGCGTTGACGGAAGGCTATTTTGCGCGTATCGAAAAGCAGGACGCAGAAATTGGAGCCTATCTGACACTGACCAAAGAGTCTGCCTTGGCGCAAGCCCGAGTCGTGGATGAAAAAATCAAGAACGGCGAGAAGATCGGTATGCTCGAGGGTATCCCGTGCGCTATCAAGGACAATATCTGTGTCGAGGGCGTACGCGCTACTGCCGGTTCGAAAATCCTAGACAACTACATCGCGCCCTATGATGCGACAGTGATCAAAAAACTCAAAGAAGCGGGAGCGGTGATGATCGGCAAGACTAATATGGATGAATTTGCCATGGGTTCTTCGACCGAAACCAGCGCCTACAAGGTGACCAAAAACCCGGTCGATACCGCGCGTGTTCCCGGAGGGTCGTCGGGCGGATCGGCGGCGGCTGTCGCTTCCGATGAAGCGGTATTTTCCTTGGGGACGGATACGGGCGGATCGATCCGCCAGCCAGCCGCGTTTTGCGGACTGGTAGGACTCAAGCCGACCTATGGACGCGTTTCTCGCTATGGCGCGATGGCGATGGCTTCGAGCCTCGATCAGATCGGACCTTTCGGCAAAACCGTCGAGGATGTCGCTTTGGTACTTTCGTGTATTGCGGGTGAAGACCCGATGGATGCCACAACCGCCGAGGGAGCGCATAAGCCCTATGAAAGCTTCCTGACCGGTGATATTAAGGGTTTGAAAATCGGTATCCCGCAGGAATATTTTTCGGAAGCGTTGGATCCGCGTATTAAAAAGGTGGCCGATGAGGCTATTGAAAAGTTCAAAAGACTGGGTGCGGAAATCATCTCTATCAGTTTACCCAACAGCAAGTACGCCCTCCCGGCCTATTACATCGCTATGCCGGCCGAGGTGAGCTCCAATCTGGCACGATTCGACGGTGTGAAGTATGGCCTGCGTATCAATGACGAGGAAGATTCTTTTGAACATACCACGACATTGCTCGAAACCTATCTGGACACGCGACGTTTCGGATTCGGCGAGGAAGTGAAGCGCCGTATTATGCTCGGGACGTATATCCTCAGTGCCGGCTACTACGATGCTTTCTATATCAAGGCGCAGAAAGTCCGCTCGCTGTTGCGACATGATTTCGAAAAGGCCTTTGAGCAAGTCGATCTTATTTTTTCACCGACCGCACCGGAAGTCGCTTTCAAGATTGGGGAGAAGACCGATGATCCGCTCAAGATGTATCTGGGCGATATCTATACCATTACGGCCAATTTGGTTGGTGTCCCGGCTGTATCTTTCCCGATGGGCACGCTCACCGAGGATGGCAAGAATTTGCCGCTCGGCGGTCATCTGATGGCGAAGTGGTTCGATGAGGAGACGCTCCTGTGCGCCGCCGATGCTTTCGAAAAGGGAGAGTAAGAGAAACGTTTCTTGAAAGAGAAAATGATACTTATGAAAAGTATGTTTATGAGAGATGCGATAGACGATTTTCTTGAAACAAGACTCACCGACCTTTTACGCTTGCTAAAAATATCCCTCACTGCACACAATCAATGGCTATTTTTAGAGCGTAAAAAGTCGTCTCAAACAATTTGTTTCTTCAAAAATCATTCTATCGCACCTCTCATTCAATAAAATAGAGACCCTTATGGATCAATTGACCATCATCCAATCCGCCTATGAAGCGTTTTCGCAATCGTATTTTTTCTTGGCAATCAAGATATTTTTCGGCATCTATAGCGTCGTGCTGATTCTCGATCTGATTTTATTGTTTTCCCTTCATGATGTGAGCGAGTTTAGGAAACAGCGTAAATTCGGATCCGAATACGTGCCCTCGCTTTCCAAATCGGCTATGGACAAACAGTGGTCCAAGATTGAAGAAAGGTTGCGTAGCGGTAGCCTCTCGGAATATAAAGTAGCGATCCTGGAAGCGGACGCCATTGTGGAGGGTATCTTGAAAGATGTCGGGTATAATGGGGGAGCGAATATGGCGCAAAAGATCGAGAAGCTCGGCGCCGCACAGCCCGACGATGCTGCGATGCTTTCCGAAGCCCATCAGATCCGCAATCGTATCATTCAAGAGCAGGACTTTCATCCAGACCTTGAGCAGACCAAGAAAACCCTTGAGAGTTATAAGGATTTCCTGAAAAAGTTTGACTACTTTCAGTAGGCTTTTGAGAAAAAAGAAAATTAAAAACCCGCGACATCCTTATGTTCGCGGGTTTTTTATATTCATTGTAAAATGCTCTATTCCTTGACGAAAGGGATCACCTTCACGAAGTTTCCCGGGCGGCCGTCGATGGCGATCGACCAGGAGAGATTTTCGGTTTGATCGTAGTAGCGGTCGAAGCGGATGACATTGGGTTTGAGGTTGGCGACCGAGCCTTGCACCATTTTGGTGGTGCGGCTTTGGCGGCCGGAGGAGACTACCACGTACTGGATGTTTTTGGTGATGAGGTTGTTGTAATTGAAGCTGCTGTAACAATTGCCGACGAAGAAAGTACAGACGCCGTTCTTGTCCGACCAGATGGTGATATGCTCGGCATCGGGTAAGGTATTGAGGAAGGCGGCTGCTTCGTAGCTTCCGTCACCCATGTCCTTGATATCGGTATGATAGGTATTTGGGAGTAATACAGAAGCATAGCCGCTGTAGAGTGGTGTAGCAAGCCAGAGCGACATCGTAGCGATGAGCAGTACCGCAGAGGCTCCGGCACCGAAAGGCACACGAGGTTTTTTGGCGAGCAGGATTTCGAGCGCGACGGTGAGGGCGATGCCGGCGATGATGAGAATAATCGGGAAGAGCATAATCTGGTAGCGCGAAATGGTGGCGACGTGATTGACGGTGGTGCCGAGGTAGTAGAGGAGGATGAAGGCAATGAAGTAGAATCCCGATTGATAGGTGAAGGAAGTTGCTTTGGCATGGCGGGTGAGGAAGATAGCGAAAATAACGAGGGCGATGAAAGCGAGAGGATGGATGCCGAAGAGAAGAGGATAGAAATTACCCAAGAAAATGCCCAGAAATCCCGTGAAGGCGTAGGCGGATTTTGGCGAAGCGAGCATATCCTCGAAGTCATACCAATGCATACCGGTGATGGTATTGAGATAGACAAAGAGAACGGAAAGGAGGAATATGCTGGCGATACTGGCGATGAGCCAGTGTTTTTTGTCGGCAATCGCATCGAGTATGGCTTTGGTAATACTGTTTTTCATCGCCCACTGATCGACGAAGACAAATGAGATGATACCGATAAAGAGTGGCCAGGTGCTTTTGAAAGCCTGACTGAGGAGTGTGGCATCGAGCAGGCGCGTCGGTTTGACCCACACGGCCGGGTAGAGGATGTAAAAGACGGCCAGGGCGATGAAGGTCAGGATCAGGTAGTGGACGAATGATTTTTTGATGTATCTGATGAAGTCGATAGTTTGCCGGTCTTCTTTGCTCATCAGGATGTATTCGAGGAAGATAAGACCGAAGAAAAAAACGAAGATGATATTGGCGACGTATTTAGTGAGGAGCGCCAGCCCGAGGAATATGCCAGACCAGTACAGATAGGCAAAGACTTTGCGTTTGAGAAAGACCAGGTAGCTGACGATGGCGAGCGGCGCGAAAACCCACAGTAAAGAATCGGGATTGATGATACGCGCCATACCCAGGAGAATGGGCGAGGTGCCGATCAGAATGGTGGAGACGAGCGCTTTTTTGGATCCCAAGAGCCGCTCGAGGAAAAAGTAAAATACCGGAAGCATTAGCACTGTGAAGAGCAGGATAGGGAAACGCAGCGCGAAGTTGAGTTTTTGAATGTCGTTTTTCGGGTGATAGGTGCTGCCTTCCCACTTGATTGGTTTGTAATTCTTAGGTGTTTCGAAAAGCAGTCCTGTGCCGGAGATGATGGAGACTGTTACGCCCGGCTTGTCGCTTACTCGTGTTCCGTTCCAGTCGCGATCGGCGATATTGGTCCAGTACTTGCTGATGCGTCCGCCGAATGTCCAAAGGGCTTCGTCGACAGCGGCGAATTGCGCGATACGATACGTGCCGAAGCCAAGATTGATGACGACGAGCAGCGCGAGGATAGCGAGGAAAGGCTTGGTTTGGAGGGCAAACCATTGCTTGCCGGAAAGGCGAGGCGTTTTGTCGGATGTCTGTGCACGTCTGTGATGCAGATCGACGAGAAAGAATCCGACCGCGAGAATGTATAATCCTTCGGATATTTGAAAAATATAGTGGAAGTGTCTGGATTGTATCAATGCGAATCCGAGCAGAAAGGCGGTTGGAAAAAAAATGAGGAGTTTTTTGGCGTACCATTCACGGAAATGGAATCCGGTTGCGTAAAAGAAAAAAGTCCCAGCAAGACAGATGCCGAGCGCGAGGTAGATGAAGTAAAAAATGGTGGTGTTTTGGGTGATGATGAGAAAATTGAGGGATTTCACTTCACGAGCTATAAAGAACAGAGTGTTGATCGAGAGACCTATTGACAAAAAAGCAAGAATCTTGTTTTCCGTGGTTTGAAAGAGTTTCTCCATAGCGATTGCTTATGTTTAAAAATATGACTATACTAAGGATAGAAGTAATTCTATTCTATGTTAAAAAGCCCGAAAAAGAAAGTGAAACAGTTTTTCGAAGGAAAGCGGGGCGTGTTTGCAGTCATGGCGCTCATTGTGGTGCTGGGTGCGTTTTTACGCCTGTACCATCTGTCGGATTGGTTGCACTTCGAGCTCGATCAGGCTCGCGATGCCAAAGTGATCGCCCTGGCCATCGATCAGGGTATCGGCAATCTGCCGCTGCTCGGCCCTCGTGCCGGAGGGACGTTCTTGCGTCTCGGACCGGGATTCTACTATATGGAGTACCTGGGCGCTTTGGTGTTCGGGAGTACACCCGGAGGTCTAGCGGTACCCATTGCTGTGTTGTCCATCGCGTCCATCGTCGTCTTTTTCTTTCTGATGCGACGGTACTTTACGGTAGCGCTTTCACTGGGTCTTACTATGCTTTTTTCCGTCTCGGCCTTTGTGGTCTTATACGGTCGATTCGTGTGGAATCCCAATCCGGTACCGTTTTTTTTGATGCTGGGTTTCTATGCCTTGCTGCGTGCGGTGGATAGGGATGAAATGCATCGCGACCGATGGTTGGTCTTGTCCGCTTTTCTGTTGACGTTTGCGACACATCTGCATTTTCTTGCCTTCGTTTCGCTGCCGGTCATTGTCGGTATTTTCTTGTTGATAAAGCGTGTGCGGTTTTCCTGGAAAGTGTGGCTCGCTGTGGTCGCGGTCATCGCGGTTATGTATATGCCGATGCTTTTGAACGAAATGATTACCGGCGGTGCCAATACTCAAGAGTTCATACAGGCGGTGCACGGAAAGTCCAACAAGTCGCATCATACGTTAGTAGAACAATTTGTGCATGATACCACCAATCATGCTTTGGGGTACTGGGTAGTACTGACCGGCTATGAGGAATCCTCGATGGGGCAATTCATTAGCCAGGGCACATTCGATTTCGAGCTCATCTGCGATGATGACTGCCACGAGCATTTTCTGTCAGCGTTTCTGGCAATGGTTGTTTTTCTGGGCGGGGGAGCGCTCCTCATGTGGAATTTGTGGAAGGAGGCGGATCCGCGCAAGAAAGATTTTCTTCTCTTGTTGTTTTTGTGGTTCGGCGCTTGTTTCGCTCTTTTCTTACCGCTTTCGTATGATTTCGCGCCGCGATTCTTCCTGCTCATAGCGCCGTTTCCATTTGTATTTTTCGGGCTGCTACTCGTATTTTTGCAGCAGTCAGCGAAGCGCTACGCATATATCGCTACCGGTATCGTGTGGCTGGTGTTGGCAGTACTTATTGCGTCCAACCTCTTTTTCGTGACGCATCGATTGGGTGAACTCAAACGCGCTTCTGTTGAGAATTTCGATACCTTGCCGGATAGGATACTCAAAGAAAAAACCCGTGTGACTTTAGAACAACAGATGAAAGTTTTGGATTATATGGAACTGTTTCAGAAGAAAAATACGTATCCGATCTATATGTTCAGCGAGCCCGAGCACAGGCGCGCTCTCAAGTACCTGATGGAACGTCGCGGTATGACCAACGATGTGCTCGGGTACAGCAATGGTATCTATATACAGGGCAATTACTTCCTTATTCTCCGTACCGAGTCCAACCATACCAATCGTTTGCAAAAGTATATGACGGCGTACGATGTGGTAGAAGAAAAAGAAATAGGGACGCTTACGGTGTTTCACTTACAGCCGAAAGCCAAGGCCATCACGGCGGAAAAGCAGATTATCGAACCGGAAGTTCCGAATGTAACTCCTGCGGTATCGAGCGTGCCGGAGCGCTACACCTGGAGCGAGTGGTGGAATCATCAGGGCGGCACCGCGGATGATGAAGCTGCGGATGAGAGCGGCGGGTGATGCCTTTTAAATTGTAATTAAAATAAACTATCCGAATCGTATTGATTTTTAAGAAAACAACGTGTCTGAGACGACTTTTTCCGTTCTAAAAATAGCCATTGATTGTGTCGAGTGAGGGATATTTTTAGGTAACGGAAAAGGTCGGCGAGTCTTGTTTTTGAGAAAAATCGATACGGTTTGGATAGTTTGCACAACTATGAAAAACTTCTTCAAAGATTGGAAAAAAGTGTTGATTGTCATCGTTTTGCTCGGAGCCTTCTTGCGGTTTTTCAATCTCGGAGCGACCTCGTTTGTTGCGGATGAATTTCTTGATATCAATGCTTCGTACGGATTTTTCAAGACCGGGCAGTGGCAAGCGTGGGATTTTAACTTCGAACGACCCGACACGGCCGAGAATGCCAATATTGCTCGCGATGAACGCGCTTTCGCTTATAAATGGCAGGTGGCTGAGCTATTCCATTGGGTTTCACCGACCGAGGAACATGCTCGAGCCATCAGTGCGCTATGGGGTCTTGTTACGCTGCTTCTTGTGTTTCAGACAACCGTATACTTCACCAAGCGCAAGGAAATCGGATTACTAGCAGCCTTTTTCTATGCTATCAGTATTTCGGCACTAGTGATGGATCGGCGCTTGCGTATGTATGCGATGTTTGTGCCGGTCTTTCTTGCATTTTCATGGATGACTTACCGCGTCCTGGAGGAAAAATATCAGGGTAAAATCACATGGATCACTACGATACACAAACGATTCGGTCTCAACGCGCTCTATATACTGCCGGCTTTGCTTTTCGGAGCGCTGAGTCTGCACTTGCATTTACTCACCGTCAACATCGCTTTCATCGTCTTGGCGTATGCGATAGCACAGGCTATTGTGCTGGTTCGAAACAAGGGATGGCACTGGAATAAACACCTGGCCATCATCGTAGGATTTGTGGCGAGTATTGTTTTATTGCGTATACTTTCACCCAGCACCTTCGGGCTTTTGACCAGCTCCTTCTCTTTTCCTGATAATCATTATGGGTATTTCGATATCGTGCTCAAGGACTACAGTCACAGTCTCCTTGCTCTATTCTTTTTCATCGCAGGTGTGTGGTATGTAGTGAAAGATACAAAGCATACCAAGGCGGGTCTGTGGGTAGCGCTTTCGTTTCTGACCCCTTTGTTTATGGCGGTTTTTATGTGGCGGCGCACGGTCGGCGAACAGTATATTTCTTTCGCTCAGCCGTTTAAGATGATTATGATCGCTTTGGGCGTATACGCGGTCGCTAAGTTCTTCGAGCAGCAGATGCCGCAGTTCGGTAAAAAAGCTTTCGCCACAACCATTATCCTCAGTCTCCTTATCCTCCCGAATTACGGCTATTTTTTCCAAAGCGACACTACGTATTATCAGACTTCGCAGTCCGACAATCCTCAGTACAGGAAAGTGTTTGGTTATGTGATGAAGAATCGTACCAAGGATGATGTCATCATCACGCGCGATCTGCGCAGTTACTATCTGTCTGGCGCACATATGCCTATCGAAAACATCGGCGGGGAAGTGACCAAGGACAAACTGACACCTGAGCGACTGCAGTCCATACTCAGTCAGTATCCGCACGGATGGGTCGTCCTCTCCGACAATGACGATACTTTTGTCTCCAATGATGCGATGACTTTTATCGAAAAAAATATGGAGCATATCAGCAATCCGCAGGTTCGCGGCCAGGTGAGCGTCTATCGATGGTAAGTGAAAGAGAGTCTTGGGTATAAAAACCCCCGAACATTCACATGTTCGGGGTTTTTCTAGCCACGCTGTAATCGGTTTTTAGTTAATTGCGCAATGATATGCGAAATCAACTTGTTGAACATTGCAACCCATTTTTTGGAGACGATTTTTTATGCGAGCGACCAATGTTGTTTGATTCGCTGGAATCCTATTGAGCAACAGGAGTTTATCATCGACGCTTACCCCGGTATGGGTATCGAAGAAGTAGTCTGTATGTTGCGTTACGGCAAGACGTGCCAGAAAGGCTTTGTGCCGACCACTTTCGCAAATACTATTGATCTGATTGACCTCTACTCGGCTAAGGCGATCCAGTAACTCCAATTGCGTTTTTGCTTCCGCGATGGATACGGGTCTTCTTAGGAGCCGTATCGTATTAGCGGCATTCAAAAATACATCATTGAACTGTACTGAACAATGCGCGGCAACACGATCAAGATTGGTGGTAGTATATTGCTCCACTATCGAAACCGAAGCATCTGCTTCAGTTGTACTCGTTGCACGACTATAATTCACAACTTCCGCTATGAACAATACCAATAAGCTAATGATAGCCAATATGGTGCAAATACGTTTGATATTCATTTGTAAACCCTCTTTGTTTTATATAAAATAGTATTTATCATGTCTCGTAAAAGCGCCGGAGGCCTTTACTCGACACTCTATAATAGCATACAAAACAAACCCTGTCAATGAAGAAAAAGGATTATTGTGGCTTACTCAAACAACTCCTTGATATCGCCCCAGGTGAGTTTTTGGAAGAGATCCTTGCTTTCGTTGACGAGGTTGTCGAAAAGGAATTGCTTCTTCTCTTGGAGTTTGAGTATTTTTTCTTCGATGGTGCCTTTGGTGACGAGGCGGTAGACATTGACGGACTTGGTCTGACCCATGCGGTGGGCGCGATCGACAGCCTGGTTCTCCACGCTCGGGTTCCACCACGGATCAAAGATGATGACATTGTCGGCAGAGGTCAGGTTGAGTCCCGTGCCGCCGGCTTTGAGGCTGATGAGAAAGACTTTCTTGGTAGCATCCTCATTAAATGCCTGCACAAGTTCCTTGCGATTCTTGGTCTTACCGGAGAGATACAAGTGTTCCACGCCTTTTTTGCGCAGCACTTCCTGCAAAATATCAAGCATCTGCGTGAACTGGCTAAAGACGAGCACTTTTCGGTCGGAAGAGACGATTTCTTCGATGAGTTCCTCGAATATTTTCAGCTTGGCGGATTCATACTGATCGAAGTCCTTGTCCTTCAGAAGTAGTGCTGGATGATTGCAGACCTGCCGAAGCTTGGTGAGTCCTGCCAGGATATGGATGTGGGATTTGGCAAACCCTTTTTCTTTGACCGTATTGAAGATATTACTTTTGACATTGGCCAGGATTTCCTGATACAAGACGTTCTGCGCTTCCTCGAGTTCACACAAGAGCGTTTGTTCCACCTTGGGTGGAAGTTCGGTCAACACTTTTTCTTTGGTACGACGTAGCATAAAGCACGACACTTTCTTGCGCAGTTCGTCCAGCGCACGAGCATCGTTGTTTTTCATAATCGGTGTCTGGAATTTTTTGACGAAGGTCGCGTAGTTGCCCAAAAATCCCGGCATCAGGAAATCGAAAATAGACCATACTTCCGAAACATTGTTTTCCAGAGGTGTTCCGGTAAGAGCAAGACGATAATCGGCGGGGATTTTTTTGACTACCTGCGCGTTCTGCGTTTTGTGATTTTTCATAAACTGCGCCTCGTCGATGAAGCAGTAGTGGAAATGCTGCCCTGTTTTTTCGTAGGTAGGGAAGTCTTTTTTGAGGGAAGGATAGGATGTGATAATCAGATCATAGTCTTTGATGTGCCGTATTTTTTCGGCGCGTTCAGCAGGTGTGCCCTCGATGATGAGCGTCTTGATATCGGGAAAGAACTTGGTCGTTTCCTGTTCCCAGTTGAAGAGCAGCGTTTTGGGGCAGACAACGATCGAAGGTTCTTTGTCATGCTTGTGCATATCGAGCAGTGTGAGCGCCTGCAGTGTTTTTCCCAGACCCATATCGTCGGCCAAGATTCCGGCAAAACGATATTTGCGTAGAAAATGCATCCAGTGAACGCCGTCTTTTTGGTAGGTGCGTAGCGTTTTGCTTATAGATGCTGGCATGGTGACTTTCTCTACCGGTTTGCCGCTCTGAGCTTCTGTCATAAATTTTCGGAAACTCTTTTCAAATTTAGCATTGTAATAGGGGGAGTTGGTGAAAATATTCTCAAGCTCGGGAGCGTGGTAGGCACGGCCTTCGAAGCGGTCATTTTCTTTCTGATGAAAACTTTCCAGCATCAACACGAACCGTTCCAGATCCTTTGTATTGGATATTTTCAATAAGCGGCCGTCATTCATACGGATGAAGTCTTCCTTGTCGTGGATGTACCGCTTCAGGTCATCGAGTGTCACGCGATCTTCGCCGCAGTAGACATTCACATCAAAGGTGAGCCAGTCATTGTTGGCGTCCATATCGACGCGCACATCCGCTTTGAACTGTTCTTCGATAAAGGCGAATCGATGACGGGTATATTCGATAGGATGCTTGAGGTTTTGCAGATGTGGCCAGTGCTGGGTGTGGTAGAGCGATATATTTTTTGCGCCTTTGCGGACACACCTCATTTTTTTGGTAAAGCCGAAACGATCATCGGCATGCAGTTTTTGAAATAGTGCCGATTCTTGGGCGTGATCGATGCGGGCGTAGTGTATGGTATCTTTTTCCAGTACGATATGATACTGTTTTCGACCATCGAGTCGGTTGCGTTTGAAATTCATACCGCCTCCCTGCATACTCTTGTAGAGGGCTTGGGATACATCGACTTTGGCGAATCCGTAATCGATGGTCGCGCGGATATCGAGCGTATGCCGATCACTGTCATACTCGACAGAAATCACCGGAGTGGCAATGGAGGATTGCTGTATTGAAAACAAGGGACGAAGCGATGTCGTGAGATCAAACGCTTTTTCCACGTCGGTTAGGAATCGATTGAAGTTGATGATGTGTTCTTCGTCGAGCACGGTTTCCCAGAGGTTGGCGGTATCTTGTTTGCGATGCTCAATAACAGGGAGGCTCTGGTCGCGAACGGTCTGGGTTAAGGTCGCTGCGAGCGTGGAAATCGCCGAGGATACAGGATGGATTTCTACCGTGTGATTCTGTGCGCGGATGAGTATGATATGCTGTTTTCCAAAAAACGAGTAGACTTTCCCGTCCTCATACAGCGGCTTCGTGAAGGCGAAGATGAAGTCGGTTCGAGGGGTTTGCGCTGAGAAATGCGTTGTTTCGGATACTTGTTTGAATAGCTGTGCGGGAATTTTTTTCGGAGAGGCATTGAAAGAAAGGAGGTTTCCTCGGGATTTCTTGGTCAGATATACGGGCAGATTCGAGGATGCCAGCAACGTGAAGAGTGTGCCGAGGTCGGCATCGGCATTGCGGAAACTGACGGCGCGAAGCAGTGAAAAAAGGTCTTTCTGTGAATCGCTGAGTCGGTGCGCTTCAGACTGCAGAATGACTTCCGGTGCGATCGGCCAGTTATTGCGAGCATCATTTTTGTTGAGGTAGATGTCGATACTCAACGAGTACCGCGTGCCGATAATGAGGTAGTATTTTTCGGAAAGCGTTTTTTGCGGATCAGTATCGGTAATAGCGAGGTGATTGCTGATGATTTCCGGTAAGACAAATACATCCTTGTTGACGCGAATGGAAGGAGCGGGCAAAGATTTCTTGCTTGCCGGTCTCTCTTTGTGCAAGGCGACGCCTTGGATAGTATCGGCATTGAGGAGGGAATCGGCATTGTCTATGAAGGCGAGTCCGAGCGCAGCCGAGTGCTTGCAGGTGGTCCAGTCATATGGGCACGAACACCTTGAATGACCGAATTGCCCGGTGCGCAAATTGAGCTTGAGGCTGGATTGATACAGATCAGTGCCTTGCACCGAGGCCTCTATCTGTATTTTTTCCGGAGAATTGGTCTGTGAAATACGGATGTCTGTGATGCGGTTTTGCTCGAAGTATTCTTTGCCACGATGAAACATGACCCCGCCGAAAAAACTGCGGAGCTGGTCGGTCAAATGATGCTTATTGAGAGCGATTTCGGGCATAGAAATGGTCGCTGAGCGGTAAATAACCAGTATACCACGGACCGCTCAAAAAAGCCAGTTTTGTAGTGGGAGGGGTGTTTGTTGGCGGGCATAACAATTGACATGAACGTGTGTATGGGATATGATTTCGGTGTTCTTTGCGAGGTAGCTGAGGAATAACAAAATCTACAAAAGTATTGTTATGAGGAGTGCGAACGATGAGCCAACTTGTTTACCCGGATGATTTCCGCGAAAAAGTGGAAGAAATATTCAATGCTTCAAAAAAAGACAAGGATGAATGTGATATTTTAGAGGCGCTGAGAGATAACCGTTACGATTTAGGTGCCTTGCTGTCTAGGTATGAACAAAAGATACCATGCAGGTTCAGTATTCAAAAAGAGGAACGAGGAGATTTTGTATTGTGGATTACGCAGACTATTCAAGTGATAAACTATATCGATCCTGAAGGTTTGGAGGACGACGTCACAAGTGCTGTTTGGCGGCACAAAATAGAATTGATGAATTTTAGGGATTGCGTTGAAAGAAAAGACAAAATTAAAAAACTTTGTGAGTGGTGGCAAAGAATCTATGATAAAGATCGATTAGAAAATCATACAAGAAGACCGAAAGAAAAGAACTGAAAAAATGAGGCCTTGCGTTGTAGTATCACGCGGGGTTCTTTTTTTTGTGAAAACGAGCGAGGTCGTCTGCGGTGATGACATTGAGTACGTAGAGTCCTCCTGTATATGCGAGACCGAGAACGAGACTGTAGAGTATGAAGAGGCTGCCTTGCGCAGGGAAAAGTGATGCTGTATACCACAGTATCGTTCCTGTAAGCAAAGTCTTGGTTATGCTAGTCCAGTGGAATGCTACAGTTATATAGGGCTGTGAGATGAAGAGTGCGATGAGGGTGGTGAGTATGGCGCTGATGGTCGTGGCATATGCGGCGCCTACGATACCCCAGCGTCCGATGAAGATAAAGTTGAGGATGACATTGAAAAGGGTGCCGATAACCGAAAGCCACATCGATAGTCTCGCCTGACCGATACCATTGAGTGCCGAACACAGGAGATAGAAAACAGTGAGGAAACTCAGTCCCACCACCAGTATCTGGAGTATGGGTGCTGAAGCGATGTATTTGCTGCCGAAAAAGAGGCTCGTCAGAGGCGTAGCGTAGGCGATGATGAGGATGGCGGTCGGGAGGAGTATGATACCGGCATAGCGCAGGGATGTCGTCATTACCTGTCTCATTTTTGCCGTGTCATTTTCGGATTGTATCTTAGCAAGCGCTGGAAGAAGGAAGATGGCAAGTGCATAAAAGAGGTAGTACGGGATGCGTCCGATGGTCAGTGCAGCATTGTACAGTCCGGTGAGGACATCATTGTGCAGCAGGGCTTTGATTAGATAGAGATCGACCGATACGAATATTTCGTAAAACAGCATAAAGAGGGTGATCGGCCAGGCATACCGGAGGAGTTTTTTCGCGGGAAAAGTCTCGCTGGTTGAAAGGTGTGCGTATTCTGTGGCGAAAACTTTCTTGTCCAAATAGATCCCGAGCAGAAAGGTGAGGAGCGGCGCGATGATGTATCCGATAATAGCGCCCTGCAATCCGAAGACCAGTACAAGACCGACGATGACGATGATGCGAGCGACGGAGCGGAAGGACTTGAGCGTGGATTGGTGATTGAAGAGATGCAGTCCGGTGAAATAGGAAAAGTAAAAAGAAGCGGCGGCAAAGGCGGGTATGATGAGCGATGAGAGCTGAAAGAGCGGCGTGAGGGTGGCATCGCCGAGCGCCCAGGCGATGAGTGGGGAGGCGAGGAAGAATACTACGGTCACAGCGCTCATCACGAGCATTTGCAATCGAGTACCTTGCTTTTTGATAACCGGAACAAGCGATGGATTTTTTTCGAAGGCCTCGCTGAGGTACTTGGACATCGCTGTCGGGATGCCGTTGCCGACCAGTACCACTATGACGGTAGTGAGGGTAATGACCAGGCTATAGCGACCATAATCCGCCGGGCCTAAGTGCCGTCCGGCCACCGCATGAATGACATAGCCCGAGAGATTGAACAATATTTCCGAGAAGGTAAGCCAGAAGATAGATTTGAGAGCGGTTTGTCTTGACATAAGCGTTTTTCTATACTAATATTGTCTTAATATTATGGAGTATACTAAGGGAATATCCTTAGTATACCATGATAACAGGCGACATGGAGTGGTTATTTTTTTATACTTTTTTACGAGGAAGAGCGCAATGAGTTTTGTTTATATGTTTGTAGCAAGTCTATGGCTTACTGCAGAAATAAAGGATTTATTGGATGCGAATAAGCATTCAGTAAAATTGGTGCGAGTGAGGAATGAAACAAAGAACACTGATATAATCAGCTAATCATTTATCAGGTGTACGAGAGTATTTGCAATTTCCGATTTTTCAAGCGAAGCGTCTATGGGTATCAACTTATAGACGTCTTTTTTTTGTTCGAAAAGCGCTATTTTCTCCCGAAGATACTCGATGCCCTGCTCGGGGACGCGCTCGCGATGCATAATTTCTTCGGCCGTAATCTGGAAATAGAAAGCCTTGTCCGGTTTGAGAATGTATGTTTCCAAAAAGAGCGTGACATCACTTTTTGAAAGATAGAGGATATTGATAACCGAATCGTAGAAGTATCGATCGGAGAGGATGTAGTTGTAATGTTCTCGCGCAAGTTTTTGCTTCAATGCTCTGAAACGGAAAATATCTATCAGTAAGAACAGCTTGCGCAACTGCAAAGAAAACCACGATGCCTGCATCGAGGCCTTTTCTTTCCCTGGAATGAATTCTTTTTCTCCCTTCAGTACCCGTGCCAGCTTGTTGGCGAGTGAGAATTCAACCGCGTGAAAGTAGAAGACTTTTTTGCCTTCCTGTTCCAGTTTCGTTTTGAGAAGCGTTAGCTGGGTGGATTTCCCCGAACCATCGACGCCGCTGAGGGTTATGAGCTGAATCATTGACATAGTTTATGGTTTATGCTCTACAATAGAGGCATGTAATCTATATTTTCAACGAGTGGGGGTATTTATGCTACATCATACAAATGATCTTGGATTAAGGGCTAAAGATATTGCCAATAAAATGGCAGACGATATGCAAAATGAGACTGAGGACGGGAGGAAATTAGGAATGCAGATTCCTTTTGCACAATGGCAGGAAATATATTGCCAAGTATTACGAGAATTCCATACTTCGTAATAAAATACACAGGCGATACTGCAATAGGACTGGCTCATAGTATGAGTCAGTCCTAAATCATATCTAGTACATAATAATTGAAACAGGCTGCATCTTGGCCACGGGCTTGACGATGTGATTGGCTTTGGCTCCAGCGATGACATCCTCGATCTGCTTGTAATGCGATGAGTCCTGCTCGATGACTTTTTTGGACTTGCCGTTGTAGAGGTGCACACCCTTTGTTTCCAGCTTCTTGTGCAGTTCTTCCTGCGTTTCGGGGATGACACTCTCTGTCTTTGTTGCGGCCTTGCCGGCGCCGTGATTGCAGGAATAAAAACTGGATTCGTTGTCGTCGGTACCTACGCACAGATAGGCCTCGGTGCTCATCGAAGAGGGGATGAAGGCCGGCTCACCGGTTTGGCTAAACAATGGATGCTCCTTCATACGCGACGGACCATAGGCGCGTGAAGTACCGTTGCGGTGCACCCAGATATTTTTGCCGAAGTGCTCTTCTTGGCTGACGAGGATATGCGGCATATCGTATACCAACTCAAGCTGTGCATCGCGACCCAGAACGGATGCAATTGTCTCGCCAACATTGTGGGCGATGACCGCGCGATTGGCGTGCGCAAAATTGGAGCAGGCATTGCGGGCCGCCATATACATCTTACCGTCATCACCGTCGCCGTCAAAGGTGATGAGTGGTTCTTTTTTGCCAAAATCCGACTCGCGTATTTTTCGTGCGATGGTGCGGATAGTTTTTTTGAACGGTGTGTTCCAGAAGAAGCGGCCGATATTCATCAGAATGGCAGTGGAGAGGTGCTCGCGCTTTTTGGCGGTATACATATACATCGTGTACTGGCCGAGTATACCCGAGCCGCAGTGTATCATAAACAGGTACTGACCTTTTTTGATACCCAGTTTCTGCGCGGTTTCTTCGTCTTCGATATCAGTCACTTTCATCAGGTCCAGGAAGTGATTACCAGCCGCACCGAGAATACCGAGACGAAACTGTGCGAAGAAAAGAAAAAGTTTGGGAATGATATTGAAAATATCCTTGGCGGACTTTTCCTCACCGAAAAAATTCTCACCGCCTAGCGCGTTTTCTTTTTCGAATTTTGTCTTGATACCCAGGTGATCGATGAGCGGCTGTATGCCTTTGCGACAGATATCGACGATGACACGGAAGGGGACATAGGTACCCACGAATTTTTTGGTAGGGACTTTGTCGACCAGTGCTTTGAACAACGTGTCGAGCTCTTCGGGCGTGATGTTATCTTCGGTTAGATTAGTGCGGACCAGGCGCATACCGCAGGCCGGGTCGGAATCATTAACTTGAGGGAGGATGAATTGTTCGGAGGTTACGGTCGTGCCGGTCGCATTCTTGCGCCCGGGCTTGCTGTGCACGTCCGCCATTCCGGCGATGTGATGGAAACAACAGTCATTGGAAGCAACCGACTGCAGTTGCAGGAGCGTGGATTCTTCGGGAAGCAAAGCGTCATTGATATGGAGTACCACCGGGACTTTCATTGTCTCCGTCTGGAATTGCTGCTTATGCTCGGCTATTTTGTGGAGGGATATTGACATAGATGGAATGTTATGCTAGATTGACTCGAAGCCTTTTCAATGAAAGAGGTGGAAATAAATAAAAAATTTAATAGACGAGTGGTGAAGACAATGAACGAACAATCTATACTAGATGAAAGCGAAAAAAAGAAATCAATAGCGAAACAGTGCAGAAATTTTCAGGCTGTGTCGTTTTCGGGAGAGTTTTTTTGTATGGAATCAAATGGAAGTCTAGGTATTTATAGAACACCAGCCCACGTTGGCGCCATGGTCACTACCTTGGCAATTATCAAAAACAGAGAATTAATCGGTATTAGTGGCAATAACGGCAATCGTTTTGATAAACTTTCTGATATTGAAAAAGTAGATTGTGCGACTATTGTAGTACGACTACAGAATGAAGGAATTATTTAAATATCTTGTTCAATTGTATAAGAAATTAAAGAGATACATATAATCTTTCATACTTCATCGCAGTGTTTCGTAAATCGAAATACTGCTCTACAAAAGCCTTCGCGTTCGCGCCGAGGCTTTTTCTTTTTGTTTCATCACGCATTAAATCCTCGATAGTTGTCCAAAGAGCTACCTCATCTCCTGCTGGAATGATAGCAGAAATATCTTGGTTTGTGAACTCTTGAAAGATGGGCAAATCGCTCACTATAACCGGTTTACCGCAGGCATAGCCTTCGATGATAACGAGCGGGATATCGAACTTGCCGCGCATATCGCCGACCGGGAAAAGCACGATATCCGTCAGATTATAGAGCTTGGGCATATCTTTGAATGTATCGCTAAATCGCACGCGATCAATGATGCCTGCTTGTGTGAGCTTCGCCACCACTTCGTCCTTTTTCTTCTGATCGGCGTCATTCTTCACCCGACAGGCGAAAATGAACTTGATGGAGGGCTGTTGCTTGAGATGCGTGATGAGCATTTCTACCAGCATATCCGTCGCACCGAGCCTGGCATACTCGCCGAAATACGAGAGCACGAAATCCTCGGGCCCAATATCGAAGTGTCGCATCGTCGCATCGTCTTTGGGCTGCGGGGAATAGAGATGGAGGTCGATACCGGGGTAGATACGGGTGACATTGGTAAAACCGGCCTCTTCGAGCTTTCGTTTGGAATAGTCCGAGTAGACGACGAGCTTGTCGGCGAAAAACATTTTTTTCCAGTCCGCTGGTCCGTACAAGTCCTCGCGCAAGGTGGCGATGGTCTGGATGGTTTTCGGGCGATGATAGGTGAGATGTGTGATAAGTGCGGAATTGAGCGCGGTCGGTGTGAAGAGATAGTGGACGATATCGTAGGTGTGGCTTTGCGTGAAAAGGTAGCTGGAAAGAATGGCTTTTTGTGAGAAGGAATGCCCGGCGCGCGTTGCATCGTAGGAAGGGAAGATCGGATGCGAGACGACATTATCGCCCAATCCATCGAGCGTCTTCGGCGTCGTCAGAATATGCATTTGCAGCTCCGGATCCTTGATGCTCTTGGCGAGGAAATACGCGAAGTTTTTGGAAGCTTCGTCCCAAGGAGGGCAGAGCGGCCTTGTGGCGAGGAGGATTTTTTTGGTTGACATACAATTGATATTATGCTAGATTGATACGAAGCCTTTTCAATGAAAGAGGTGGAAATGAAAAATAGCGTTGTAAAATTTAAAATAAATGAAGGAGAAGTTTCATGCATTCAGAAAATTGTAGCGTGCAGGCCCATAAAATATCTGCTATTTACGATGGGTTTACACTTTCGCTCCCCAAGAATTCTCGTGTTCTCGGGGTCACTCCGGAGGAAAACTGGGGAAATCGCGAGATGTTAGTTCTTCAAGATGTCAATCAGTTGGAGTGTGAAGAGAGGGAGTTTTTCATCTCATTTGCTGAGAACCCCATTCCTTTTCCCATGGAGCGATTATCTCTGGTGGGCATCTTCAACAAAGACTACTGTTTGTTCGAAGTCTGTAAGGAATGAGCGGTAGACTTGTTCATGCACCGAGCAGTGTTTCGCAAATCGAAACACTCTTCTATAAAAAGCCTTGCGTAATATGCGCGGGGCTTTTTTACTTGTCCAGTATAGCAAAATGGGCGCATTTTGTCATTTTTGAGAGTGTGCCTTCGTGAATAAAAACTCACGATTTGTCATTCCCGCGAAGGCGGGAATCTAGGATTCCACAATCTTTTGATATACGTACATCAGACGCCGGTGACCCCTGGATTCCCGCCTTCGCGGGAATGACATGAAGAAAGGTCTTCGTATAAAAGAGCAAGCTCCTCTTTACTTATAAATCTCTTTCGGAGTTTGCTGATGCGGTTTGACGCTGACAGTCATACGCTCATTCGGGTCGGCTTCGAAACCGAGGGTGATGGTTTTCGATTCGCCCTTGGAAATGGATATGGATTTCTCTTGAAAAATACCTTTTTCTTCACTGACAGTATAGGTGAAATTGGTTGCATCACTGTGATTTTCGATGGTAAAATCAAGTTTGCTATCGTGAGGGTCGACGAAGTAGAGCGCCCACCAGTTCTTGTTGAGGTTAGGATCCTTGGCGCGACTTTCGACAAAAGCTAAACAAACGAAGCTGACGGCGAGAAGCGCGAGAAGCGCGATGATGAGGGATTTATGAGACATATTTGAAGAGAATAACCAATCATCAAAAACCAATAATCAAACTTCCAATATACCTTGATTGAGGTCTTTTGATGATTGTATTTTGGTTATTGATTATTCCTGATATACACGGCCGTATCGTTGGACTGATACACGGATGAGAAATTGGCAGACTTTTTGAATTGTGCGCTGTCGAAATGCGGATTGACGATGATGATATTGGTGCCGGTATCATCGAAGCATTTCTGACCTTTGTCGGTATTGGGTACAGCGATCATCCAGAGCGTGCACTGTTCGCGCGGTTTTGTCTCATCTTCATAGCGTTTGAAGTAGCCGCGAGACAGCGGATAGGTGTAGCCCTGCAAGAAGGAAAGCTTCATCCACGAATCGGCCACGATATAGTTGTGATCCTTGAGAATCAGATCGCTGGACTGATTGTGTTGCGCGAGGTAATCGGATACATGATAGGTTTGTATGGCTTCCTGGGCTTTGGTTTTCCCGAGGAGGCTTTGTGAGTTGTCATAGAAACCACCGACGATGAAGAATGTCAGAATAATGATGAATCCGGATATGATAATAGGAGATCTTGCGGGATATTGTCCGTTATGTGAAAATATCTCATCAACTTTTTCAGAGAATTCTTTGTTCTTTATTCTTTGTTTATTGAAAAGAAGTATCAAAGTAACTGCGGACAGTATCGCGAAGGGAAAGATGGCGTAGGTACTGATGCGGTTGGAAGGGATGTCGAGAAAGAGCCACTGCGGGCGAAGCGACATAATAAGCAATGAGAATCCCCAGGCGCTCACGAAGGCGATGGCATAGGATGGTGTCTTTATCGTACGGGATCCTTCGCTACGCTCAGGATGACTGAGATTTGTTCGAAGCTGAAAAAACAAGAGCGCGAGAAGTCCGACGAGACCGAGTCCGAGGCGGCCTTCTCCGGTGGAAAAGGTGAGTTGCAAAAACGTCAGTCCGGTACGTGTTGCTTTGGTAGGTGCACCGAGGGCGGTATTGAGAGACTTCGGATCTGCATAGCTGGGCGCGAGAACAAAGAAGAAAAATACAATGGCAATGAAAGCAAAAATGACCGGAGCGGGTTTAAAGAAAATCCTGAACCACTCTGCAATATGCTTGTGCAGTGTCTTGATATGAAAGACACTGAAAATGAGGATGGTAAAAACGAGGATAAAGAGAAAAACGAGCGTACTGAGATGATGGATATACGCCAGTCCGAAGGTAAGAAAAAAAGCGAGGGTGAGGAATTTGGAGCTTTTCTCTTGGAGCGCGCGCCAGTAGCAGTAGAGAATGATGGGGATGAAGAGGTTGCCGATAGTATTGCCGATGACACCACCGGAAACGAATTTGGCTTGCGGTGAAGCAAGAGTATAGAGTGGTCCGAGGACGAAGAGCGTGATAATCGCAGTAGTCCTTGCGGAGATACCGACCCTGGAAAACGAAGGAGAGGAAAAAACACGCAGAACGAATATAAATACGGCGAGCAAGGAAAAGATATTGATGAGAAAAAGTGTGATGGCAGGGAATCCTGATATGAAGTCTAGTCCTGCGATGAGCGCAATAGCGGCGAATATCAGGTGCTCACCAATGATGAAATCATCGATAGGTGTGGGCACATCGAGCTTGTAGGCGCCATCGGTCGTTTGGATGATGTTTCGCTCCACATACTGCGGCAGTTCACCGGTGACGGCGATATCCTTTGCCCAGTACATATGATGCCCGAGGTCAGTGGCGGTCGGGAGGATAACCTGGGTGAGGTAGACAGTCTTGATGAAGATGGTCAATACGAGTATGAGAATGATAAGTTGTCCCTGATTTTTAGTGAAGGATGGAATCGGATGACCTTCTGTTTCAGATGATTTTTTGAAAAAGAATTTCGCCAAGAGTATTGCGGCAGTGCAAAAAAGAATAATCCCGGCAGTGATAGATATCGCTGTCAGTTTGATACCGGATTTCCCGAGAATGATCATCAGGAAATTGGTGATGGCGATACTGATCGGCACCGCGAATACGAATCGCTCGAGCAGCGTGAATGAATGCTTGAAAAAAGAGTGAAGTAGGACTAGTCCTGGGAGGAATACGATTAGAAAGAGGGCGATGAAAAAAAGAAATTGCGATTGGATGAAGTGCATAAGATTTATTTTTTAGCAGTTTTCTTGATGATATCCAAATACTGTTTGGCGATGACTTCCCAGTGAAAATGATGGATAACATACGTGCGAGCCTGCTTGCCGAAATTTTTCCGTTTCATATCATCACTCAAGAGGATACGGAGCGCCTCAAAATAACTCTCCGCGTTTTCCGGTTCTACCAAAAACCCGTTTTCAGTATCCTTGATAGCATCTTGGAGTCCCTCGAGGCGTGAAGCGATGACCGGCAGCTGACATGATGCGGCTTCGATGACGGAAATACCGAAACCTTCCATATCGCCGGCTACGCGGATGTTTGGTTGCACAAATACATCGCAGGTATTCATCAGGATGTCTCGCGTGGTGTCGTCGACAAAGCCGAGGAGCTGGACACGCGAAGAAAGACCAGTTTCTTTGATAGCGTTTTGTATATTTTTTTTATCAGCGCCATCGCCGGCCACGACATACAGGATATTGCCTGCAAGTTGTGGCAGGACATTTCGTATGAACCAAGCCACGCCTTTACGCTTAGCGAGACGACCCGAAGTAAGGATTACTTTTGTATCAGTCAGTGATCTTCCGAGTACTCCCTCAAGATCTTCTCTGGAGTAGGAGTGGAAATGCTTATCCGTATCGACGCCGTTGGGGATGAAGGTAAGAAGATTTTTAGGGATGTTGCGTTCGATACCGACGCGTATGGTCTCATTGCCGACAGCGATGAGCTTGTCGAGGTGTGGAAGAAATGTCCCTACCCACCATGACTGGTAAAGATTCGAAGCATAGGTGAGGTCGAGCCCGTGCACGACGCACAGCACTGGTTTTTTCGGATAGGTGAGCTTGAGGATATACCCGACGATACCGAGCACACCGTCACCGAGGAGGATGGCATCGTGGTTTGGAGCGAGCCAGAGGGCGCGCAGTGTTACCCACGGCAAGAAAAATGGTAAGGCTTTTTTCCCTTTACGATTGGCAAGGATTTTCACGTCCGCGATTTTCGAAAGCCACAAGGAAAGCTCGTAGTTTTGGTTTTCGATACCGCCGGTGACGGGCGGGTATGCGCGTGAGATGAAAAGGATTTTCATAGGGTATGAATCAAAGAAAAGCGAGGTGCTTGTTTTCTGCGAAAAAGTAATTTTTCAAGACCGATGCGAGTACACATGTGGTCATGAAAAATTCTTTTTCACAGAAAACGAGAAACATAAAAGCTATTATTTCCTGTACAATTCCTTCTTTGTCAGATACAACTGATCCTCGACCAATCGTCGGTTGGAGCGTATCATATCCGCCATCAGAGCAAAGACGACGAATTGCAGTCCGACGATGAAAAATCCTGCTCCGAAAAAGAGCTGATTGCGATACGGGCTGATCTTGAAGTCGATGAAGTAGTTAAAAAGGAACATGCCGAAGAAAACGAATGATACGAGCATGAGGATGGTACCCGGGATACCGAAGAACTTCATCGGACGGACATCGCGGACAGCACGGATGATGATGCGGGCGCTGGAGTTGATGTATTTGAAAACGCTTTTGACCACGCGCGAGGTGCGATCGGCGAAATAGATGACCTCGACAGGCACCCACTGTATTTTCAGTCCCTTGCCGAGGGCATCGATGATGGTTTCTTGCGTGTAGGTGAAATCGCCCGGCAGATTGAGACGAAGCAGCGATTCGCGATTGTAAGCGCGGAATCCGCAGGTTAAGTCCTTGATAGGAACATTCATAAATCTACCGATGAGGCTGGCAGCCAAACGGTTCATAACATCCTTGACCCAAGGGATGTTTTGCGCTTTGTGTTCGCTGAAACGATCAGCGCTGACGATGTCTGCCTTGTTCGCGAGTATAGGGGCGATGAGTTTGGCGATATCCTCCGGATTGAATTGACCGTCGGCATCGATATTGATCATAATGTCAGCGCCGTTTTCGAGCGATCGCTCCACAGCGTGCCGGAAGGTCTTGCCAATACCGCGGTTGACACCGTTGGTGTAGACGAAGTGCGCTCCCGCGTCTTGCGCGACTCGCATCGTTGCATCTGTCGAGCCATCATCAATAACCTGTACGAAGATTTCATCGATACCGTCAAAATGCGATGGTATTCGTTTGATAGTTTCACCGAGTTTTTCCTCCTCGTTAAAGGCGGGGATATTGACGATAAGTTTCATAGTATTATTTCTTCTGAATGATAAGATGCGGGTCGACACACTGATACTCGCAATTTTTCACGTTGTCTACGCCTTTGTGGAAAATGTCTTTCTGGCACTGAGTGAGCAGTTCTTGGCATTTGGTCTTGCTTTGATCGAAGTAGTGTTGGTTGACTTCGTAGCCGAAATAGCCCAACACGAAATAGCCGACGACCATAATGCCGGCAATCCATACGAGTAATCGGATAAGATGAAACATACGATGCAATTAGCAGTAAACAATTAACAGTTAACGGGTGGGCAAGGAGTATTCCCAGAGAAAGCGAGGGTGCCCGTTGATTGTTGATTGATTTTTGTTTTTTGAATTAACGGCCGATACCGCGGTAAATGATACCTGCGGATTCCAGAGCGTCTTTGTCGAGGCAGTTTTTTCCGTCGATGACGACTTTGATATCGTACTTGGCAAGCAATTCCGGTGTGAGCAATTCCACGAATTCTTTGTGATTGGTGGTAACGATAACAGCCTGGGATTTTTCGAGGATATTTTCCAATGACGGCGAAGTTGATTTTCCGAGGACATGCGGATCGAAAGTTTCGACGATTGCCAAGTGTTTTTTGAGGTTTTTGATGACTTCAAAGGCTGGCGATTCGCGAGTATCATCCACGTTGGCCTTGTAGGCGAGTCCGAGCACCGCTATCGTCGTGCCGTTCATCGGGAGTTTCACGAGATTGAGCGCGTCTTGGAGTTTTTCCACCGTATACTCTGGCATACTGTTGTTGATTTCCCGAGCAATCTTGAGGAATTTGTGATCGAAGCCGGATTTTTTGGCGCGTTCGATGAGGTAATAAGGATCGACAGCGATGCAGTGTCCGCCCACACCGCAGGATGGGTAATGCGCCATGAAAGCGAATGGTTTGGTGGCAGCTCCCAAGATGACATCCTTGATATCGATACCGAGTTTGTCGAATGATTTCGCAAGTTCATTGACGAAAGCGATGTTGACATCACGGAAAGAGTTTTCGACGATTTTGACCGCCTCAGCTTCGCGGATGGATTTCATCGGACGGATTTCACCGGATGAAATGGTGCGGTAGTAGGCTAGTGCGATATCGAGCCCGGTCTGATCAAATGATCCGACGACGCGCGGAAGATTGGAAACATTCCATTGTTTGTCTCCCGGATTGACTCGTTCCGGGCAGTGCGCGATAAAGACATCACGACCGACGACAAAACCGGCAGCTTCGAAAAGCGGTCGGATGATTTCTTCGCTGACACCCGGATTGACGGTAGACTCAAGCACGACCAAGGCGCCCTTCTTGAGATTTTTGACCACCGATTCCGTCGCCTTGATGACAGGCGTGAGATCCGGGAAATATGATTCATCGACCGGTGTCGGTACGCAGACCAAAACGATATCCGCTTTCTGGAGGATACTTGCATCATTGGTAGCGACGATAGGGAATTGCGCGATACGTTCTTCGATATATGCTTCTTCGATAGGGCTTTTCCCCTGATTGATTGCATCGAGTTTGGATTGATCCAGGTCGAGTCCGTATACTTCATAGCCGACTTCTTTCGAGCGTATAGCCATAGGGAGTCCCACGTATCCGAGTCCGATCACCACAACCGTTTTTTGTTCTGTTTGAGTCATAGGAAAAATTATTAGATAAGACTGTCTCTCTCTATTGTAAGCAACTTCTCTTCATCTGACAAGCATGCTTGCGCAAATATATATGTACGTTATACTGTACATATAATCAGTATGCAAAACACTATGCAATATAAACACACATTGTCCATATCGGACGCACGTAAAAACTTCTTCGCTATCGCCGATGAGGTGCAGTCGCCGGATGTGCATTACACTCTGACCGAAAGGGGTCGCCCCAAGGCGGTTATCGTTTCGGCTGATCGATTCGAGAGTCTTATGCGACAGACGTCTTTTGCACTCTCGGGCGGGGCATCATCGGTGAGGGTGGTGACAGAGCCTGGATTTGCGGTGCGCGAGATGCCTGGGCGAAAATATGGGAGCAAGCTTGGCTCGAAAACGCTCGATGAAAGCATCTTTATCCTCAGAGAAGCGCCCAAGGTGTTGTATGTCGATCGGAAACTCACCGATGATATGCATCAAGCCAAGGAACTCGCTAAAGCCCAACTGTATATCGAATTGATCGAGCAGTATCGCTATCCGCTGTATATGGTGGAAGTGGGGCGCTGCGTCAAAGTCGGCGGCGATACGGGCAGGAGATACACCGAAGCTGATATTATCGTCAGCGGATACCCAAGCACTCTCCTCCTCCTTTTTTCCGTGTCCGCACCGGCCGTGTATGACGAGCAGAAGCAGTCGTCGATCAAAGAACTCTTCGAACTCGCCGAAGCTCTCTCGCGCAATACGAAACTCACTACACGTCTCGTGTATTACACTAGGGTCTACGAAAAATCAAAAGTGCGGCATCGTGTGATGACTATTGCTTATGATGAGCACCCTTCGTATAAAGCGTGGGTCAAGGCCGGCACACCGAGCACGGACACGATACCGATGTATGATACATCGTCGGATGTATCGGCAAGTGAGTAGTGGGACTACAAATCTTTGCGATTCGTAATTGCAGAAGTCAAGGTGATTTCGTCGGCGTATTCGATGTCACCGCCAGTGGCAAGTCCTCGGGCGATACGGGTCACCTTAATATCGAACGGTTCAAGTTTTTTCTTGAGGTACAGTGCGGTCAGATCGCCTTCGGTGGTGGGATTGGTCGCGAGTACCACTTCTTGAATGGCTTCGTCTTCGACTCGACGCAGGAGTTCGGGAATACGCAGGGATTGCGTCTGCGCATTTTTCTTGACCGGTTCCATTACCCCGCCGAGCACGTGATAGCGCCCTTGGAAGCTGCGCGTGCGTTCGATGGCAATTATATCAAGCGGCTCTTCGACGACGCACAGGACCGTCATATCGCGACGCGTATCCAGGCAGATGCTGCACAGGGTACCTTCCGCGATATGAAAGCATTGCTTGCAAATCTGCAGCTTGTGGATGTCTTCCAAACACTGGGCAAAGTCCTCGAGTTTTTCCTGGCTTTGCTTAAAAAGATACAATACCAAACGTTCCGCCATCTTGGGTCCGACGGACGGCAGGGAAGTGAAGTGCGCGATCAGTTTTTCAAACGGTTTGGGATACATATCAGTCAACAATAAACAATCAACAGAAAACAGAGAACAATAAACAATGAACAAAAAACAACTAATAACTACCGAAGACCTCTTAGTTGTCATCTCGAGCGTAGTCGAGAGATCTTATATATCAGTGGTATTTTTTTGTCGAAAAAGTATTTTTTCCGACCAGTGCGAGTACGCAAGTGGTCTTGAAAAATCTTTTCCGCAAGAAAATCACATCACGGTAAAGTCTATACAGTATACCTGCTTTCAGCGTACTTGACAAAGTATGGAATATGCGCTATGATAAGGCGTTCTTTAACAATCCGAAAACCAAGGAAACGACTGTCAAAAGTCCGTTAAAGATCGTGTGTAAAATACATTTTTTCAATCAACCCTATGTGTTTGACGGTACAAGGGGTTTACAAGTAGGAGAACATCATGAGAATATTGGTAGTTGATGATCGCGAGGCGAATTTAGAATCGGCTCAAAGAAAACTGTCAGATTACGATTTGACTGTTTCACAGAGTTATGCCAAAGGACTTGAGCTCATTCGTAAAAATGGTCCTTGGGATGTGGTGTTTGTTGATGGCATGATGCCATTCGATGGATTCCATAAAAACAGTGATTATGGACAGCAAAAACTGGTTGGATATCAACTCGCATTGACCGCTGTGAGTGAAAACGTTCAATTAATAGCGGTTGTGTTTTCTGTCCATCACCATCAGTGTGCTGAAGGAGAAATCCTTGAGGAAACTTGCAACGGAGGAGAGAATCTCTTTCAGTTTGAAAACGGAGCCAAGTTAATGTTTTTTCATGATCCGTGTTTTTGCGAAGAATGTTATAGAGGTTGCGCAATAGGTCATGATGAGGACTGTTCCCTAAAAGGAACTGAAGTAGGAAAAAATTGGACAAAACATCTCAAGGAACTTATGGCGTAAAGTGTTATAAAATCGGTCAAACCGAGTCAGCGATAATTATTCATTAATAAAGATGATGGTTATCGTGAGCTCGGTTTTTTATTGCCAAAAAACATGCAGAATGTCATTTCGAGCTTGTCGAGAAATCTTTGTACAATCAAAATAGATTTCTCGACAAGCTCGAAATGACAACGGTGATGTTCCTGTTAGTTGTTTATTGTTAACTGCTTATTGCTGCGGAGCCTGATTTGGATCATGCAAGCGCTCCAAAGATTTGAAGGTCGTGGCGTTTTCTTGGAAGTAGAGCTGGACTTTGCCGACCGGTCCGTTACGGTGCTTGGCGATGACCACGTCCACGATATTTTTGTTCGGGGTGTCGGGCTTGTAGCGATCCTCGCGCGAGAGGAAGATCACAACGTCAGCGTCTTGCTCGATGGATCCGGATTCGCGGAGGTCGGAGAGTTTCGGGATCTGATCTTGACGCGCTTCGATGCTTCGAGAAAGCTGCGAGAGCGCCATAATCGGGATATTGAGTTCGCGGGCGAGCTGTTTGAGGCCGCGGGAAATTTCCGAGATTTCCTGGACGCGGTTGTCGCCGCCGCGCGAACGCCCTTCCATCAGCTGGAGGTAGTCGATGATTATCATCCCGAGATTGTGCTCGGACTGGAGGCGACGCGCCATCGTGCGCATTTCCATAATATTGAGCGAGCCCGAATCATCGATGAAGATCGGGGCCTCGCTGAGGGTGCCGATAGCCTCGCCGATCTTGGAGAAGTCGTCGCTTTGGAGTTTGCCGGTACGCAGACGCCACAAATCCACACCGGACTGCGCGGCGATCATACGGTCGACCAGCTGGTCGCTGCCCATTTCCAAGGAGAAGATGCCGACGGGCACTTTGGCATACACACCGATTTGGCGGGCGATATCGAGCGCGAAGGTCGTCTTTCCGATGGATGGACGCGCTCCGAGAATGATAAGGTCGGACTTTTGAAATCCGGAGAGGAGATTGTCGAGGTCGGGATAATTACTCGGCACGCCGCGAAAGGTATTGTCGCTTTTGTGCAGCTCATCGATACGCTCGAAAGCATTTTCGAGGATGGACTTGATAGGGATGAAGTCCTGCTTGATGTATTTTTGCGAGACTTTGAAGAGGCGTTGCTCGGCTTCATCGAGGATTTTCTGTACGTCTTCGGATTCGTCGTAGCCCATTTCGAGGATATCGCTCGCGGCGCTGATAAGTCTTCGCAGCATCGCTTTTTTTTGTACCACTTTCGCGTAGTGGACGACATTGGAAGCGGAGGGGACGGAGTTGACCAGGGAAGCGAGGTAGCTGGCGCCGCCGATGCGGTCGAGTTTGCCTTTTTCTTCGAGACGGTTGGAAATACTGAGGACATCGAGCGGCTCGCGGTTTTCGTAGAGCTCGAGCATAATTTCGTAGACGTCATTGTTGGCGTCCTTGTAGAAGTCTCCCGGTTTGAGGAGGTCGGCGATCTTGATGACCGCGTCTTTGTCCAGCATCAAAGAGCCGAGCACGGACTGCTCAGCTTCGAGGTTGTTGGGCGGAATGCGCAACTGTGTCACCAGATTGTTGCCGGTATTTTTCGCCATAGTTCCTTCAGTATACACGCGCCCGCCGCTTTGCGGTAGTCTTGACAGGAAGGCTCGGATATGCTAAGATTGGGTGTTCATTAACAAATGAATAGTCGCGGAAATACCGCATTTTTAGCAAGAGGAGAAAGAGTATGTCTGATTTATTATGGGATACAGCAGGAGGCTATTTCAGAGTTTTTGGATTAGCATTCGTTATTTTGGCGTTAGTAGCATTAACTCAATGTTCAATAAACGAACAGATAGCGAAAGAAAATGCTGTGAAAAGAGAAACAGTCGAACAAGCGATGCAGCAATACGAGTATCGTAATGATTATTTGCACCGGATTACAATGGTGCCAAAAATACCGGTTAATGATAGCTGGATAACAAAGAGGGCTGAACAATGAGAACATTAAGAATCGTAGTGAGTATCTTGTTTTTATTACTGAGCGGCTGCGCGTCGCTTGAGCGCAAAGTGTTCTGTCAAATGCCAGCGACTTGGTGTAGTTTTGATGAAGCGATTAAGCAGTATTCTGCGCAAAGAGATTCGCATTCGTTTTCGTTTATGAATGCGAAAGGTGAAATCGTTTTCGTTGATACGAAAGTTGAAAGCATTGAATTCGAACGGATCAAAACCGCCATGAGGCGCGGGAAGTATGTCGAGTTTTCGGCTGGCGAAATGCCAAATTATGTCGCGCGTGATGTTGAGTGTGAATTGAGTATCGCTCAGCAAAGTAAGGGTATAAAAATCAGATGCTTCGATACGAATGGTTCAGGTGTCGAGGTTGCGGACGAATATAATCCGCCTCTCACTGGTTATGCTGGATTGCCGGCAGTGATTCATACGACCAGGAATACAGTCCGGGCGTTTCTTGGGCAGGATCGATGAGGGTATAAAATACCCAAACAAAAAAGCCGCTCCTAATTGGTAATGGAAGCGGCTTTTAACTTTTTATCACTTTTATTTTCGTCGCAACTTTACCCCCGACGAGGCGTTTTTTGTTTTCCTAAGACGTTTTAAACCTTGACAGGAAGGGTTAGATATGCTAGTATGGGTTGTTGTTGAGGGGTCTCAATGACAGCGAATTTATGATCTGCAGATGGCTGCAGACATACTACACAGAGGAAAAAACAATGATTAGCACATTAAAAATTGCAGGTATTATTTTTTTGTTGATAATAAGCGGTTGTGCGTCGCTTGAACACAAGATTTTGTGCCAAGCGCCAGCAACTTGGTGCGATTTTGATCAAGCACTGAAGTTGCAGCAACAAGAACAAGATGAGATTAACAAAAAAATACATCACAAAAAAGAGGTTTTTGCAAACCATAACGCTGAAGTGGTGGAGCTGTATCTCCTGGATGAAAATCCGGAAGCTGATGTCATAAAAAAGATCCTCGCAAAGGAGGAGTATGCATTGATTGACGAAGATGATCCCAATAAGATGTATTTGTCGATTATGTTTGCAAAAATAAGATGCAGTATTACTGACACATTCGGAAGTCCGCTTCTCGTCATCGAGTGTTATACACGATGGCCGAGCTCACAAGGTGCGCATAAAGCGTACACTGAGTACGATCCTGCTGTAGGGGGTTACCCGGGCATTATCGAGTGGATGAATATTCTCAGGGACGAGCTTCGCGCGGAGATGAGAAAATGAGAAGAAAAGACCTCTTTATAGCAGCGGGTATTGCTTTACTCGGCGCGTCAAGCAAATCAGAGACGCAAGTAGTCATTATGTAGTATGCCACGTTTTTATAAAAGATGGGCATCCCGACGCGAAATGCGTACGAGAAAAAATAGGGTATAAAATACCCAAACGAAAAAAGCCGCTCCCAATTGGCAATGGGAGCGGCTTTTAACTTTTTCGCATTGTTATTTTCGTCGCAATTTCACTCCTGACGAGGTGTCTTCTATCAAGAAGCCCTCGTTTTCTATTTGTTCCCGCAGTGCATCGGATTGCGCGAAGTCCTTTTGTTTGCGGGCTTCTTCACGCTTCGCTGCCAGCTGTCGGATGTGTTCCGGTAGGGCTTCTTTTTTCGTCCAGACGAGGCCGAGGACATTGACGGAAGCCTCGAGGAATTTTGCAACATCGGTCGGGTTTTCGAGTGCGTTCTCGCTGATGAGTTTGTTGCCAGTTTTGACGAGGTTAAAGAGGAGAGTCATCACCTGCGGTGTATTGAGGTCGTCTTCGAGCGCGGTATCGAAATCCGTCCGGTATTTTTCGATATCGAGCATTTCTTCGCCGCGTACTTCGGAGGCGATATATTCCTCCAGCCGCGTATGGAAATTCTCCAGTGTTTCCCAATTGGCGTGAGCCTGATCCATCGCATCCCACGTGAAATTCATCTGGGACCTATAGTGACTGGAAAGGAGGAGGAATCGGAGATCCATCGCGGAATAACCTTTTTCGATGATATCTTCGAAGGTATAGAGATTGCCTTTGGATTTGGACATTTTGACGCCATCGGCCAGGAGGTGACGGACGTGCAGCCAAAAGCGCGCGAAGGGTTTGCCGGTCACGCCTTCGGACTGGGCGATTTCCGCTTCGTGATGGGGGAAGATATTGTCTTCGCCACCGGTGTGGATGTCGAAGGTATCGCCGAGGTATTCCATACTCATCGCGGAACACTCGATGTGCCATCCCGGGTAGCCGGTCGACCACGGCGAGGCCCACTGCATCAGGTGATGCTCGGGTGCCTTGAGCCACAGGGCAAAGTCCCACGGATTCTTCTTGTCCGGGTGCTCTTCGAGGCGTGCGCCGACTTTGAGGTTGGCGAGGGTGTTGCCTGAGAGTTTGCCGTAGTCGGGGAAAGTGGTGACATCGAGAAAGACATTGCCGTTTTTTTCATAGGCGTGCCCCTTGGCGATCAGTTCTTGGATGAGCGCAATCATTTGCTCCACATGACCGGTAGCACGAGGGAAATAGTGCGCGGGGAGAATATTCATTTTTTTCTCAGTCGCATGGAAGTATTCTTCATAGACCGCGGCGATTTCTTGGGGCGTTTTTTTCTCCTTGAGTGCCTGTGCAATCATCTTGTCGTCACCGCTATCGCCCTGAGCCACGTCATCGGCGGTCAGATGGCCGACATCGGTGATGTTTTTGATAGCGCGCACTTCAAAGCCCGCGTACTCAAAATAGCGGCGGAGCATATCCGCCAAAAGGTAGGCGCGCAGGTTGCCGATGTGGATCTTGCCGTACACGGTCGGCCCGCAGGTGTACATGCCGACTTTCCCTGGGTAGAGCGGCTCAAAAGCCTCTTTTTGTTTGGTGAGCGTGTTGTAGATGGTGAGCATAGTATCAGCCGATGATTAATAAGTAACAAGAAACGGCAATAGTAGTATCGATTCCAGTATACCCGCAGTAGAGCCTTTGTGATAGTCTTGACAAAGTTCCTTTGATATGCTATCATTAATCGTTCTGAAATATATTTCAGATAGGGTATCGTGTACGTTGCGTACACTTTGAAACATAGGGGGGAGTATGAACATTGTGAATATAGTTAGAGGTATTTTGAAAATCCTTTGCAAAGCAATAGCACTTTTCGTGTGCCTGCTTGCGGTGGGACTGACGGTGGGGCCTATTGTCGCTCCGGCAACGATAGGCTATAGTTGCATCAATGACCATAGCCATCAAGACATAATGATGGCAAGAAAATAAGTTTTTTAACAGAGAAGATGAGAGGAGGTCGTTATGACCACTGGTATTGAAAAATTAGTTCGGAAGCCACTATGGCTTTTGGTTGGGGTAGTATTTGCGATTATGTTTTTTGCTCCGCCTGCAAATGCGCAAGGAAATGATACTCGGAGTGCGGCATGTTTAGATGCTTTACAATCATCACAAATAATGACAATCGTTGCTGAATCGATTGTTGCGAACAACAACAATAGTATCGATTATCTTTATTTGGAGCAGAGCATGGTAAGGGATCTCGATAAAATAAATCGGGATATGACCGAAAAATGCACACCGTTATTAAAAACGGTTGTACATTAAAGTGAAAAGGCTTGGGACAAGTAACACATCCTAAGCCTTTTTTATATTCCCTAAAACCACTTTTTCCAACGGAAGATAATGATAGTAAGCAGCGAGATGAGGATGATAATGCTAGCATGAATCCAAAAGGCGTTGGCATTGTGCGTGAGGGGGATGCTGACGCTCATCGACATGATGTTTGAATAAGCCGTCATTGGGAGCAGAATGGCAGAGAAGATGGTGAGCACCTTCATGGTCATATCCAGCTTGTTGGAGAGCAGGGAGTTGTTGGTTTCTTCGAGGGATTCGATGATTTCCTTGTTGTTCTCGAGGATGTTCCAGATACGGATATTGGTACCGATAAGGTCTTGGAAATACAGCTTGAGGTCGGAAGGTATGAGACCATTGTCTTTTTGCGTGATGGACTCGATGATGGCGCGCTGCGGTTTGATGGCCCGACGGAAGTTGAGGATATCGCGCTTGACAATAGAGATTTCAAGCACCATCTCCTTTTCTTTTTCAGCAAAGACCTGGTCTTCGATATGATCGAGATTTTTGGCGATATGATCCAGTCTTGGGAAGCATGATTCAAGAAGGATCTCAAGCACTCTGTAGAGTAGATGCGCCGGAGTCTGATTCAGGTGGAGGCGCTTTTTGCCATCGCTTTCCGCGATATCGTGGAAAAACTTTTCGAGTTGATAGATTTTGTGACGGTGCGCGGTGATGAGGTAGTCTTTGGTGATAATGATGTCCAGCTCGCCTGAATAGGTGGTGCGCTTGGAAACATCGAAGAGGGGAATGTGTATGGAAAGGAAGAGACAATTATCATAGCTGACTGCCTTGGGTTGATAGGTTGGCGTGAAGAATTCCTCGATAGCGAGCGGATGGATATTGAAATGTTCCTGCAGGTACAATATATCGTCGTGGCTGGGTTCTTCGAAATCGATCCAGCTAACTGTTTTGTGTTCTATAATCTTCATTGGTGTAGGGACGTTTGTATTTGGCACATTTCGTCGTTCCAATCTGCGGTGCGCGACACCGTACCATATGTACGGCTTACTTGCGCTCCTCGATTGCGCCTAGAACTGTACTCAAATGCAAACATCCTATAGAGTTTTGTTTTTGAATTTTGAGATTTGGACACTGTGTATGATTTCAGTATACCTCCTTTTGCACGTTTGACAAAGCGAAGACCTGGGACTATCGTGATTGTATGTTGAAAAAAATTCTTTTGCTTTGCATACGCTTTTATCAGAAAACATTCTCATTCGATCATGGGATCATTTCTTGGTTCATGCCGGTGAAATTCTGTCGATTCCATCCGAGTTGTTCGCAGTATACATATGAAGCCGTATCCCGTTTCGGTGTCGCTCGTGGCGTTTTGATGGGGTGCAAGCGAGTATGTCGCTGTCATCCATGGCATCCCGGAGGGTATGATCCTGTTCCAGGAAACAATTCTATTCAGAGAAAATAGGCTACGCAGAGCTACTTCAGAGTTCTTTAAGGTGCTTTAGAGTATTAATTTGTCAATATACATTGACAAATGAGTTTTCTTGTGCTAGTATGGAGTGTGTACTTCAAAGAACATTGCCCGCAAGGGCGTGCAATTTGAAACCACACACATCCCAAAGCTAACAGCTCTGGGAGGGAGAAAAAAATGAATAGTGCAAAGACAATCGTCTTTAAAAAAATGAGCTTATATGAGCTGTTGGAAAACTCGTATATGCAGCAGTACTTCAGATGCAGATTTGAATGGTACTGCAAAAAATTCGGATGGGAAAAATATCAGCCAGATCAAATATTCGAATTTGATAAGCTTGATGGTCCAGATGCCATATATGTCCTGGTGTTATATCGGGAAAAGGTGGTGTTTGGTTGGAGAATTCTCCAAAAAGAATTCATCGGTACGCTTCCGGCAGAAAAAGAACTCGCTTCAGAGCCATTGTTTAATGCGGTATGCGACCATATTTATCCTGAATACGAAATAACTCGATTCGCTTCAAATGAAGCGAATATGAAGAGCTTATCCCGGGATAAGTTGAAGTACTGCCCGGATATGTTATTTGGAGCATCTTACAGGGAGTGCAAAGCTGATACTTTTATTGTTTTTCTCAATATAGCCGCGCGGGCATTCTTGAGAAAATGCATGAGGAATAGCTGGTGTGAGCAGAGGATAGGTGCAAACAGGACGTATAGGAATGATATCTGCGAATTTGCAGGATTCCTGCTTTTCAATGATGCGAAAGAACAATGATTCAACGGGTATTGGCTTGCAGCTAGTACCCGTTATATTTTTTAGCGGATAGGCTTGACAGAGTAATCATATCTATACTACGCTAAAGCTGTACTTTGATAGCGTATCCTTCCAAATGGAAAGACACGTTTTTTGTTGCTTAAAAATTGAAAAAGGTAAAGGGTGAGCTAAATGAAAAGTCTTATCAAAAGAATGCAATATGGCTTGATAGTTGTTTGTGTTGGTACGTGTGTTTTCGCTTTAAGTATTCTTCAGTACGAGCATCGCTTAAGCTTGTTTAAAGCAAGCATTTGCTTGTCTGTCATACTAATCACAAGTATTTGTATCTATACATTTTTTTTCAAACCCATATTTCTGGAATTGGGCATTGCCGATGAAACATTGCATCTTGGGCCCTATAGCATTGAACGATATCAAGGGGAAATCACGCATATGCACCAGAATATCGATGCCGAAAAACTAAAAGGAAACGCAGGTTATTATACTATGGTAAAGGAGAAAACAATCAGAATCGTCCAGCGAATCACATTACTCAGTCTTTTGGATGATAATATCAAAAAAACATTGCTGATGAGTGTTGTATTCTATATAGATTTTCCTCGATTGCTTTTTGATGTGTGGCTTGCAACGCATAATGTAACCGTCACGGATATATTCCGTCGTAGATTTTTTCAGATTAATCCAAAAAATACCGCATGGATTGGGGAGTATCTTGAAGAAGGTGTTAAGGGTGTGCAATTTTTTCCATGTGATGAGAAGAATTTCACCGTTTCTTTTTGTGATCGTATAGCAGAGGTGGTCTCTTTTTATGGCGAGGAACATCTAGAGCAAGTGAATATGGCTATGAAAAATGCCATCACCCATATTATTGGTAATCATATTGAATCAAGTATGACTATTGATGAGTGGAAACGTGGTTTTTGCGCTGCAATAGAACAAGCTGGCATAGCATGGCGCATATCCGATAAAGCGTTGGAATTTTTCAAAACCTAACTGTAAGACCGATGGGAACATTCATCGGTCTTTATTTTTTCTCAAAAATAAGAGGAATTTTAGTTGTTAGCACTCGGTATTGACGACTGCTAAGGCGGATTGTATACTGAAAGCATATGAATACACGCCAACACAAAGTGCTCGCGGCCATCGTCGAACTCTATACGGAGACGGCTTTACCTGTGGGTTCGCAGGTGCTTTCGGCGCAGAATCGATTCGATGTGAGCTCGGCCACGCTGCGCAATGATATGGCGCAGCTGGAAGAAGAGGGATTTTTGTATCAGCCTCATATCAGTGCGGGGCGCATCCCGACTGATAAGGGCTATCGCTTCTATATCGAGGAAATCATGGGCGATCAGGAACTCTCAAAAGAAGAGCAAAGACAATTACAGACCGAGCTGCTGATGATGAAGGCTAAACAGACGAGGCTTTCGCGTACTACAGCCAAGCTTCTTTCTGCGCTTTCAGGCAATCTGGCTGTGATGGGCGATGCTTCCAAGGACGAGTTCTACGATTTCGGTATCAAAGAGCTCATCGAGGCGCCGGAGTTTCGGGAATTGGATGAACTGTGCCGGTTGGTGGAGACGCTCGATTCATTGGATGAGAAGTTTGATGTCTTGCTCTCCGGTATGAAGGATGATTCGATGCAGATTTTTATCGGAGAGGAAAACCCGATACCGGAAATTTCCAAGAACTGCTCGATGATAGTGGCACCGTATCGGAACAAAGATGGGGAGCGGGGAGTCTTGGCTATTATCGGTCCCAAGCGGATGCAGTATGCTAAGAATAAGTCGCTGCTCGAGTATGTGAAGAATATCCTCAGTTCCTCATCAGGATCATCGCTGCCACTCGCGATCATATTCGTGAAGATAATTTTGTAAATGACACTCCCTATGAAATACAAGAAACATGATGAAGACGAAGTGAAGGCTGATGCTTCGGAAGAAGTGGTAGAACAAGAAACTGCCGGGAACAGTACCGATTCCGAAGAAACCAAAGAAAAGACTGCTGAAGAGCGCGCCCAAGAATACCTCAATGACTTGCAGAGACTGCAGGCGGATTTTGCCAATTATAAGAAGCGCCAGCAGGAATCGCAGAAAGAATTGGCAGGGTATTTGATCGAGAAGTTGGTGATGGAAATTACACCTGTACTGGACAATTTTCAGATGGCGACCAGTCACGTGCCGGCCGAGGCGTCCGATAGCCCGTGGGTGGTCGGTATCCAGTATATCGAAAAGCAGTTGGAAAAGGTTTTGGCGGACAACGGCATGCAGGTGATCGAAGCGAAGGAAGGCGATGCTTTTGATCCGCGTATCCACGAAGCAATCAGTCAAGAGCAGACAACAATTAACAGTCAACAATCAACGGAAGCCGGAGAGGGTGCGACAGAAGAGCGGAAGACCGAAGCACTGCAGACACAGGTAATCGCCAAGGTGCTTCAAAAAGGATATAGGATAGGCGAGAAAGTCATCCGTCCCGCCAAGGTCTCGGTGAAGCAATAGCAGCAAATTGTAAAAAGAGGAAAATAAAAAGCGCTCAAGGATTTCCGAGAGCGTTTTTTGATTTCCAGATTGACCGTGACTGAGGTAGGGATGGTCATTGGAATCACGATGATTCTACCACTTAGCCATGCTGCGCCTCGTGTTTAGGGGAGTAAACCAAGGGTAGTGCGTATGCTCAGCTGCTGAACGTTATTAGCACGTACAAGGCGCCGAACAAATGTCGTAGGGTGCTTTGACCCTAGAAAAATATCTGAGCAAGGATGGATTCTAGCGTAAGAATCCTCTTGTCTCAGACGATGATATACTCTCAGCCACAAGCGCAAAAAGTCTGCATCCTTGCAGATACCGCTTGTCCACAATGTACACGATTTAATGATTGAGCGCAAGCACCGACTTCATCCAGCCTCGCATCCCTGTTCTTTTCGGCCCATTCGGAGCAAGAAATAATCTTGCAAGAAACTCTTTTTCAGGGGCTACTTTTCCTTGAAAAATTTCCATGCCGAGATAGGTTATCGGTGTGTGAATATTATCCACAAGCGATACTTTTTTCTCATTGACATGAAAGCCGGTTTCTCGGATGATATCCCGTATTTTTTCGCGGGCGCCTTTTTCGATTTCGTTTCTTGATGAAAACAAAAGATCATCAGCGAAGCGCGTATAGATGATATTATTTCTTTCGCAGAATTTTTTGATCTCGGGATCGAGACGCTGCTGGCAAAATAATTGAAAGATTTTCGGTGATGCTGGCGCTCCCTGAATGAGTCCGCCTCGCTCATGAAAGAAAAGTTGAGGACAATGCAAAATATCGCTCGGAAGATCTTGCAAAGAAGCAACTGATTCGACTGTCACATGATCGAATGCTTTTTTGAGATCCACTTTCCAAAAAAATCGAGTACGCCGAGCTAAATGCCATTTTACGCAATTGAATTGATTAGTAAATTTGGTGATAAGACTCAACTCCTGCTTGACATCTTGGTGCAAGGTGTAGATATCTGCGGTGCGCCTTCCGAATATGATACGAAAGACAAGTCGGCCATCCTTTGTAATCTTGGGTGAAAACCCGGGAGGCGTTTTTTTTCGTTTCATACAGCCTCCTTATGAGGGTTTGAGGATAAAAGGAACTAGGTTCTTTATAGCTCATCGAGAGCAGACTGTCAATGAAAAAGCCGCCAACGCTTGGAAGTGTGGCGGCTTGGGGGTTGCTTGATGTCTGATTGGAACGATCAAGGGAATTATATATTGTCGTCGTACTTTATCCTGTTGAGTTTCGATTCTATTTGACTGATGAATTCCGGAGCAAATGTCATGCCGAGGGAAAGATTTATTACTTCAAGCGCACGACTGATTTCTTGAACACTCTTTTTACCAAGGTTCGGTGTTTTTTTGAGCCAAGTATCAGTTCTTTGTACCAAATCTACGACGTAATCAATATTTTCCGCTTTGAGGCAGTTATATATTCGAGATCTGTACTGTGCAAAATGCAAATCCCCGATAGGCTTGCAAAGTAAGTAGAGTAAAGTATCTTCTGTTACAATATCAAGCCCTGGTTTTTCGTTGTCGCTGGTCAATTCCTCCACTTGCTTTTGGAGTTCCGCTATCTGCTTGCGTGAAGCGCAGAGTTCGCTACCGGCAGCTCGAGGGTTGTTTGATGCTAATAAAAACGCCATCACTTCCGGAAATTCCTCTTGACTCCGTGTGAAGATATGAATCAAAGATTGCCGTATTTGATTGATAATATCAGTAACATCAGCGGAGTAGTTCAGTTGCAAAGCACATACAATACTGGAAAATGATGGCGGAACTGCTTCTTCGTCAGCATAATATAGATTAAGAATGTCTATTTGAACGTACGTCAATCTGGTGGTATTAAGCATCTGTGTGAAGGCATCTGCAATATAGTCCCACGTATCCATATTTTTCTGTTCACTTTTATCTATAACGAAAAGTGCTTGAAAAATATTCTTGGCGACGTCTTGTGAGATACAGGACGTAGTAGAGTTTTTATTCGTAGTCATGAGAGTATCCTCGTGGTAGTTGTGACTGGGTTGGTAAATAACAAGTTTTTTTCAGGTGTCTTTCGACAGTGAACGATACTACGAGAGGGAAGATATGTTAATAACGACTGGTAAAAAAGCTTCAATAAAGCCTTAAGATAAGACATTAGCACTCGCACTTGACGACTGCTAATTGTTTGATATAATAGGAATACACAATGTCATTCCGACACTCAGTCGAGTTGTCATTCTGAGCAAAGCGAAGAATCCCTGATCTTATAAAGCAATCTTCTATCGCACGAGATCCTTCGTTTCACTCAGGATGACAGATAAAAAGATGACAGGTACTAAGTAATAAATCAGTAATAAAAATATATGAGTAAGATACTGGGAATCGACTTGGGAACGACCAACTCCGCGGTAGCGATTGTGGAGGGTGGCACCCCGACCATTTTGGAGAACAAGGAAGGTAATCGCACCACGCCGTCGATGGTGGCGGTGAGCAAGACAGGGGAGCGGTTGGTGGGGCTTTTGGCCAAGCGCCAGGGCGTAACCAATCCTGAGAACACCCTGTTCTCTATCAAGCGATTGATCGGAAGACACTTCAATGACGAGGAAGTGCAGCGCGACCTGAAGACGCTGCCGTACAAGATCGTACAGGCGGGCGAGGGAACCAAGGTGCTGATGGGCGGCAAAGAATACACTCCGCAGGAAATCTCCGCGATGATTCTGAGCAAGCTCAAGACTGATGCCGAGGAGCGCTTGGGTGAGAAAATCACCGATGCGGTAATCACCGTGCCGGCATACTTCGATGACTCGCAGCGTAAGGCGACCAAAGAGGCGGGAGAGATCGCGGGATTCAATGTCCGCCGCGTGATCAACGAGCCGACTGCCGCCGCACTCGCGTACGGATTCAACAAAAAGAAAGACGAGAAGATTGCCGTGTATGACTTGGGAGGAGGAACCTTCGATATCTCCATCCTGGAAGTATCCGAGGACACGGTGGAGGTGCGATCTACCAATGGCGATACGCACTTGGGAGGAGACGACTTTGACCAGACCATCATCCACTGGATTATCGATGAGTTCCGTAAACAAGAAGGTATCGATCTATCCAAAGACCCGCTCGCACTCCAGCGTATCAAGGAGGCTGCCGAAAAGGCCAAGATTGAACTTTCGACCGCCAATGACACCGAAATCAATCAACCGTTCATCACATCGGACGCATCGGGACCGAAGCACTTGGTGCTCAAGATGACCCGCGCGAAACTGGAAGAATTGGTGCATGACCTGGTGGAGAAGACACTGGAGCCGGTCAAGAAAGCTCTCGCTGATGCCAAGCTCTCTGTGAGCGATATCAATGAAGTGGTGATGGTGGGAGGAATGACCCGTATGCCGCTCGTGCTCGCAACTGTCGAAAAGTATTTCGGCAAGAAACCAAATATCTCGGTGAACCCCGATGAAGTGGTCGCGATGGGCGCCGCTATCCAAGGAGGCGTGCTCGAAGGATCGGTCAAGGACGTCTTGCTCCTCGACGTGACCCCGCTCACTTTCGGTATCGAGACGATGGGAGGCGTGCGCACACCGCTGATCGAGCGCAACACAACTATCCCGGCCGCCAAGTCGCAGGTCTTCTCGACCGCTGCTGACAATCAGCCGAGCGTAGAGATTCACGTCCTGCAGGGCGAGCGTGAAATGGCCTCGGACAACAAATCCCTCGGACGATTCATCCTCGACGGCATCCCGCCATCTCCACGCGGACTCCCGCAGATCGAAGTCACCTTTGACATCGATGCCTCGGGAATCCTCACGGTCAAGGCCAAGGACAAGGCGACAAACAAAGAGCAGTCCATCCGCATCGAATCATCCACCGGACTTTCCAAGGAAGAAATCGAGAAGATGAAAAAGGATGCCGAGGCTCACGCCGACGAAGACAAGCAGAAGAAGGAATTGGTCGAGGCACGCAATCTGGCTGACAGCCTCTCGTACACCACGGAGAAGTCGATGAAGGATGCGGGCGACAAACTGACCGAAGATGAGAAGAAACCGGTACAGGAAAAACTCGACGAGCTCAACAAGGTGAAGAACGGCGACAACCTTGAGGAAATCAAGAAAGCCACCGAAGCCCTCTCCGCCGCCGCGCAAGGCATCGGTGAGAAGCTCTACAAGGCAGCACAAGAAGCCGAGGCAGCCAAGAACCCAACCGAAGGCGACGCTTCCGCAGAAGCCAAACCCGAAGGCGAAGTAAAAGACGCCGAGGTGGAAGATAAGAAAGACGAAGAGAAAAAGTAAGCAGCGATAAAGAGCGGAGGATTTTCCTCCGCTCTTTTGGTTATAACAAGATAGAATAAAAAAATACCATGCTTGAGAATATAGCACCGAGAGTTGAATGTTTAGTAGATTGGCAAGCGCCTGAGGGGATTACACATACGATAATATTGCATAACTGCAACTTTACAATAGGTGTTGGCGGTAGACTTGAGATTGATAATAATCCTGTTTTTAAACCAGAACAAGAATCTGCTTTACGAGAATCCGGACTTTTGATTGATGAAAATAAATTGCGAGTGGAAAGTAGAAAGGATCTTGAACTCATCTTCGAGTCATGCATACTGACAGTGCAAGCAGGAGTAAGTTTTTCATGTGCCAAAGTAACTTTCAATCATTGTTCTATACTCAAAAATAATGATTCAAATGAAGCATCATTGGATTTTTCCCAATGCAAAAAAGTATGTTTGGAATATACGAAAATCGTAGAAGTAAAAACCACTCTTAATAATAGGCAATCAAATATTGAAACAACAAATACAGAGAATGGAAAGTTTTGTTTTTCTGAGGGATTGATTACTACAGCCGGAGTGGATTTTATTGAAAGGAATATCACGATTAAGTGTGGAAAAGGGAATACTTTTCAGTGTAGGATACCAGGAAGCTATAGTATTAGCGATATGTCAGGAAAGTGTGATGGCATAAGTCTTTCAAGTACATCTGCACTGCTTGAGTTTACTGATACATGTAACGTGGGTAAAATTACTATTGGCGCTAATATTTTTCTTGATTTTATTGGCGTAAGCGCCATCGCAAAAAGTCGCATAGAGGCTTCTAATAGTAACGATCCATCACTTATTAAGATTGCCCTTCTCTCGAAGTTGGAACAACTCAATATCAATAATTTAGTAAATATAAATTTAGATGTAAGTAACACTGACCTTTCAAATACTGATGTATGTTTTAATGGTAATTCAACTCTAAATTTTGAGATATTTAAGTCAGTTGCTTCCGTGTGGAATCCTTCGAGAATATGCTATCAAGGTTTTAGTCCCAAGATGAATCCTGAAGAAGTAAAAAAGAAAAACATACGGGTATTGCCGGCTCGTGAGTTTTTTTGTGAAATGAAAACTAAATTTTCAAAGCGAGGAGACAGTATCACTGCATCTGAGTTTTACGCGGCAGAAATGAAAGCGTATCGAGCGTATAGCGAAAATGATACGGGGGCTCATTGGTGGGATAAACTTATATTGAGAGTTTCATTTTATAGTTCAGATTTCGGACAGAATTGGTTTCAATCATTATTTTGGTATCTTATCTTGAGTATGGCATTTGTAGATGTCTTTTGGTTTACATTCCTGTATGAAGGGTACTGTTTGGATTCGATTGAATGTGTAAAGTTTTTTGCAAATTTTCTGAGTCCACTGACACTGGAATTCGATAAAGCAACTCTTGATTTGAAGATTTCTTCATGGTTTATACTTCTTTGGATTGCTTGGAAAATCATTGCCGGTTTCCTTATTTATCAAATCATCATTTCTACAAGGAGATTTGTCCGAAAGTGGTAAAATTGCAAATGGAGAAGAAATAGCATAACAGAAAAGAAATAAAACAACGACCTATTCATAAGCGAGTAGGTCGTGTGGGTTATTATGTGGAATCCTGCTTTTTATTCGGTTTCCGTTTCGTCTTCAGTATCGGTATCGGGCAATTCGTCTGCTCGGTTGAAAATCATATCAAAAAATTCTTTGAATTCCAAACGAACATCATCTTCCGAACATAGGTATGTAAGGACTGCTTCGGCGTCGGCTTTGCATGTGCATAGACTGAGTATTTTTTCCAAGGCTTTTTTGCTAACTTCATCCACGCCCTCAAAGAACCATGCCAAGTCATCCAGCTCGGTCATAAGGTCAAGACCGCGGTCAAGGATTTCTTCTTTTGAAAAATATTCTTGATCACAATCACGAAGGTTTGTGTACACATCATAAGCTTCCTCCGTAGTGGTTATGGCCGATACCAATGCATCGGCAGTTTTTTGGCTGGGTGAATCCAGATACAACTTGCGCGCATCCTCAAAAGGGTCTTCTGAAGGGGTATTCATATCTCGTGCCTCTTTGGTTGGTAATGTTCTATCCCATGAATGTTGAATGTTCATGGCGTTTGCTACCGTTTCGGTAACAGCGCATACTAACACTGCTTCGTTCTTTTGACAAGAGCAGTATCTTTCAGGAAATATTTGCTATACTGGAATTGTAAGAGTCAATAAGGGGGGGATAATTTCTTATCAACAACCATATGGCACAAGTCAGCACCTATTTGAATTTTCCTCGCCAGACGGAGGAGGCATTCACTTTCTATAAGTCGGTTTTCGGCGGAGAGTTCACGATACTGCAACGGTTTTCTGATATACCGGCGCAAGAAGGTTCGACAGAATCAGCAACGGACGATAAGAATCTGATTATGCATATTGAGCTGCCGATTCTGGGCGGTCATCGATTGCTCGGGACCGATGCGCCGGAGTCGATGGGTTTCAAGGTCTCTTTCGGCAACAATATCTTTATCAATCTCGAGCCTGATACCCGTGCAGAGACGGACGCTTTGTTTGCGAAGTTGTCCGAGGGTGGAAAAATCGGAATGCCTTTGACGGAGATGTTTTGGGGCGGCTACTTCGGATCACTTACGGACAAATTCGGCGTACAGTGGATGTTTAATTGTGCGAGCAAAGAGTAATCCTTGAATACATAACTATATGAACAAAGCTGTAACCGTACAGGTGACTGTGCAGGCTGATATCGATACTGTGTGGAAGTATTGGACTGATCCGGAGCATGTCATGCGCTGGAATCAGGCTTCGGATGATTGGGAGTGTCCCGAGGCACACAATGATCTGGTGAAGGGAGGCAAGTTTGCCTACACGATGAGCGCTAAAGACAAATCGTCTTCGTTTGTGTTCGGAGGGACGTATACCAAGATCGATCCTTTGAAAGTGATCGAGTATACTATTGAGGGCGGACGAAAGGTCTCGGTGGTATTTGCCGAGGTGGAGGGTGGGGTCAGTATAACTGAGACGTTTGAAACGGAGAATGAGAATTCCGAAGAGTTGCAGCGCACGGGCTGGCAGGCGATATTGGACAGTTTCAAATGGTATGTGGAGGGGATTGTTCAGTAGCCTCCGCTACGTTGCAAGCGGCGAGTTGATGGTCTTGACTTTTTCTCCTTTTATGCTAGAGTATATGTATTCTTTCCGGAGCTTTCGGATGGTCCGATAGTTTAGACAGGGAAGAATGAGGAGAACGTATGAACAATTTTGTGTTGTATGATGCAAAGGTCCTATGGAGCATCACAATTGTTTTGATTGTAATCGGCCTGTCGATTACAATGCTCTCATATGTGTGGCGTAATCGAGTATATATTATTAAGATTTCAAAAGATGCGCCATGGTGGGCATCGATGGCTGTCTTGATGATGTTGCCAAACGCAGCGCTTTTAGGGGCTATGATTTGCGCATACATAGGGATGCGACAAGGGCTATACCCACATCAGGGTGAATATCTCTTGATGTTGGGAAGCATTTTGTTTGTTGGTTTGGTACTGATCTATTCATTCATATATCAACCCAAAAAAAACCATCTGCAAAATGAGGGGGGATGATGAAAAACGAAGCCAGAAGAGTGATGACATGGCAGGAAGCAGTAGCTATTTGGAAATTTTCCATCGGGGGCATTGTAGCTTGTTTTGTTTCCCTTTGTGTGCTGCATTTCTATCGAAAAAAAGTCTGAAAAATCAGTAAAGGTCTTGCGCGAGTAGTATCAGCGCAGGACCTTTGTTTTTGAGATGCGATTCTGTAAACCTTGACAAAAAGAGAGATATGCGCCATAATACAGTGTTTCTTGATAGACAGCGCCTTTGGGTGGTCCGAAGGCGGTCATAGGAAACGAGTGAGGATAGTGAAATGACGTGGACAATAGTAGTGAGTGGTTTGAGTGTTTTTGTGATGGTTTTTGTGATGGTGTATGTTTGGCTCAATCGTGATTGTCTCGATACAAGAGGAATAACCCAGGCAGAGGCTATTCGTGAGGCCTTAGAAGCGCCGGCATTGGTCATAGTATTGGCTGTCGCATACATACTCTTCGAGTTAGTTGGGAAACCGGTTGACGCGTACGGACTGTGCGAAGTTATTATTGGTGCATTTACGGCGATAGTCGTTCTATTGGAGTATGACTTGCTGTATCAGCATACTTACAACAGAAAACGTCGGATAAAGTACGCAATCATTGCTCACGAGTAGGAGGTATCATGGACGAAAATTTGTTACAAGAAGAAATCAGTGGTTTGAATGGCGCTCTCACAATTTCACCTGTTGAAATAATAAAGGCGGATGAAAGTAGGGTTTCCTCGCATGCTTACTTGCTTCGAAAAGGCAGTGTTGGAATATTGCTTTGGAGCGCAGGCCAGTGTATATATCCTACTCGTTGGGGTGTGAGAATTTCTCCCAGCGGAGGAATCCATACAGTCGTGTGCTTGTGTGGATGTCAGCAGAGTTGTATGGACAACGAAACATTGATTACCACTATTCGCGTGCTTGATGTGTTCTTGCAAAGCCAAGGCATCACCACTGTTTTGGTGCGAAGACCGCCCCTTTTTGATGATTTGTATACGCGATTTCTTGAAGCTGGTGGACATGAGGGTCTGGAGCTTATCAAGGAATGGCCGATTGAAATCATCGACCGAAAAATCAATGAGAATGACGATTAGATGAAAAAAAGAGGCTTTATGCGAGTATCATCCGCACAAAGCCTCTTATTTTTTGTGCTATACTATCCGTAGGGAGGTTCTAATTTTTACACAACACCTATGAAAAAGTTCTTTCAGACGGTCAAGGACAGTGTCTACAATCCGCAGTTCTACAAGGATATACAGCAGGAAGGTACGGCTGTTTCGGTGAAGTATTTCGCCAAGATTGTGTTTACTCTCGCCTGTGTCGTCTCAATCGTTCCTATCATTGGAGGCATAGGGCTGCTGACCTGGAAACATAATGTCGTCGATCGCGTACGGGCTGAGATTACCGGTATATTTCCGCAGGAGCTGATACTGCAAGCAAAGAATGGGGAGCTTTCAACCAATGTCGCTGAGCCGTATGCTATCGAGTTTTCAGAATCGATCAAGCGCGAAATGTCGAGCGACGATCGTGCCTACCCTGTGAATAATCTACTCGTTATCAATACGGGTAAGCCGATAGAGATAGGTGATTTTAGTAAGTACAAGACGTTTGTTATTCTCGGAAAGGATGAAGTGGGTGTTTTTGATTCTCAGAAGGGGAAGCTGCAGATTCAAAATTTTCGAAACAATAATTTTAGTGGCACGCTCGATCGCGCCGGTTTCGAAGTATTCGTCAATAAATTATTCAGTATCGTGCAAAAAGTCGCTGTGGTTATTCTGATACTTCTGCCATTCCTTATCTTCGCGGGATTATTCGTGTGGTATGGCGTGTACCTTGTGTTCGGGGCAATTATCGTATGGCTTGCCGCCAAGGCGACGCATCAGTCATTGACCTACGGACAGTCTTATCGCCTCGGGTTGCATCTGGTCACATTGCCATTGATAATTAGCTTCTTGCTGCCATTTCTCTTTGGAGTACCGTTTATGTTTACCTTGGCGTTATTTGTTATTGCTTTTGTGAATTTCAAACAGACTTGCGAATGCGCTGATGGAAAAAATCAGACAGCGGTGGTCGGTGAAAACAAGGAGGTTATCGAAATGACTGCCGCTCATGAGGATAAGGTAGAATAAGGCAATTATAAAAGGCTTTATAGAGGCAGTGTAAAAGGCGGACTCCAGTTGTTGGAATCCGCCTTTTTTATTGGGTGAACATTGATGGTTACTGAGCAGCTATTTTGGCCACGATTTCCTTGCAATGAGGGCATATGACCTTCACTGTTGGCAAGTCTTTCGTGTGGACGTAGTGCATCCAGAACATATAGCGTGGTCGTCGACGTTCGCTACAGGCGCACTTGCTTCCTCTAAACTCGCTATGCTTAAGTCCTATCACACTATGAAACTTGATAAAGTCATAGACGACAAGGATGGTAAGAAATGCTGATAGGGCGATAATGCCATATGCGCTGCATATGGAAAACAAATCTTTCTGCCAAGATGATAATTCTACCCCGAATAATTCAGGACCCCATGCAAGCGTGCAGTACAAAAGGAAGATAGCAGCGGCACAGCATAGGTCCACCCACATCTCTTTTTTAAAGTGGTCAAGATCTTTTAGATCTATTAGCGGTGTTCGTTCTTCGATGCTCATAAAGCCTCCTTACGGGCTGATCAGTGAGAAGTTGTCAGTGAATACTGATGGTATGTTTTTAAATATACGATCCATTAGGGATGTCTTTCTTGTGTTCTCCTGAAAAACAGAGCTTTCCACAGGCTGAGCAATTAATAAGGAGTCGCTCTCTCGAATGTGAGGTATCTTCACATGTAAACTTTGCACGTAGGATAAGGTAACCTTCTTTTACCGATGGTCCGCAGGTGCAATGATTGTACGTGTACTTGATTTTCGCCTGAGTAAGAAAAATAACATCCGAGTAGATGATAATTTTCCATAGCACGTGCAGACAAAATACTGCTGCAAAAGAAAGGAACATATACATTGTCGCTTCCAACGAAATCATCGCTTGCAATTCTCTGGCTTTGACAGCATTGATAATGAATTTGTATATGATGAACAAAGTAATGAGTGATGTCATACTGCAAAAGAGAGTGACACCGATTTCATTCCGTGCAGTGTCGAGCCGAAACATTTTTTCGGTCAGTGGATTGGGATGCGCGCTCATAAAGCCTCCTTCAGATTGGTAATGAGCAATAAACTCTTTGCAAAGCAAAAAAAAGTATCTTTGCTTTGCCGTCCTCTTTATACACCGCTTTTTCGATTTTGGCAAGGGATTGCCCTTATTTGATGGCTATTTCCACCATGAATAGGCGAGGTAGAGCAGGGAAATGTTTTGCAGTATAAGCAGCGGAATGCCGATCAGAAAGTACCATTTGCGGTTCTTGTGGTGGAAGGTGAACATACCGATAAAGACGCCGATACTTCCCATTGCCGCCGCCATAAAAAAGAGTATGCCTTCGGAGATGCGGGGAGCGCCGACTTTGCGTGATTTCACTTTGTCGGAGAACATGATGAAAAAGGCGATGAGGTTGATGAGGAAGAATGCGAGACCGACCTGAGTTGTGAGCGCGTGCATATTCATAAAGATAGTATAGCAAAATGACAGTAGAAGGGAAAAGGAATATAATGAAAGTGCGTAATTCGTAATGTATAATCGTATGTCAGTGCAGGACAAGGTGGCTATCGTGACCGGTGCCAAGCATGGTATCGGCAAGGGTATCGCGCTCGCTATGGCGCAGGAAGGATATTCGGTCGTGGTAGCGGATATCGATGAGGCAGGCGCACAGGCGACGGCCAAGGAAGTCGAAGATCTCGGCGTGAAAGCACTTGCTGCCTTATGTGATGTTTCATCGAAGGCATCGGTGGTGGCGCTGTTTCAGAAAACGCTGGATGCTTTCGGCAAGGTGGATGTCTTGGTCAACAATGCCGGCATCTATCCGTACAAGGCAGTGGAAGCGATGACAGAGGAGGATTGGGATCAGGTGCTAAATGTCAATCTCAAGAGCGTGTTCTTGTGTTCTCAGGAAGCGGCGAAAGTATTGCCCGAAGGCGGACGTATCGTGAGCGTCTCATCTATCGCATCGCTTGTCGGTTTTGATAATTTGTCTCATTACTGCGCATCCAAGAGTGGTATCAACGGTTTTACCCGCGCATACGCGCTGGAGCTGGCAAAGAAAAACATTACCATCAACGTGGTGGCGCCGGGAGCGATCGCTACGCCGGGAGCAGCTATGAGCGATGAGGTATTGAATCAATTCTTGCCTATGATTCCGGCAGCACGAGTGGGTCAACCGGAAGATATCGCCAATGCGGTCGTCTTTCTCGCCTCTCCGAAATCAAGCTACATCACCGGGCAGGTTATCGTGGTCGATGGCGGTTGGACACTGCGGTAGAGGAAGCTTTTCCTGTAAGATTACGAATGGATGGTACACAGGACATCGATTGGCGGCATACGAAGAGTACTTGCCGCCAATTTTTTTTCTTTGCCAAACGCATCGGTATAGGATATTATAGAGAATCGTTGTAAACACTAAACACCGTGTCGTTATGGAAGTACCCCAGAAAAGAACGCGCATCAAAGTGTGCGTACACGTGAACTGTTGTATGAACGGATCTGAGAAAATCTACGAAAAGCTTTCGAACGATTTATCGGAAACAGCCGAAGTGAGCAAGACCGTGGATTGTTTTCGTTTTTGCAAAAGCGGACCCAATGTATCGGTCAACGGGACTATCCTGCAGGGTGTCCGCCTCGGTGATGCGACAGCGCGCGTTCGCCGTGAGATCACCCATCCTTCACGAAAAGTCGAAGGTTCCGGTACGAAAAGTATCGATGAACTCGATGACGTTCTTGACGGATTGTTCCTTTAATGTCCCTATTTGTGTATTGTTGCAGGGAAAAAAATGTGCTAGTATGGTTTAAAGCTTGATAAGAGCCGTTTGATAGAATTATTTTTAAGATTTTTGTACCGTAGCCCGGTATAGAAGCAACGCCTATGGAAGAAAGTACGGAAGTGTTGACAAAAGAAAGTTTTGCAAAGTCAGCGTTCAGGTCTGTTGTGAAGCGTATCAGGAAACGTCCGTCACAGAAAGGTTTTGAAATGGTATTGCTCTTGGTGTTGGGAATTTTGGTCGGTTTCTCCGTAAAGACGGAGGCTGCAAAAAGAATCACTATGGGAGCGAATGACTATATGGTGACACAAAGGGATGTGAACGCCTATGATCTCAATCAGGTACAGAAAGATTTGTTGGCCAAGGGTGAGACAGGATCGGTCGCAACTCCGCAAGCTGCAGGAGGATTGTGCTCTCAGTAATAATTCGGTAGGAAGAATAATACGAAGATAAGAAATTTTTTGAAAACGATATGGAACACCAAGATACACAGACAGAGAAAGACCCGAAAATAGGGGATGTTTCGGTGGATGAGGTGATAGTGGTAGAAGCTGTTACGGAATCATCGAAAACAACGCAGAATCTTGTGGCTGCGGTTATTGTGCTCACCGGGTTGTTTTTCGGAAGCCTGTTCGTCGATATCGCTCAGCTCGTGAAGGGGAGCGGTTTTTCCGACAGCGTTGCTAAGAAAGTGAATGTTTTGGTAGCAGGCGGAAAAACATGGGTAGCCTACATGGATCCCGTTGTACAGCTCGATGTCATCACCGATACGACGTGTGAGAAATGTGCTCCCGATCAAGTATTGGTCGGTTTGCGACGTATTATGCCGACTGTTGTCGCACACAGAATTGATTATAACACTCCAGAAGGTAAGGCGATGGTTGAGAAGGCTGGCATCATGTCGCTCCCGGCATTCGTTTTTTCGGCGGATGTTGCGAAGACAGAGATGTTTGCTCAGGCGGAGACGCTTTTCACCAAGCAAGACGATGGACGCTATGCGCTCAGTACTGACAAGCTCGGTGTCCCGGCTGGTAAGTTTCTCTCTTTGCCGGAAATAAAAGAAGGTGATATCCAAACCGGACCTGCAGACGCGAAAGTGAAAATTGTGGAGTACTCGGATTTTCAGTGCCCATACTGCCGATTGTTGCATCCTGCTGTCAATCAGGTGTTGAACGATTACAAGGATAAGGTCCAATTTTCGTATAAGCAATTTCCTTTGGATTTCCATCCGCAGGCCAACAACGCCGCTTTGGCTTCCGAATGTGCCAATGAGCAGGGAAAGTTTTCGGCCTATGCTGACAACCTTTTTGCCAAACAGGATGAATGGACCAAGACTGAGGGTACTCAGAAATTTAAGGACTATGCGGTACGATTCGGTTTGAAGTCAGGCCAGTTCAATGATTGCTTGGATAGTAAGAAATATCAGGATAAGATCAATGCCGATACCGAAGAAGGAAAGAAATTCGGCGTGACCGGAACTCCCGGCACCTTTATCAATGATCAGTTCTTCGGAGGGGCTGTGCCTGCCGAGGAGTTGAAAAAAGCTATTGACGCCGAATTGGCGAAGTAAGCACTCTTTCATCTCGAGAATACGAACGAAAAAAACCACCCTTTAGCCGGGGTGGTTTTTGTATGAGCCAATGATCCCGATACCAATCGGGATGACCTACGAGAACAAGACAAGGTATGACTATGAGCCAATGACCAGAATCGAACTGGTGACCTACGCGTTACGAGTGCGTTGCTCTACCGACTGAGCTACATTGGCGGGTCTTTCAATATCGGTTTTAAAACTCTCTCAGTATAGCAGGGTTGCAAAAAACTTTCAAGCCCTCGAGGTAGTGTGGTATACTGTCCGTATGGAAGATATGATTGAGAAAATCGAAGCGTTGCGCCACCAACTCCTGCAGCTGCAGGACCGTCTTTGACAAGGCGAGTAAAGCAGAGCGTATCGAAATACTGGAAGCCAAAACCCATACTGACGGTTTTTGGAATGATTCGCAAAAAGCGGCGGGGGTGATGAAAGAGCTCGAAGGACTGCGGGAGGAATTGGGCGCTTTTGAGCGACTGATGCATGCTTTGCAAGATATCGAGGATCTGGCGCCCATAGCCGAAAGCGAATCGGAAAAGACCGAGTTAATCGCGCAATATGAAGAGCTTGATCGTGTCATACACCAGATGGAGTTTCAGGCTCTTTTGGGTGGTCAGTACGATAGAAATTCCGCGATCATCACGATTCACAGCGGTGCGGGAGGGGTGGATGCGCAGGATTGGGCGGAAATGCTGATGCGGATGTACCTGCGGTGGGCGGAGCGTGAGGGATTTTCGGCCACGATTATGGATGAATCTCGCGGGACAGAAGCCGGCATCAAGAGCATGACGATGGAAATAGACGGGGCGTATGCGTATGGCTATCTGAGAAGCGAGCACGGCGTGCATCGATTGGTGAGGCTTTCTCCTTTCAATTCGGATAATCTGCGTCAGACATCGTTCGCTTCGGTGGAAGTGCTTCCGATTATCGAGGAAATGCCCGAGGTGGTGGTGGATATGCAGGACCTGCGCATCGATACCTATCGCGCATCGGGAGCCGGCGGGCAGCATGTCAATAAGACCGAAAGCGCTATCCGTATCACGCATATCCCGAGCGGTATCGTGGTCACCTGCCAAAGTGAGCGATCTCAGCAACAGAATCGCGAGCAGGCGATGAAGGTGGTGTTGGCGAAATTACACAAAAAATATGTAGAAGAACAGGAACAAAAATTACGCTCGATCAAAGGCGAATCCGCCAATGTAGAATGGGGGAGTCAGATACGATCGTATGTCCTGCATCCGTATACGCTCGTCAAAGATCATCGCACCAAGCATGAGGCGACCGATGTGTACCGGGTGCTGGATGGAGATATACGAGCTTTTATGGAGAGTTATCTGCAGTATGCGAGGCCCAAGTAGGCATCATTTATAAAAAATAAAACGCTATGGCTATGATTCGTTTCGAAAATGTGTCTAAAGTGTATCCGGACGATGTGGTGGTATTGCAAGACGTGGATCTGAGTATCGAAGCAGGGGAATTCATCTCGCTCGTCGGTCAGAGCGGAGCGGGAAAATCGACGCTCTTGAAGCTTATCTATGCCGAAGAGGAACCAACAACCGGTGAGGTGTATATCAATGATCGCGCGATAAGCGCCATCAAGCGCAAGCACCTCCCATTTCTGCGGCGCAATATCGGTACGGTCTTTCAGGATTTCAAACTTTTTTCCCAAAAAACCGTCTTCGAAAACGTCGCCTATGCGCTTGAAGTGTATGGTAAGACCAATGAGGAAATCCAGAACGAAGTGCCTCAAATTCTTGATATCGTGGGGCTTTCCGGCAAGGCCAACAAGTATCCCAAGCAGCTCAGCGGCGGAGAGCAGCAGCGCGTTTCGATGGCGCGCGCTCTGATTCGCGATCCGAAAATCATCATCGCCGATGAACCGACCGGCAATCTTGATCCTATCGCTACCGCAGACATCATCAATCTGCTTTTGGAAATCAACAAACTCGGCACGACAGTGGTCCTTGCGACGCACAACAAATCCATCGTGGATGGTTTGGGCCGCCGTGTGGTCACACTCGACAATGGCCGCATCACGCGCGATGAAGCAAATGGCAAGTACATGCTCTAAAAAAATTATTATACTAGACATATGAAAGGACTCAAGCTCTGGAGAACATTTCAAGAAGGCGCCAAGAACTATACCCGCAACGGTTGGTTGACAGTGGCGACAGTGGTCGTGATGACGCTTTCTTTGTTTATCGTGAGCATGACGATGATTCTGGGTATCACCACCAACCTCATTTTGGATAATCTGAAGGACAAGATCAATATCAGCGTCTCATTCGACCAGGATGTGCCGGAGGATTCCATCTTGTCTATCAAGCAGTCCTTGGAAAAATACAAAGAAGTGGCCTCGGTCACCTATATATCCCGCGATCAGGCTCTCGCCGATTTTATCAAGATGAGCAACAACAACCCGGCCATTATGCAGGCACTGGACGAAATCGGAGAGAATCCGCTCTTGGCATCGCTTACCATCAAGGCACATACTCCGGATCAATACGATATCATCGCGCAGGCTCTCGCACAGGCGACTTTCAAAGACGATATCACCAATGTCAATTATGAGCAGAATAAGACCGCTATCGATAACCTGAACAGTATCGGCGCCGTCACCCGGGAAGTCGGATTGGTGCTCGGCATCATCTTCATTTCGATTTCTTTTCTCATCACGCTCAACACCATCCGTATCAATATGCATTCCAGGCGCAGTGAGTTCGAGATTATGCGCTTGGTAGGAGCTTCGAATACCTACGTCCGTATGCCGTCGGTATTTGAAGGGATACTCTATGGTCTGACCGCCGCAGCCGTGACCCTCGTGCTCTTGCTCGTGTCCTTGCAGGCGCTGTCGCCTTTGACCAAGGGCGTGATCGACAACGGCAGCCTTTTGGACTACTATACCGGCAATTTCTTGCAGATTTCACTGTCAGTGATATTGCTTGGTGTCATTTTGGGAGCTTTGGGTGGAGCGGTCGCTGTCCGCAAGTATATGAAGGTGTAAGACGGTGCTCTGGAAATACCATCAAATACTTTTGGGCATTTGACATTCTGAAAACCGTGTGATACGTTGGTATATGTAAAGTTTGCAGAAGATGTATTTGCGCAATCAAATCAACGCGGTTTTAAGCGAAATACAATTCAAAAGTCTTCTGTCTATTTTGCCGGGACACCAATATCATCGATATACTCAGTTTCATCCCGCCCCTTATATGAAACTGAGCGTCCTGCCCGCCTCCGGCCCTTACTCTAAGAGTAGGGGCTTTTCTTTCAATTATTTGGGGCCATACTTGCCATAAACGGATTATTTTGATAGCATACAGGAGTGAGATTTCCATCTCATTTTTCTGTAACCAGACTCGTCATAGTATATACACGAAGCCATCACTGGGGAATAGCCAAGCGGTAAGGCAATAGGTTCTGGTCCTATGATCGGGGGTTCGAATCCCTCTTCCCCAACCAGTCGGAACAAGAAGCCCTTTCGAGTATCTTTTCGAAGGGTTTTTTGTATTGTATAAGCGCTTTTTTGTCCTTTAAAGTAGAGTTCGAAAGTAAAGTATTGAGCAATTCTTGTTTTTCTTCGGGATTGGCGTTTTCATAGAGGAATGAAGCCTTTTTTGCGAGTTCTAAAATTCTTGAGCCAAAATCGTAATAGTCCAAGCTTGCCTTTGTCATTTTTCCGATTTGATCCGTAAGACTTTCAATCCTTGTTGAGTATTCTTCCGCCTTGCGTTCGTAAAACGCTTTTGTAATACCTCCGTCGAGCTTGTCTTCGTAGAGCCTGTCGAGCCTTTCTTCGAGTTGCTTCTTTTCCTCTTCGATTTCTCGCTTTGCCTTGTCCTCCGTGCTTCGCTTGGATGAAAGAGAATACTTGAGACCCTCTGCGACATATAAAACGGCTTCCTGTGGCATTTTGAGGCCTTCAAGGGATAATCTAAGACTTTTCTCTATAACCGTCTCATTGACGGCTTTTTGCGTGCAGTTGGTATTGAATTTCGTGCAATGATAGTAAGTATATTCCAGTCCCGATTTTTTCACTTTCTTTTCCGCTGTTATGGCACGCCCGCACTCACCGCATACAAACAATCCTTTGAAAGCAAAGGGGAGTGAATTATATTTTGAGAGCAGTTCTTTATTCTCAAAACGATTGAGAGCGGTTTGCACTTTATCCCATAAAGCCTTTGTAATGATCGGATCATGCGTTCCCTTATGCAGTTTTTCCCGCCACATAAAATCGCCGTAATAGAAAGGATTCCGAAGTATTCTTTGAGCCGAGCTCTTTGTGATGGTTTTGATTCTCGGATGCGTGGCAAAACGCTCTGATCGCAATAAGCCCTCTTCTTTGAGTTGATTGAGGAGTGAGAGCAGGGAATACCGTCCCGTAGCATAGAGATTGAACATACGCACGGGTATATCCTGATGCACCTCGTCGATCACGGGAATGGTTTTGCCGTCTTGCTTACGGAATTTGTATCCGAGAGGGATGCTTGAGCTGGGATACACCCCGCCACTCGCTTTTTGATCAAGTCCTTTTCGAGATTCCTCACTGAGATTGTCGACATAGTTTTTGGCCATGAGCACCTTGATCCCGTGAATGAATTTTTGATGCGATGAGGCATTTTTACCGATAACCTCGTTTTCTTTGACCAAGTATACCGTAAGACTCAGATCATCTACAATCACATAGTCTTTGAAGTTGCGATAGAGACGATCGGTTTTTTCAACCACGATAGCATCGACATCTTTGTGATCTTTGAGGTATTGGATCATTTCAGTAAAGCCTTTTCGTCCCGATTTTTTGGCGGTTTCGTCGTCTTCAAATTCTTGCACGATTTTGATGCCTTGACGCTTGGCGAAATCCAAAATCAACCGCTTTTGAGCGGGGATTGAGTACCCTTCGACTTTTTGTTCTTTCGACGATACGCGAAAGTAGGCGACCGCTTTTTTCATAGGTTATTTTGTTTCAAACAAGCTTTTTTCAAATACTTCTTTCGCTTGTTGTTTGATTGCTTCGGCTTGTTCTTTCTTGGTTTTGATTTCTTTCTTCCATGCGTCTATTTGGTCGGCTATCTTGTTTTGGATTTCGAGAGGTGGAAATGGAAATGTAAAATCTTGCAACTCACGACTATTGATATTTGCTTGTCCTAAAACTTGTCTACTGATCGTGTTTATTTGAACCCTTCCTATTATTGAATTCATTAAAAAGTTGATATAACGAACATCTGTTGTTTTTTCTTCAAACCTGACTCTAATCAAGTAAGAGGCAAATGTAGCGCTAACATTGTTGTTGAAAATAGCAGTTTTTCCTACAAGCTCTTTACTGTTTGTTCGATTAAAAAGGAGATCTCCTTTTTGCAACAAGTAACTTTCTGAACATTTTTCTATATACTTCAAATCTTGGTAGTTTATGTCACTATCTTGTATATTATTCATTCTGATCATTGGTACCCCTGATGCATCTCTATTTGCTTTTTCGGACAAACCATATTGTAGGTATTCTATTCGTGAACCCAGTCTTTCTATCGGAAATGTAGTATTTTTGTAGAGTTTATTGAGAATGCTCGTAAAAATTGCAAAGTCAACACCCCAACGATCCAAATCCTTAAACCGTATCATTTGCAAGCCTTTCTTTTTTTGCTTTTCTTCAATCGTGATGCCGAGTTCTTGCATGAGATAGCTCTTAATCTGCTTGTTTGTTGTTTCGGCTTCGTTGTTCAAAGCTTCGGCCTCTGCGAGTTTGGCGTCATAAGCTTTCACAAGCGCTTTCTGGATATGAAGTGGTGGGAGTGGGATTGAGATATTGCTTAACAATTCGAAAGAAAGGTTTTGACGAACCGAACCTTTGGTTGATTTTTTGACAAGATTGTTGAAGGTGGCGGTTTTGAAAAGTCTGAAAAAGAACTCCGTATCGAGTTTGCTTTCATCGCAACTGAAAACGACATAGGCATTGCTTATGTATTCGTAGTGTTCATTCTCCGTTTTTATTCCGATAGAGCCTACATTGACACGGTAGGGATTGTAGGCGATCCAGTTGGTTTGCATTTTCTTGTAGGGCTGGTTTATTTTTGCGCCCTTTTCAAGGTAAGCGTCAAAAATGCCGATTTTGTTGTTGACGCCTAAAATGCCAAACTCCGTGTCGGGAAAGTCTTTGAGTTTCACTTTTTGGGTTTGCTCTTGCAACACTTCGGATAATTTGACGAATGTGTATTCGGATTGCAACGTGTTGATCGCATAACTTTTGACATCCCAGTTGATCCAATTGCGAAAATGCACAAGTTGCAAGAAACGATATTCATTTGTAGCGAGTAGATTTGTCATATTATTTGCTTTTGTATCGGTGATATTCTTTCGCCACTTCGACGAGCTCGTTTTCACATTTTTCTCCCGTAGTGGTGATGCCCGCTTTTTCGACTTCGGCTATCGGGATTTGATAGTCAAAAGCGGTTTTGATTTCTTGTTTGATCTGATTTTCAATAGTGATGTTTAAAGCGTCCAGTTCTTTCTTTTTGAGTTTCTTGGTTTCGCCTTTCGCTTCTTTGAGTTCTTTCTCAAGTGTGCTTTTTTGGGTTTCGTATTGAGTTTGTACGGATTGGGTTATTTTCTCTTTAAGTGCTTTGTATTCCGTACTTTCCGTTTCGGTAAACTTCTTGAGAAAAACAAGGCTCGGCTTTACTGTGGCACCGCTTGCAATAAAGACATCTTGAGGAATGGAAACAATGAGTTCTATTTTTGCACGTCCTTCGAAGTATTCGCGCACCTTTTGCAAATTCGGATTGTTGAGGAAGCCTTCGGGCAAAACAACCGCCATTTTTCCGCCCTGCTTGAGTATTCTCAAATAGCGCTCCATAAAAAGCACTTCCGTGAGCGTCGAAAAGTTTCCTGTTTCGTAGGTATCAATCAAATTTTTTCCGATATTGTTTTCGAGGTTATGGATAGCATCCAAGCCTGCTCTACCGAATTTCTTTTCGATATAGTCTTTTTTACCCGCATACTTGTTGTCATTTTCCGTTATTTTTTGACCCTTGTTCACTCGCGATCCGAAAGGGGGATTGGTGAAGATAATGTCAAAACGATTTTCAAAGATACCGCCAATGTCGAGCAGTCCGTCATTATGATGCACCCCGCCGTGGCCGTCTCCGTGCATGATCATGTTCATTTTGCTAGTGCGCGCCATGCGAGGATTGGCATCTGCTCCGTAGATACAATCATGAGAAAGCTTGTAGAGTCTTGATCCTTCCGAGAAATTGTCGAGTTCTTTATTAAGCTTTTTAAACTCTTTTTCAACAATTTTATCGATCTTTTCTTTTCCTTCGTCATCAAGCTTTTGGTAATTCTCATCAAAATACTTGTTTTTAACGGCCTCTTTTTGACTCAAAATATCCGCTTCGATTTTCTCGCGCACATAATCGAAAGCTTTGATAAGGAAACCGCCCGAACCGCAACACGGGTCGCAAATAAGGTCGCCTTCTTTGGGATCGAGAATATCCACCATAAAATCGACTATCGTGCGCGGGGTGAAGAATTGCCCGAGCTCACCTCGAAATGTCTTGCCGAGAAATTGTTCAAATGCGATACCTTTGACATCATCTCCCGTATCGGAAAGATTGTATCGTTCCAACTCTTTGACTATCTGTGTAAAGCTATTTTCACGGATCTTGATTTCCTCATTGAGTTCAAAAAGTTCATCTTCCACAAAATCTTCTTTCGTCTTGTCGAAAAGTACCTGATAAAAAGGTTTTGATGTTTTTGAAGCGGTTTCCTCGTAAGACTTCTTGAGCTCGTCGAAACGGAAAGACGAGAAGACTTTTTTTCCTTGCTGTCTTTCGTAACGTATTTTGATAAACAAAATTTTGCTTATTTCGTCAAAAGCGCCTTCGGGAGAAAGTTTGTCGTTGTTGCGGATGATATTATGGCATTTGAAAAGCAATTTTGAAAATTCGTCTCTGGTGAAGACCTTTGTTTCCTCGACAAGTTCTTGAAGCTTCTTTACGTCATTGACCTCTTTTGCGGTTGGGATATTTACGATCTCGTTTAAGTCGACAGGAAGTTTGTCTTCAAGCATTTGGAAGTATTTTGTTTCGGCGTTGTTATGCGTAACAAAAAACTTTGCTCTTGCCCAAGAAGCATAATTGTTGCCTTGATAGTAGTCTTCGGGGTGTATAGTGACGTTGTCTGATTTGCACTCAATCACTATGAAGGCATTGCTTTTATTGAGCTTTTCTTCTTTTGATTTCCACACGACAATATCCGCTCTTGATTTTCCTTGTCCTCTTTGACTATTGTTTACTTGTAGCTCTTCATCAATCTGATCCAAACTATACCCGTATTCGTTCACGAGCTTGCAAATATAGTTTTGACGCACTTCTTCTTCGGGTGTATTTATAAGCCACTTATTGCGGATAGGGGAGAATATCTTGTTTTTCTCGGTTTGTATATTGAGCATAAAATTATTGTGTACTTACTTGTGAAAGGAAACTGTCGAGGTCGCTTTTTCTGATACGAAACTCTTTGCCGATTTTGTAGGCATTGAGCTTACTTGCCTTGATATATCGATACACGGTCATTTTTGATACCCTCAATTTTTCGGCAACCTCTTCGACGAGGTAAAATTCTTTTTCTTCTCCTTGTTTCCTTGTGCTATTTTTCATAATGATGGGTGTTCATATTTGGGAGGTATATTTGAGTAATACAATATCATCATATCTCGATTAACAATGATTGACAATACCGCACAAGCTTTTGTTCGGTGTGAGAAGTTGGAATGCAACATGCTCATCCCGTAAAAACTTTATAAGGTTTGGCTTTTCCAAGCCCAGTGTGTCCAAGTTCTGAAACATCTCTTTGAGATCATTCTTGTATCGATTATAGTTGCTTGCCGACATTTCGGTTTTCATTTCGACCAATGTTGCCCGTAAACCATATTTGGCAGTCTTATTCGCTAGATACGCAAGCGTCGCCTTTTTTGCAAAAGAAAGATCGAGGCTCTCTAGATGATGAGAGATTTCATTTTCGTCCATTTCCGCGAGCGTGATCAAGAGGGTGTGAGCGGGGGAGTAAATACGATCAAAAGCTTCCAAAAGAATATCTTTGACGGCGATTTTACTTGAAAGCAAGTCTTTCAAGGTAAAGTTTTTTTGCTTTCCAATGTGTCGCCGAAGCAAAGCGTCCATGGATTGCTTTTTTTGAAGCGAAAGCTCAAAGCGTATCACTCGGCCGTAGCCATTCCCTTGTTGAAGGTGGCGTGCAATAGTTTTTTCTATTTCTGTAAAGCCATTTGCGAGTAATTCAGAGGCCTTGTCATACACGACATAACCTTGCGTGCTACTGTGATACTTTATAAAGCATTCTTTTGAGCCTTCTCGAAATTCCTTGCGCGTGAAGTCTGATCCGGCCTTGTAGTTGAATTTTTGAAGCTTATGGATCACTTGTTTGGCTGTGCCAAGATAAGGTGGTAGTGTGATAGATTTGCAAAAATCAACTCTTTTGACAGTAGCGTTGGCAACTGCTTCCTCCGTGATGATGATATTGAGTCTTTGCAAGCATTGAGAAAGTTTTGCGCATAGAGCTGGAAGTTCTGAGCCGTCTATTTCAAAAAGATTAGTACCATAAAGAAGCTTTGGAAGCGATACTTGTATTTGAAGGGATGATGATTTGTTTTTATCCCTCCCACTTGTTCTTTGAGGAAACTCAACATGCGGAAAATAGACACCTTGCTTTTTGAGTTGCGGTGCCATGTCGCTGAAAGAAGTTGTATTTGAAAAACGCCTTCCCATTTGTTTGATGTGTTTATTCCCGAAACAACGCGCGTCCGTTAGCGTGTAAGCGTTTTCTTGAATGGAAAGGACAATGCTATCAATCATACAGAGTTAGCCTCCTTTCCGTTTTTCTCCGTTTGCAAGCGCTCGTCAATTCTGTGCAATGTTTCAAAAAATGTAAGCAAGTTGAAGCTAGCTTCAAAAACTTCATCTTTGCCTAGATTGAGAGCCTTTGCGAGGCCTTTTGTGGATATGTCGGGTGAATACATAAAAGCTCGCGTCTATCCATGCGCGAGCCAATATCCTTGCTTTACGATTTCGGATATGTTACATTGAAATTGCCCTGATCAATGTGTTTACTCGCGTTGGTTTAGCCAAAAGTCCTGTGTTGAAGCGCAGGATTTTTGTGTTTTTTAAAATGGAACATCAAAAATATCATTTTGATTACGGATTAAATTGCACTCTTCCAGTCGTATTCTGAGAGTATCTTGCGAAACACCATACAATAGCGCCAATTCCGCAATGTCTTGAGTCTCTTTATACGCTTGTTGCAAATGTGTTTCGGGTATCAAGTACATGGCCGTGGCCTTGTTTGCACTTCTTTCTATAAGATTTCTTATGTATTTTTTCGGGAGTGTTGATTCATTGATGATTTCAGTGAGAAAGTCATTAAAGGCTGGATCAAGACTTTGGCAAAAGTGAAAAAGCTCGTGTATTTTAGTAAACATCTGACGCTTGGCGTTGGATGATGTGTTTATGAAAATATAAACTTTATTTGTTTTATCATCGGAAAACCAAAAACCCTCTATGGAATGAGGGCTTGAATGAGATCCCTTTAGATCAAAGGGATTGCAAAAGTGCGGGATGAGATCATTTTCTATAAGTTCCTCTATGGATAGATACTCGATTTCAAACCCGAGCAAAAAATGCTCCATTGGCATTGTATCAATAGGGAATGTTATTTCGCTAGGGTATTTTTGGAAAATATCATAAACAAGTTTTTGAAAGTGTAGCGTAAGTTGTTCGAGTAGTGCTACGTAGCCTTTTTTCTGTTGAAATTCAAGAACCTCAAGAGAAACATCTTCATGATCAAGGTCGTTATCGCTTGTCTGTGGATTTGATATATTTGGCATAATTCACAATGTCCCGTGCTTGCTGGTCGGTGTAGCCATTTCCCCGAAGGGCATTTGCGATCAACTGGTTGGCGGAATTTTGGTTTAACGGATTATATGTATCCTGTTTTTCTAAAAACCCAATCTTCTCAAGAAAATCCTTGAGAGTGAGTCCTAGTCCTACCGCAAGAGCTCTTGAAGTAGTCAATGTGATTGTTTTGTACTGACCGCTTTCCAATTTGGAAATGTACGCCGAAGAAAGTTCTGATCGCTCCGCCAATTTAGCAGGGGATATACCAGACTTTATTCGAAGGTTTCTTACTGCTGACGCTAAGTCTCTTGTTTTCATAATTTTTGATTCATTAAGCACACTTTCAGTATACGGCATGTATTAACAGTAGTCAAGTCTTTGCTAATTAAAGTACACAATTGCTTTTGAATAAAGAGAAAGATAACTTATATTAAGCCTTACATCTTTTGTTACCACATGAGATCCCGGCATTTTTCAGCATTCAAAATGTTTTGACATGCATGCTTATATTTGCTATTCTCAAGTATAGCTTTAAGAAACTTACTCATATTATATGCAAAACATCTCAAAGAGGCTTATTGTAGCCATTACAGCAATTATTGCTCTTATCGGGGTGTTTTTAGTATGGCAGACATATTCCCATTATGAGCGGACGAAGGATTGGAAAACTTATCGTAATGATGAGTATGGTTTTGAGTTTAAATATCCGGAAGGATATGGAGTGAAAACGGAGAATTATGATAATCATATATCCGTAACAGTCTCTCCGGATGATATTTTTACTATCAGTATAGTTCCAGAAAAAACCAATCTTCCATATGAAGAAGATGTCATTTTTAAGCTCTGGACGATTCTTGATTGGCATGCGGCGAGTATTTTATATATAAAAGTAGCACAAGGGAATCCATTTATGGAAGAGGATCATATGATTAAACGCACTCTTCTTCAGCACAATGGAGACCGCTTTATTTTTAGTGATAATTCTTCTGATACCGTGTTTCCTTTTATAATCCCATATTTCTTCGTGGACTCGGGGCTACTTCAAAAAGCAATGGCAGGTCATGATATTTTTCAAACCTTCCATTTTTTCCGATAATACATGGCGGTATATCCGCCAAAAGATACCTTCATGAAACTATGGAGATATCAAAGGTGGATTTACGCAAGTGAATCTGAAGCACGTTGACAACCTGGAGTGAGAAAATGAACAAAGCAAAGAAAGTTTTTGCGAGCATGTTATTCGCAATGTTGTATTTGGTGGTCGGAAGTTATGCATATGCCGTAACGGATATTATGCAAAAACCAACCGATTGGAAGTATACGGACGAGGTGTACAGAAATGAGGAGGGCTATAAGCCATTATGTGGTGCTGCTTGTAAGGGAGATGTTGCTATAGGTAAAACGAAGAAATGTCGATTTGGGGATTATTGCGACGGTTGGGATGCACAGCCTTATCATACGGGCTTGGATTATCAAAGTCAGAATGGCTCAGACGAGGTTAGGGCAGTAGCTGTAGGAAAAGTAGTTCGTATTATTCATAGTTCTGCTGAAAGTCATGGTTTTGGAAACCTTGTTATTCTAAAACATTATTGTGTCAATAAGAGCGAATGTTCGGCAGGGGGCACAGTGTATAGCTTTTATGCTCACATGAAAAGCATAGACACCGGCTTATCTATTGGTATGTGGGTTTATCAGGGTCAGAAACTGGGTGTAATTGGCGGCACGAGTGGCGTGATCGATTCAAACACGGGAAAAGAAAAATTATGGCCCGAACATCTCCATCTTGAACTGAAGCAAGCCCCGGTATTGTATGAAGCAGCAGCAAAAGATGAGTGCATGAATACCAGAAAAATTTGGCATTTATTCTCTTACAGAGAAGTTTCTTACGGCTATTCTCCACAAAAAGACCCGAAAGAGTGCGGCTATTTCAATCCCGATGATTTTATCGGAAAAGTAGCTGTGAAGGATCTCTCGGTAGATGCAAGTCTTCCAATTGATCATGCTGACGGTGTGAGCGGAGAATATGGCATCAAGGGTTTCGGTTATGCATACATCGATGATGCTGAAATACCGATTCCGGAAACCTTACCCGACTTCATTACCGTCAAAACGTGGCTTAAGACTCCCTGGGGAGTCGAAACCTACAAGTACGGTCTCAATGAATCCATCGATACATCAGCTCAAGCCAAAAACATCGGCGAAGGCATGTGCAATGGAGATATTACGGGACATTTCTATCTGTCAAAAGGCTACAAAGAAGACTCACACAGCGGAAATGGTGCTTGGAGACGACTCGACAGCACCAATACCCACTGTAGCAATCTTGATCCTGGCGCCACTCACACGGAAACTAAGAATACCAATCTGTGGGAATGGATAACAGAACCCGGTATCTACAATATCGTGTACTGTATGGATCATCCTCAAGATGACCATAACAATGGAGGAGACTATGCCGAAGAACATGAGAGTAACAATTGTTCGACGGAAGCTGTCTTTGAGGTTGTAGAGGGTGTGGTCAATATGCCCGATACGGATCTAGTCGTTTCGAGCATCGGTATTAAAAGCAAGTCTTTTCTGTACACGAATGAAATGTATGGTGCATTTATGACCATACGCAATACGGGGGCTGTTTTACCCGCAACCACCATTCGCAGTCAGTACGCTATCAAAGGTCCCGGTACCAATGATCAGTGGACACAGATTGCCGATGACGGTTCGGAAGCATCCAATTTTTCACACAACAGGGATCAATACGAAGAAATGATCTCCCTTATCCAAGCACCATCCGTTCCGGGCTGGTATACCCTCAGGGGATGTGCCGATTATCTCAATCTTGCCAATGAGACGAATGAAACTAACAATTGCACGGAAATTCCTTTTGAAGTCAGACAGGCTTATCCGGATTTTGTTGTCTCAGCGATGTGGCTCAGAGAAGGTACGAGTATCAAGAAAAATACCCGCGTCCATCCCTACTGCACCGTGCAAAACATTGGTAATGGAGCTCCTCCGAGATCCATACTCATCGCCTACTATATCAATAGCGGAGTCTTCCGCGATAATGATACGGTCGAAGCGTCTGAAATAGGTCCCGGTCAATCTAAGACCGAGAATGTACAGAATGACAATATTAAGCTCGGGGACAAGGGCAATCGCACCTATACCTGTTGTGTAGACTATCAAGGTCAGGTAGCCGAATCCAATGAAGGCAATAACTGTGCCACGATAAGTTTCAAGGTGAAATGACAGGAATGAAAGAGATGATCGAATGATTGTTTCGAAAATGAACCCCGCTTCGATTAGTGATAATTGAAGCGGTTTTTTTATGGCTTGTTCTGAGTGGGGGATGTATAATAAAAAAGTAGTGATCTCAAACCATTTCAAACGTTGGCATCGGCTGTAATTGAACAGACAAACTTTGCCAATCAAGAGTTCTAAAATCGTCCCGTAGCCCCAACATTGAAAAAAATAAGGCTTATTCAGGCCTTGTTTTTTGTTATCTCTAAGTAGGATTCGAACCCTGTGTATTTTTGAGGCTTTTTCTAAGCCTTTTTATTGACAGTAGAATAGTTTAATCTTATCATTAATGAATAAAAGTTTTTAAGTATAAGCTTCTCATATGTCGTATCCGACCGTCCAATTTAAAATAAGCAAAAAATTCGATAAAGAAATTGGGGTATATTTTCTGAATAATAAGATTGGGAAATATGATTTTGGTAAAGACAGAATCATTAGTGAGCACCCTATCTTTTCAACGTGGCGAAAATTAAGCGAGGAAGATTTATGGAAGCAAGTTAATCCTTATGTCAATCAGTATTATCGTGAGCATAAGGCGGAAATTGAGGCTTCTCTCGTTACTATGCAAGCGATATGGAATGAAATAGCCAAACAATATTTTCATGAGATAGAGAAAATATTTGGTCCACTTTCTTTTTATCGCACTAAGACTATCACGGCGCACTTGTCCATTTTCAAGTGTGGCGTTATCGAAGATAATATGCGAGGTTTTCAGATTTGGTATAAAACGGAGAGTGAGCCCGATGAAGTGCGTCGTCATGTAGCTCATGAGGTTCTCCATTTTTATTATTATACGTATCTCAAGAAAACAAAACAGGATGTATTGCGTGAAGACTGGGATGCGGCGGAAATTTTCAATCGCATCATCTTGAACCTCCCGGCGTTTAGGGACTTGACAGGAAAGGAAGAATTTGGCTATGCTATGCACACTAGAAGTTTGTCGAAATATCGCAAGCTCTGGCAGGCCTCGTCAGGTGTCGACGAGTATTTAGGTAAACTTGGCTCATTGGAGAAAATCTCATGAAAACGCCATTTGTTGTGCCAGGTCAAGAAGCTTTTCAAGCTATTCAGACCACACTCCCTGTAAGTGAAGTCGCTGGTCGCTGCGGTAACTGCTCCGGAAGGTGCGGAAAATCTGCAGCACGGCGATTGAAGCGGATTTGTCAGAATGCATACCATTGCAAGATGATACTGTTGATGTAGGCATGATGCGCTATGTGCTTATATGGAATGATCCGGAAAGACAAGCCGCTATTTTAAAAGAAATTACAAGAGTGACAAAACAATTTGTAGTTTTACAAAATGCGGGAGCAGATGATGCTGATCCGGATGGATGGCGTCAAAATATAGACCTGGCATTTGACGGTTCAATTCCAAAAATTCAACGCTCTGGACATTTCTATTCATCACGCAAAGAAGTTGAAACGTGGATGAAAGATAACCAGATCAACTTTGAATGCATACAGTCTAGAAGGATAGACGATGTCTCAGATGTTTTTGTTGAAAGAGCATCCTTGAATGATGAGGAGTCAAAACTGCTACGTGATATATGGGGTGATAGAAATTATATCATTCAGACCACATGGATAATATCCAAGTGAAATCTCACCGCAAAAAACAAAAAACCGCCCCCGATAATGGCAAGGCGGTTTTTTTCTATAAATTTTTTCTGAATAATACAAACACAAGCACAAACAACGATTTGTTTTCACTCCTTATCCACGATTCATCACCGCCTCCACCCGCGCGTACAATGCCTCTGAGTTATTTAATCAAACGCAGAATTGCCTGTTCTAATTTCTTGGGTTCGTCTGTGCCTATTCGGTATACCTTGCCATTTTTTAGTTTCACTTCGACGGCATCAAAACCGGAAACATTGTAGATCCACATTTTTGGCCAGAGCCATACTCTTACTCCCCATCCGTAATACCAGTGATTCCGGACAGTTTTGGCGGAGAGTATATCATCGAGTGAAAGCTTTTTCTGATATATGCCATAGCCGAATTTGATGTGTATATATTTCTCATCGATACTGATTTGAAGCGACCAAAAGGAAGCAAGGGTAAACAGAATCAATACCATGACAGTAGTGATGGCAAAATTCGGTCCTGAATCTGCTGAAGGGGGCTCAGCGGAGGCTGTGGTATACACCCATACGAAAAGCGCCAGTACAGCCAGCGTGACGACCAGCATCAGGTAACCAATTTGCGTGTGTTTGTAGTTCATAGATATGAATTTGTTCGACCTTCTTATATATGAACTGATTATAGCACAGCGTTTAAACTGTTCTGCAATAAAACTTTTATCAAAGCTTTTCCAGTCTTATTTTTCTATGGGGTTTAAAGCAGTATTAAATACTTGACTTTTTATTTAAAGTATGCTTTAATTAGTCATGCCCTAAATGGGTTTCTGGGGTAGTTACTTAACAAAGTGTGTTTTATATATTTTTAGCTAACGTAGTTAGCTATTTATAAATGAATGCTCAGAGGAGGCAGTTGTGAATAAATTAGCAGAAATAGATACCAATGAAGTGGTGAAAGAAATATTTTTCATGAGAGATAATGCTAGTATTATGTTTCTTGAAGATGATACTAGCATGGATGGATCAACGGATACTTTTTTTAGAATCAGATTCAATGATCTGGCTATGGATGAAAAATTGTTGCAGATATTGGGTTTCCATGTCATGCCTGACAGTCCAAGTCAATTCATCTCTTTTATAACCGCTTTTTCTACCATTCGTAGAGATAAAAAAGAGAAGATGCTTTCCCTTAATCCAATTATTAGTGTTGTTATTCAAAAAAAGGATTTGATGGAAAAAATTCAAAAGCATCTTGCAGAACTACGCAATGAAAATATGCTGTATTTTAAAAATGAGCACATCATTGTGTGTGATAAGCGTTATGATCACTGGTCGCCTCATTTTAAGCGCGACTTTCCTGATGGTATGTCCGATTTTTCTGAAGGCACTGTTATAAGGTTCGATAACTTACTCAAAAGGACAGGATACTTAGCTTCACTTGGAATAACCAATGAATTGAACGCTTTACTCAGCGAACCGAAATATTTGAATAGGTTCAAAGGGTGTGATCTTCTCTATTTGAGTGTTAAGGTAATGACAAAAAAACCATTCGGCGTTTTTTAATGACATAAGCGGCAAGGTAGTAGTATTTACCTTGCCGCTTTTCAAATATTTAAAATCGCATTAAGAGAAACAATGCAAAAATCCATCCCTTGCGAGGGTGGGGTTTTTCTTTTATTCTGTACACAGTAGACTTTCGCTAATCCATATTCTCTATGCGCTTATGAAACACGTCATTGAGTCGCAGCAGTTCGACCAAAAGGTGATCAGGCAGATTTTCGCTTTGGCGGATAATTTGGGGAAGAAAAAGGATATGTGTCTGAAAGGAAAAATCATGGCGACGCTTTTCTATGAACCGAGTACTCGTACTCGGTTTTCTTTTGAATCGGCGATGATCCGCCTTGGAGGGAGTGTTATTACGACGGAAAATGCCAAAGAATTCTCTTCCGTTTCGAAAGGGGAGACCCTGGAAGATTCGATCCGGGTGGTCAATGGCTATGTCGATGTGATCGTCCTTCGTCATGATGAGGAAGGTTCCTCCAAAAGAGCCTCACTCGTATCCGATATACCGGTCATCAATGCGGGTGACGGATCCGGACAGCATCCGACGCAGGCGCTGCTGGATCTGTACACGATACACAAAGAATTGAAGAAAATAAACGGGATACACATCGCTTTTGTCGGCGATCTGAAGCACGGCCGCACCATCCGATCGCTCGCGTATCTTTTGGGGAAGTACAAGGATGTGAAGATATACTTCGTCTCACCGAAAGCCTTGCGGGTAGGGGAGGATATCAAGACGTATCTGCAGCAGCACAGCGTCGATTTTATGGAGACGGAGGATTTGAATAGCGTGGTCTCTTTGGTGGATGTACTCTATCAGACACGGATTCAGCAGGAGCGTTTCAAGAGCGATAAGGAATACCGGCGATACAAGGGCTGTTATCAGATTAACAGAAAGACAGTGAGGGCGATGAAAGTGAAGTCTATCATTATGCACCCGTTGCCACGTATAGACGAAATCTTGCCCGAAGTCGATGCCTCGCCCAAGGCACTGTATTTCAAGCAAACCCGCTATGGATTGCTCATCAGGATGGCATTGTTGAAATATATTCTCAGCTGAATCCGGTCGGGAGCGGTGTGGCGTGATATACTGGTATCATATTGGGACGACGAATACGAAGGGATAATTTTTTCAATATAAAACCTATGCAAGAAGAATTGCTGCGGAAAATAGAAGAACAGGAGAAGAAGCTTGATGCTATTTATGTGTCCGTGGAGAAGCTGCGCTCATATTTCAAATGGACGCTTATCATCACGGTACTGACCGTAGTTTTGCCGCTCATAGCGATCGCGATCATCCTACCGATGGTTTTTGGGACACTCTCTTCCGCATATGGAATAAGCTAGTTTGTGTCGTCGTTTCGCTCACATAGAGTGTCTTTGCGATCGCTAGCGCCTTCAATACAATGCCTGCGGAAAGGATTCGTCAGCCGAGCTTGACGAGTGCCAGACAAAGAGGTTTAATAGAGAAAGAGGGGGATACTTTTTTCCGTATTGATGCACAGAAATGAACATACAAAACGACACACGGCCCTGGGGGTCTTTTCGGCAATTTACGAGCAATGAGGTGACAACAGTCAAGATACTGAGCGTTACGGCGGGACAGAAACTGAGCCTGCAGTATCATCACAAACGCAATGAGTTCTGGCGCGTGCTCTCCGGCAATCCGAGTATCACTATCGGTGAAGAGACACGGATAGCAAAGCAAGGCGATGAATTCTACATCGATGCCAAAGCAGTGCATCGGATCGGCGCACCAACGGATGATGTGGAGATACTGGAGATCGCTTTCGGGGATTTTGATGAGAACGACATCGTCAGGATCGAAGACGCTTACGGGCGTACTTCTTAAACAGGTAAAACAAAAAAGGTATGGCAAGCAAGACGACATTGACACACGAAGACGCGATCGTATACCCACTTTCGGTGACGACGCACAATAAGCGCGTCTTGGTGGTGTATGGCGTCAAAATTGCCAGAAAGATGCGCTTGTTTGTCTCGCAGAGCACGGATGGAGTAGCATTCGCCCAGGGGTATGAGCTTGAGATTTTAGGGAAAGACGGCAAGGCGGAGTCACTCGCAGGATGCGATGCTCTGTCTTTTTTTACGCATAACAAAGACTACTATGTGATGTACGTGCGCACGGTGCGTGGAAAAAAGTGTACGATAATGGCGCATTCGGAGGATATGATCCATTTCACCGTCGTGGAAAACGATATCGATCTATCGCATAAGGCCTCGCTTATTGTTTCCAGTTACAAACACAAAAAAAGATTTCTTTCCTACTATGGCGATACCGATGTATTTGTGGCTGCTTCGAGCGATCTTACTTCTTGGCATGCTTCCGGTGAAGTGCTGTCGCCACGCAAGGGGCATTTCGATGCAGGCGCACTGCACGTCATCGGAACGCTTATCATTGAGCAGGGAATTTTGGTGTTGTATACTTCGGGACGCGGCAAAAAAGGCGGGGCGGACATCGTTGTTGGAGCCGCGTTGTTTTCTATGGACAAGCCGTATCTCGCGCCTCTGTGGCGATCGGACGATCCTATTTGGGAAGAGGTGGTGGATGAAACGCATATCCCGGATCGATTCTTGGGAGCGGTTATCGTTGAGCATTCTTTGCATATCTATTGGGCGAATGCTGACAACGAGATATTCCTCAAGACTATACATCTCGTTTCATCGGGATTGGTACGCGCCAAAATCATCAAGCAGCTCAAGCGGCATCACAGCAATCCGATCATCGAACCGAAGATAGAGAGCCAGTGGGAGAAAGAGGCCACCTTCAATCCGGCCGCACTGCATCTGGATGGCAAGATTCACTTGCTCTATCGCGCCATCGGGGAAAACGGTGTGTCAGTGCTTGGCTATGCCTCGTCGCGTGACGGTGTGACTATCGATGAGCGATTGGATCAGCCGGTGTTTACGTTGTGGAATCCAACCAAGAGCAATCGCGAAGGCGCTAAGAACTCGCCGTATGTATCGGGCGGCAGCTGGGCAGGGTGCGAGGATCCGCGTATCACGCATATCGGTGATCGTATCTATATGACCTATGTGCTTTTCGACGGATACAATGCACCGGGCGTGGCATTGACCTCGATTAGCGTGGAGGATTTTTTGAATAAAGAATGGAATTGGAAAAAGCCGGTGCTCATTTCCAAACCCGGGGAAATCCAAAAGAACTGGATGATTTTCCCGGAGAAGGTGAATGGCAAGTACGCTGTTTTGCACAGTATCACGCCGAAGATTTCCATCGAATACCTCGACACTTTGGATGATGAAAAGATAGTCATCGAAAGTATGAAGATGCCAGGCAAAGATGATCATCGCTGGGACAATATTATGCGCGGAGCAGGTGCGCCGCCGATCAAGACTAAATACGGTTGGCTGGTGCTGTATCATGCGATGGATAAGCGTGATCCGAATAAGTACAAAGTGGGTGCGATGATTTTGGATCAAAACGATCCGACCAAGATTTTGCACCGCTGCAATTATCCTATCTTGGAGCCGAACGCTCACTACGAGAATCACGGTGCCAAATCCGGCGTGGTGTATGTGTGCGGAGCGGTCATCAAAGAGGATACCTTGTTCGTATACTACGGCGGAGCCGATAGTGTGGTGTGCGTCGCGACGGAGAATATTGATGAATTCCTCGGGGATGTGACCACGCATATCGAGCATCAGGCCAATAAGCCTGCACGCGTGAAAAAAATTAATATACCAAAACATCAATAATATGCTGGTTATACGACGATCCACTCACAATCCGCTTCTCAAGCCTATTTCTGATCACGCTTGGGAGTCGTTCGGAGCCTTCAACTGGTGCCCGATACAGGATAAGAACAAAGTGCACTCCGTGTATCGAGCGGTTTCGGATGTGAAGTATGTTCACAAACAAGAGCTTCGCATTTCCTCTATCGGCTACACCGAGAGTATCGACGGGCATCATTATGAAAAGCGCCGACAACTCATCGCGCCGGAATTCGAATGGGAGCAGTTTGGCTGTGAGGATCCTCGTGTCACCAAGATAGGGGACACCTACTATATTTTCTATACCGCACTTTCCGTTTTTCCGTTTGCGGCTCCCGGCATCAAAATTGCTGTAGCTACGACCAAGGATTTTAAGAAGATAGACGAAAAACACTTGGTCACGCCGTTCAATGCTAAGGCCATGACTTTGTTCCCGGAGAAGATTAACGGGAAATATGTGGCGATGCTGAGCGCGCATACAGATGAGCCGCCGGTTGTCACTGCGTTCGCTTATTTCGACACGCTCGAAGAAATGTGGTCACCCGAGTACTGGCAGAAGTGGCATGAGCACATCGATGATCATCGTATCGATTTGCGCCGCTGTGACAGCGATCATGTGGAGATAGGCGCCGCACCGATCAAAACCAAAGACGGTTGGCTCTTGGTATATTCGCATATCCAAAACTATTTCAGTGAGCACAAGATTTTTGGTATTGAGGCACTGCTCTTGGATCTGAATGATCCAAAAAAAATCATCGCTCGCACATCCGGACCGCTCTTGGTGCCCGAGGAAACGTATGAGGAATTCGGACAGGTACCAAATGTCATTTTCCCTTCAGGTGCTTTTATCGCCGGCAAAAAATTGTTTATCTATTATGGAGCGACGGATACGACTGGCTGTCGAGCCAGTGTCGATCTGGATGATCTGCTCTATAGCATCCACAAAGAACCGATATTCACGCGCAGCCGCAACAATCCTATTCTATTGCCTCTCGAAGCGAATGCCTGGGAGAATAAGGCGGTTTTTAATCCGGCCGCAGTGGAAATCAAAGGGAAGATATATATCGTGTACCGCGCGATGGGTACGGATGACACTTCGGTGATGGGCTATGCGGTTTCCAAAAACGGTCTTGATATTACCGAAAGACTCAATCAACCGATCTACACCCCCCGCCAGGGATTTGAGATGAAATCGCACCCGGGCAATTCAGGATGCGAGGATCCTCGTATCACGCAGATAGACGATACACTGTACATGTTCTATACCGCTTACGATGGGAATAACCCACCAGTGGTCGCTGCGACCAGTATCGCGGTCAAGGATTTCTTGCGATTGGACTGGAATTGGACGGAGCCGAAACTGGTGACGCCCGAGGGTATCGACAACAAAGACGCCTGTCTTTTTCCCGAGAAAATCCATGGACACTACTTAGTTTTTCATCGCGCTCACAATCATATTTGCCTTGACGCGGTCAAATCGCTCAACTTCGCCGTGGACAAGGTGGAAAGTTTCACGCCGATCGTCGGACCACGACACGGGATGTGGGACAGTGCCAAAGTCGGCATCGCCGCCCCTCCTATTAAAACCAAAAAAGGCTGGCTCCTGTTCTATCATGGTGTTTCAGACAACAGCACTTACCGGGTAGGCGCGGTGCTCTTGCAGCTCAAAGACCCTACTATTATCCTCGCGCGTACTACGGATGCTATCTTCGAACCAGAGATGGAGTACGAAAAAATGGGACAGGTGAACAAAGTGGTGTTCCCATGCGGCGTCGTCAATCGCGGTGGTACAATCTATATGTACTACGGCGGAGGAGACAGTGTGGTAGGTGTCGCCACCGCCAAGCTCGACCGTATCCTCAAGGCGATGGATGTGTAGGGAACGGAACGTATCAAAGAAAAACACTCATTCTATTAGAAATGAGTGTTTTTCTTGCTTTTTTTATGGAAATATGATACAATGCAGTATTCGCAACTATTTATCAGCACTGTTGAGATAACAGCCTAACCTACAATTCTATGCTCGTCGTAAAGAAAGTCTCGAAAATATACGGTATTCGCACCATTTTGTCGGGTATTACCTTTGCCTTAGGGCCGGGTCAAAAGGCCGCTTTGGTCGGGCCAAACGGAGTAGGGAAGTCTACTTTGCTCAAGATTTTGGCGGGTATCGAAACGCCCAATAAGGGTGAGGTGAGCATCGCGCGCCATATCGGTGTCGGATACCTCGCGCAGGAAGTCGATGCCTTGCCGCACGAGACGGTAGAACAGTTTATCCGCCGCGTCTCGGGTATTATCGAAATCGAAAAGCAGATGACAGCTCTGGAACCTCGTTTGGACGAGGAAGCTGTCTTGGAAGAATATACGGAGATCACAGAGCTTTACCAGCGTGCAGGCGGGTATGATTTCGAGCGTCGCATCCGTGCTGTGCTCGATGGATTCCAAATGAATGCTATCGAACTTAACCACCCGGTTGCACAGTTGAGCGGGGGACAGAAGACAAAAATCTCTCTTACGGCCATACTTCTCAAGGGAGTTGATATGCTGTTTTTGGACGAGCCGACCAACAACCTTGATCTGCCCGCTTTGATTTGGCTTGAGGAATACTTGATCGCATCTCCGGCTATTTGTGTCATTGCATCTCACGATAGGCGATTTCTTGATCGCGTGGTGACGAAAATCTTGGAAATCGATTGGTTCAAGCGCGATGCGTTTTTGCATACCGGCAACTATACTGATTATGCTAATAGAAAAGCGCTCGAGATTCGTCGATTGCGCGAGGCGTATCGATTGCAACAAGAAGAAATCAAGCGGCTCAAGACGACCGCATTGGAAAAACACGATTGGGCGGCCAAGGGTGCTATACAGCCTTGGGATGACAATGACAAGATGGGTCGCAACTTTGCTCGTGATCGATCCAAGAAACTCAGCGTGACCGGCAATGCCATCACGACGCGTATGGACAATATAGAGCGAGTGGAAAAACTCGAGGAGCGTGCGCCGCTGCAGATTCGTTTTACCGCTATTCCCGAAGAAGAACGTCAGGCTATCATCTTGACGGATGTCGTCGCAGGTTATGCGGATCATTTTCAATTCGGACCATTCTCGATGAATATCCCGTTCGGTTCACGTATCGGTATCGTCGGTGCCAATGGTTCGGGAAAATCGACGCTGCTCAAAACCATTACGGGCGATTTACCGCCGCTGTCGGGTATGGTGGCGAGGGGTGATGCTTTGCGTGTCGGCAACTTCACGCAAGAACACGAAAACCTCCCGAAGTATCAGACTATCAAGTGGCTTTTCGGTGAGATGGCAGGTATCTATGATACCAATCATATCGCTCTTCTTTTACACCGATTCCATATTAGCGCGATGGATGCCAGCCGCGATACTATTGGCGAGCTCAGTCCTGGAGAACGGGCGCGTTTGCTTTTGGCGGTCTATTCCGAGATGAATGTCAATGTATTGGTACTGGACGAGCCGACCAATCACTTGGATATCGAGGCTATCGAAGCGATGGAAGAAATCCTGGAGAAGTATGAGGGTACGGTGATACTGGTGACTCACGACCGCTATTTCCTCGAGCGCATACCGAAACTCGACACCTCGCTTTTGGCAGATGGCAAGCTTACTCATATGGGCGACTACGAGGCGTATGCTGCCGGATTGGCCAAGGAGGCGCAGTTTATGGTGAGACGCCTGGCTAGTGTAGCGGTAAAGAAGTAAGGCGCTATTTTATAAGCATGGCAACCGCGGGTCGCTTTAGTTTGAGGAATGACACAAGAATCTATAACAAAAAGCATGTCCAAGTAATTTTTCAAAACCGATGCGAGTACGCATATGGTTATGAAAAATTCTTGAACCTACTTTTTCAGCTCGTGAAGATACATACTTTACATCAGTAACAATATATCTATGCAGACAAGTAAGAAAACAACCTATAAAGGCAAGAAGCTCGATACATCCTATCGTCCTGCTTCGAAGCGCAAGGGCAACAACCTTCGCCAGAATCCGCAGCCCAAGCGAGCGCCCGGATCCGCCAAGCCATTCGTGAAAGAGCATGCGAATGCAAAGGACGTCTTTTCTTCCTATGAGCGACCCGAGTATGCGCCAAAGCCCAAGGCAAGCTACTTCCCTAAAGTCAAGAAAGTTCAGCCAAGTGTCTTAGACACACCCGTCTACCCGATGCGTCTCAATCGGCACCTCGCTATCAAAAACTTTTCTAGCCGTCGCGAGGCCGATAAGCTGATCGAAAAAGGACTCGTGACTATCAACGGTGTGCGTGCCAAGGTGGGGGACAAGGTCAAAGAAACCGACAAGGTCGAGGTGGATGGCAAGCTCAAGCAAGCCTGGAAAAAGTATCGCTACTTCCTGTACTACAAGCAGGCCAAGATAGCGACGCACACCTCGCTTCTCGGACAAAAAAGCATCAAAGATGTCTCGGGGCTTCCGGCGGATGTGTTTCCGGTAGGCAGGCTCGATCGCGCCTCGCAGGGGCTGATGCTGATGACCAATGACGGCCGTATCACCGACAAGGTGCTCAACCCCGAGTATGCTCACGAAAAAGAGTATGTCGTGAAAGTCAACAAAAAAGTCAACACCTTTTTCATCCGCTGGATGAGCGAGGGTATCCAACTCGAGGATTTTAAGACTAAACCGTGTATCGTGACCGCTGTCGATGACCAGGTCTTTAAAATCATCCTCACAGAAGGCAAGAAGCATCAGATTCGCCGTATGTGCACCGCGCTCGGCTATGAAGTGCGCGACCTGAAGCGTATTCGTATTATGGATCTGCGCATCGGCCTCCTCAAGCCAGGCCAGTACAAGGAGCTGCGCGGCAAAACCCTCACCGAGTTCTTGATTTCCTTGGGGATTGGGTGAGTATATTCGTGTCACAGGGATTGACAAAGTGCTGACAGTATGCTACAATAGAGAGTCAAGTTTTGGCTTGATATAGTGTGGTTTTGTTCTTTGAGAAGATGGCTGTGACAAGCGGTCATTTTCTCATCAATTTAAAAGAGGGTACGGTAATGGCAGAATCAGAGATTAAAACATGTTCGTTTTGCGGTAAAACTTCGGAAGAGGTGAAAAAAATCATCGTGAGCGCTGCGGCCTGCGTTTGTAATGAATGCACGGAGGCTCACATCAATATGCTGGCTAAGGGCGGGCATCTCGATGAAGATTTCGTGCCATCATGGAGCTTATGTTCGGTGGTGGTAGATTATCTTGGCGAAGTAATTGATCTTAAAAATAATTTCCGCGATATTGATTTAGAATGGCTTCAAGATAGCATGGGTGATCTGAAGGGATACGAAGTCCGAGAGGTATTTTTGGAGGAAAAACTGCAAGAGATGGAGTCTGATATTGCAGAAGACGAGATTCCGCAGTCCATTCATGCTAAAATACCAGCGTTCAAGCAAATGATCCTTGAAAAAGCGACTATTCCTTATCAAATAGAAACTTTTCTTAGGGATAATGTGCGGCCATAGTAAGTTTGACAGCAATCAACCTAGTCTAGTCAAGTGGTACGGAATAATATTCTTTACCACTTTTCTTTTTGCATTTTTTACAAACATTTGACAGTAGTTTTATATAACCTATACTGTAGGTAGTAGGTTAGTAATTTTTATACACTTATATGGCGATAAAAAATAAAGAGATCCTTCGCTTCACTCAGGATGACAATGCGAAAAAAGCACTGTCCGAGAAAAAGTTGAAAGCGCAGAAATGTGCGAAGCAGGCGCAGGGGACACTGCTCAAGGTGACAGCGATGATCGAGGGCGGCCGCTACTGTCCGGAAGTCATCCAGCAAATCGACAGTGTCATTGGTTTGCTTAAGACGACGAAAAGGGAATTGCTCGCAGGACACCTCGACACCTGCGTCGCGCACCAGATGGCCGAGGATAAAGACAAGGCCATAGAGGAGCTTTTGAAGATATATAATTTGTCGAATTAGATTACGAAAATTGCAAGAATAGCATGTTATTTCGAGCGTAGTCGAGAAATCTTCTCATTGTAAAGCAGATCCCTGTGCCACCGCTAAAGCTAAGGGCGACACGCGGTCGACAAGCTCGGGATGACATAAAGAGAGTGTTCGTATTATTTATTAATACCAAGAGCATGCAGACCAAACAAACATTCAAAATCAAAGGGATGCATTGCGCTTCGTGCGCAAGCATCATCGAAAAGAAGCTGGGGAAAATAGAAGGCATTGAATCAGCGGAGGTTAATTATGGTACGGAAAGCACCAAAGTAGTTTTTGATAGTGAGAAGGTAAATCCCGAGCTTTTATCCGAGACCATCAAACCCCTTGGCTACTCTTTGGTTATGCCGGAAACCCTCCGAGGCGGGCAAGCACAAACAGCACAAACAATAGGTATGTCGGCCGCCGATCACAGCGCTCATCTGGGAATGAGCTCATCCAAGCAAGAGAAGCTGCAGGAACTGGTCGCAATGAAAACCAAAGTGCTGACGGCTATTCCTCTGACACTCATCAGTCTGTTTGTGATGGGGTGGGATAGCCTGGCGCAGTTTGGAGTTATCGAAAAGATGCCATATGTGACGAGCGAGTTTTTTCATCACTTGCTGCCAGTGCTGGCGACCTACGCCTTGTTTGTTATCGGCAAGCCTTACTTACAAGGGCTCTTCCGATTCCTGCGTTTCGGTAATGCCAATATGGATACGCTTATCGGTATCGGCACGCTGACCGCATTCGTATACAGTCTGATTGTAACCTCTTTTGAAGAGCCTCTCACGCCGTTTCTTGATGTCGAGCAGACATACTACGACGTCACCATCGTCGTGATCGCATTCATCACTTTCGGCAAATACCTTGAGGCACGATCGAAAATAAAAACGGGCGACGCTATCGAGAAGCTCCTCAATCTTCAAGCCAAGACCGCGCTGGTGATCCGCGACGGGAAGGAAACGGAAATACCCGTGAGCGAAGTGGTGCACGGAGATACTATTATCATCAAGCCGGCTTCGAAACTTCCGGTGGATGGTGTTGTTCTCGACGGGGTATCGTATGTAGATGAATCAATGATTACGGGCGAACCGATTCCGGTTGAGAAAACGGCCGGTATGAAGGTGGTGGCCGGCACGCTCAATACCACCGGAGCATTCACATTCCAGGCTACCAAAGTCGGGAGTGAGACGATGCTTGCGGGCATCATCCGTATGGTCGAGGACGCACAGGGAAGCAAAGCGCCGATACAGGCTTTGGCCGATAGAATTTCCGCCGTATTTATTCCGGTCGTGATTGCTATCGCATTTCTCGCACTGAGTGGATGGATGGTTATCGGCACATCGTACCTTGGATTCGCGCAATCGCTTTCATTTGGACTGGTGTCATTTGTGGGCGTGCTCGTCATTGCGTGTCCTTGCGCGCTTGGATTAGCGACACCAACCGCTATTATCGTGGGTGTGGGCAAAGGAGCGCGTGAGGGGATACTGGTCAAAGACGCTGCTACACTGGAAAAACTGCACAAGGTAACGGTTGTGGTGGTCGACAAGACGGGGACTATCACTAAAGGCAAACCGGAACTCATTGCCATTCATCCTCTGAGCGATATATCTTCTAAAGAAGATATCCTCGCGAAACTCTCGGCCCTCGAGTCACGCTCGGAGCATCCGATCGCACACGCGCTTGTCTCCTATGCACAGGCGCAGAATACTATAGCAAAACTTTCCGTAGAAAAGTTTGAGGCAATACAGGGCAAGGGAGTGCAGGGAGTGATAGGTGACACCGTGTATTATGCCGGCAATCTCAAACTCATCCGCGACCTTGGCATCGTGTTTGATGAGGCTTCGATAGAAAAAGAAATGGGTGAGGGCAAGACGCCTATCATACTGGCAACCCAGCAGCAGGTGCTCGGAGTGGTGATGGTGGCGGATGTGGTGAAGCCTGAAGCGAAAGATGCAATAGCAAAACTGCATAAGCTCGGCGTGAAGGTCATCATGCTTACGGGAGATAATGCTCATACGGCACGATTTATAGCCAGTCAAGTGGGTATCGATGAGGTGGTGGCAGAAGTCTCGCCGCAAAGCAAGATGGAAAAGATACAGGAGCTCCAAGCACAAGGGGAAATCGTGGCGATGACAGGAGATGGTATCAACGATGCGCCGGCATTGGCACGGGCCGACATCGGTATTGCGATGAGCACCGGGACGGATGTGGCGATCGAGTCTGCTGGCATCACACTGCTTGGCGGAGATATTTCCAAAATCGTCAAGGCGATTAGGCTTTCGAAGATAACCATGCGAGGTATCAAACAAAACCTCTTCTTCGCCTTCGTGTATAATATCATCGGCATCCCTTTGGCAGCCGGCGTCTTCTACCCGATTTTCGGATGGTTGCTTAATCCGGTATTCGCTGGTCTGGCTATGGGACTCTCGAGCGTTTCGGTCATTTCCAATTCACTACGCATTAAGATACAAAAACTCTAACCCTATGAACCAAGAACAAAAAAATTATGTTTTTCATGTGACGGGTATGCACTGCAAAGCCTGCGTGATGCTGACTGAGGAAGAAATCAAAGAGCATCCGCTGGTGACGAGCGCGACGACGAGTCTGCGGACGCAATCCGTTACCGTTACGGGTACTTTCGGTGATGCGACACCCGAGAGTCTCGCCGAAGCACTGACGAAACTACTCGAGAAACATGGTTATGCTCTCTCGGTCGAAAAGGTGAAAAAAGTAATCGATTGGAAAGAATTTGTCACAGCTCTTCCTTTCGTAGTAGCCTTTGTTCTGCTTTTCATCCTGCTCCAAAAAATTGGTATCATCAATATGGTGGATACCTCGCAGGTGACCTATGGCACGGCCTTTGTCATCGGTATCATTGCCTCGCTTTCGACCTGCATGGCGATGGTGGGTGGACTGGTGCTTTCGATGTCGGCCACCTTTGCAAGAGAAGGGGACAAGGTAAAGCCACAAGTCTTGTTCCATATCGGACGTATCGTTTCATTTTTCGTGCTGGGTGGTATAATTGGGTCAGTGGGAGCGGTGTTTCAGTTGGGACAGAACGGGATATTCGTGATGAGCTTTCTGGTGGGTATGGTGATGCTTATCCTCGGTATCAATCTGCTTGATGTCTTTCACTTTACCAAGCGTTTCCAATTCACGATGCCGAAGTTTTTTTCCAAGAAAGTGACCGATGTGACCAAGATGAATCATACGCTCACGCCGGCGTTGGTCGGTATGACCACATTCTTCCTCCCGTGCGGTTTCACGCAATCAATGCAGTTGTATTCGCTGACGACGGGAAGCTTCTTGCATGGAGGACTGACGATGCTCTCTTTCGCACTCGGTACTTTTCCCGTGCTCGCGCTCATCAGTTTCAGTTCTTTGAGTATCCACACCAAAGCTAACTCCGGTGTGTTCTTCAAGACGGCGGGACTCATTGTTATTTTGTTCGCGCTCTTCAATATCCTCAATAGTTTCGTGGCTATCGGATGGCTCGCTCCGATTTTCAATTTTTAAACTGTATACTATGTCAAAATCTCTTAAGATAGCGGTGATACTCATTATCATCGCCGCCGCGATCAATATCTTTCTTGTTTCGCACGATAATATCAAGCGATCCGATTTGACGCCGTCGGAAACACCGATAACCTCGGTATCTGTAGCGCCGAGCAATGTGAGCGTCGTGGATGGCAAGCAAATCATCACCATCACTGCCAAAGGGGGCTATCTGCCAAAAACTACTACGGCCAAGGCGGGTATGCCCACTGTTATCAAGGTCGTCACCAATGGAACATTCGATTGCTCTTCAGCAGTAAGCATCCCGAGTATCAAATACCAAAAAAATCTTCCGCAAACCGGTGAGACCCTTATCGATGTGCCGACGCAAACAGCAGGTACAACCATAAATGGAACATGTTCGATGGGTATGTATAATTTCGCCATCAAGTTCGAGTAAAAAATTACCTTTGGCTCAGAAACTCCCATGCATACTATTTGGAATTATAGGAAAAACAAATATGTTACACTGATACTCCGCACTATCGTTTCGAGCTTTCTTCTCAATCTCGTATGGGAAAATGCGCAAGCGCCGTTCTACGCCGGGTACGCCGGTTTCTGGCAGCACTTTATCCCGTGTTTCAGAGGGGCTTTGGGTGATGTATTGATTATCGCGCTTCTTTATGTAATATGCGCATGGCGTTTTTCCAATGCGTACTGGATACGATCGTGGACTGCGATGTCAATAACCTTTCTCGTTATTGTCGGAATAGTAATGGCTATCCTCATAGAATATACCGCTCTTTCAGTCGGCAGATGGGCGTATACTCCGATGATGCCGATATTCCTCTGGACTAAGGCAGGTCTTTGGCCGGTGCTGCAGATGGCGATACTCCCGTATGTGACTTTCAGATTCGTGCGACACTTCGAAGAAAAATAAATCGATGGACGGCGTGTCTTGTGCAGTATTGCCGTTATCTGCTATACTGAAAGCAAGAATCATCTTTCATATTTTCTTTTATGCAGGCGCAAACACTCATACACGCGGATATATTTTTTTTCATCTCGTCCATCGGGTTCACTGTGCTGACATTGCTTATCGCTATTGGATTGATATATATTATCAGGATTTTACACAGGGTCAGAAGCATTACCGAAAAAATTGAACAGGGCATCGATACCGTGAGCGAAGATACGAAAGAACTCGTCTCTGACTTACGAGAAAGTATGATATTTAAAATGATATTCGGCGGAAGGAAACACAAAAAAACAACAGAAAAATAATGTGGTATACTAGTAGTATCAGAAGTAAAAAATAAAAATAAATAATATTATGGCAGCACACAAAGTCGCAACGAAGAAAGCGGTTTCAACCAAAAAAGCCGCTCCAAAGAAAAAAGGGATCATAACCGGAAGTATTGTTGCGCTCGGTGCGGGTGTGGCAGCTCTCGGCGCCGGTGCATACTATTTTTTCGGACCAAAAGGTGAGAAGCATCAGAAAGATACCAAAGAATGGATGTTGCGAATGAAATCCGATGTAACCAAGAAACTTTCCAAAGCGGAGAAAATGACAACAAAAACCTATCATGAAATCGTCGATAGTGTCGCCAAGTCTTATGCCAAACACGGAGAAAAAGAAGTGAAGCAATTCGCCAAGAAACTCAAGTCCCAGTGGAAGAGCGTCGAGAAGACCGTTAAATCCAACGCGAAACCGCTTCAGAAAAGCGCTAAAAAAATCGTCAAGAAAGTGACGAAGAGGAAGTAGTGCGATTATTATTTTCCTGTACTCTATTCAAAAAATCCCGGTATTTCCATCGGGATTTTTTGTACCTGTACGCAACTACGCAACCTTCAATTTTTCGGATATCTTGCACAAATCCTGGTTTTATGTGACGTTATATGCGATAATGAAGAATGCTCTGCTAGTAGAGCATTCTGAAACTAAGTAATTAATCATACACATATGAAAAAGCAAGACAAAGGCACGGTAGGGAAAATGGTCGCGCTGGGAGCATCGGTTGCGGCACTCGGAGCAGCTACGTACTATTTCTTCGGTCCCGAAGGCAAAAAGCATCAGAAGAATTTCAAGGGCTGGATGATCAAAATGAAGGCTGACATCGTTGAAAAAATCGAAGAAGCCGGCGAAGTAACCGAAGCGGTGTATCACAAAATTATCGATGAAGTATCCGCTGCCTATGTCAAAACCGGTAAAGTGAGCAAGGAAGAAATTGCCGTGTATGCCGAGCTCTTGAAAAAACAATGGGGAAGCGTCGTCAAATCAACCAAGAAACCCGTTAAACGTGCGGTCAAAAAAGTGAAAGCGCCAATTGAGCATATCGCTAAAAAGATTGCCAAGAAAGTGGCGAAGAAGAAATAAAACTCTTTCAGTGTCGCATAACACTATCGAGTATCGTTGCGCAGTCTTTATGCAGAAGAGCCTCCCTAGCATAGCCAGGAGGCTCTTTTCTGTTCTTGACAGACAACACAATGCATGCTTCAATAGAGTGTCATGCATTTTGCCATGGCACCCAGTCCTTTTTACCACAGTACAGGAGAATTTCTCATGGACATACCTATTTACACCTATCTGCATGGAGCAAATGTTTTACAACGCTACCGAGCAAAACTTACCAATGAAGGTCTTTGTCAATACCAAATTGAAATTGCAAGGCCAACAAGTAACACCTTCATTTCATTTGAATATACTAATCTTGATAAACAAGTAGATCACTCATGCCTATTTCTTTTTGAGGGTTTCACCATTACGGGAGGTATGACTGATAAAATAATCTCTATACCGATCAGCATCTGGACTCGCGATTTACTTCCTCTGGAAGCGAAGCGGGAGATAAGAGCTCGCAGCTCCGAAGTCTTCCAACCGAAGCTTGGCGATCTGACGCTTTATGGTAGTGAAGATCAGATTTCTCGATACACTGATGGCAATTATACAGTGCAGGAAATCCCGCTTCATCTAGTGATTGTTCCTAAAAGCGATGTTCGATTTCTTTTTCTGACCTACAAAGAAAGGTCGCTCGAACCGGTATTTAAAACAGTGCGAGTTTTTGAGAAAGAACTCCGCATCGAAAACGCAACGAAGTAACCACACTAAAGAGTCTCGCTACAATAATGTAGGAGACTCTTTAAACTACCCGAAACAACCACGCTTAGTTGCAAAAGAGGGGGTTTTGTGTAATAATGAGGAGTACTCTATTAGATAATGTGAAACAGTCATGGCGAAAGATACCACTATTGTACGGTTCGACGAGGTCTCCTTTGAATACGACCATAAGAAGCCCATCTTGGATGAGGCGAGTTTTTCCGTTCGTCGCGGGGCAAAAATAACCCTGATGGGACAAAATGGGGCAGGGAAGAGCTCTTTGTTCAAGCTCATCACCGGTGAAAATAAGCCCGAAGGGGGACGGATTTCCATCGCGACCGATGAGACCGTCGCTATCGCCAAGCAGGTCTTCGCACGAGAACAACTCGAATTGACCGTACGCGAATTTTTTGAGACCGCCTTTCCGGAAGTTCCCGGTAATATCGTCGCTCTGATCAAAAACACCCTCGACGTGGTCAATCTGACCGTAAAAGATCCGCTTGAAAAAAAGATCGGGTCGTTTTCCGGCGGACAGCAAGCCCGATTGCTTTTGGCTTATGCTCTCATTCAAAACCCGGATATTCTCTTGCTCGATGAACCGACCAACAACCTCGATCACGAAGGCATCGCACACCTCACCCAATTCATCCTCAATTATCCCAATACCTGTATCGTCATTTCCCACGATGCGGACTTTCTCAATTCCTTCACGGACGGCGTCGTCTATCTGGATATTTTCACGCATAAGACCGACCAGTACAGCGGCAACTACTACGACGTGATGGAAGAAGTGGCGCGTCGCATCGAGCAGGAGGAGCGCAAGAACGCTCGTCTGGAAAAAGACATCAAGCACCGCAAAGAGCAGGCGAACTTTTTCGCCCAAAAGGGAGGCAAACTGCGCAATGTCGCCAAGAAGATGCGCGACACCATCGAAGACCTCGAAGAAAACAAGGCGGATGTGAGGCGCGAAGACAAAACTATCCGCCCATTCACCATACCGGCACAGGTGATTGTCGGACCGGTCCTGCAGATTAAGACGGTCGAAATTATGAAAGATCACAAACCAACCGTCTGCCCGGTCAATATGACGCTCAAAAAAAATCAGCATCTCCTCATTTCCGGACCAAACGGTATCGGCAAAACTACTTTCCTTGAATCTCTGACTTCTGGTAATTCCGAGCGCACCATCATCACTCCCGACACGATTATCGGATACTATCGCCAGGATTTTTCCAACTTCGATTTTGATGAAACGGCGTACGATGTTTTGAAGAAAGCATCCAATTTCGGAGCGGAAGAAGAAATCCGCAAAACGGCCGCACAATTCCTCCTCACCGGAGACCTCTTGGCCAAGACTGTCGGAAGCCTCTCCGAAGGACAAAAAGGACTGCTTGCTTTCGCGCGGCTCGTCCTCGAAAAACCGGGGCTTTTGATTCTCGATGAACCGACCAACCATATCAATTTCCGTCACATCCCGGTTATCGCGGAAGCACTCGACCAATACCAGGGCACGATGATACTCGTCAGCCACGTCCCGGATTTCTGGTCGCAGATCCGTATCGATGAGTCTTTGGATCTCGGAAGTCTTTAGAGCCCGTCGACAGATTCTTGGAAACCTCCATTAGCACTTCTTTCTCACGGGTGGTATACTGATATGATATATCAGCAAAAAACCATCCTATGAATATAAAAGAAATCTTTAAAATAAGCGGTATACCAGTAGTGATAGCATCGCTATGCTGTTTATCGCCGGTCATTCTTGTTGTCTTCGGTATCGGAACCGTCAGCTTCGCCTCATCGCTCGCTGACACGCTGTACGGCGACTATAAGTGGTACTTCCGCATCGCAGGACTGATCGCTATCTCCATCGCGCTTGCGCTGTATTTCCGTCACACCAAAAATATCTGCACGCTCGATGCCGTGAAGCGCAGGCACAATGAAATCATCAATACCGTCGCCATCACACTGATCGCCGGCGTTTTTGGTTATATATTTTTCCTTTACGTCGTCGTACATTATGCGGGAGTCTGGCTTCATTTGTGGAAATAAAGACAATGCCTATGCGTATATATAAACAAAGCAGCATGGTAGTTCTCGGAATCATTATCACTCTCGTTATCATCGCGCTAGAAATAGTATCGGTTCGTCATCAATCATCTAACACTACGCCTATGTCATCATCTGCTACCGTGACCACAAAGACAGCCATGTTTGCCGGAGGATGCTTCTGGTGCGTCGAGGCCGACTTTGAAAAACTCACCGGCATCGTGAGTGTCGTTTCAGGCTATGCTGGTGGTACTACGGACAACCCCACCTATGAGAATTACGCACAAGGCGGTCATCGAGAAGTGGTCGAGGTGACCTATGATCCAACCAAAACCAGCTATCTGCATTTGGTCGAGCATATCCTTCTTTACAGCGATCCGACCGATGCCACAGGATCGTTTCATGATCGCGGAGCGCAGTACACCCCAGCCATCTACTACGATACCGATGAAGAAAAAACCATCGCAGAAGGCGCTATCACAAAAATGAATGCGGAGGGAATATACGATAAACCCATTACCATACCCGTTTTGCCACGCGTCAAATTTTGGCCGGCAGAAGAGTATCATCAGGGCTACGCCGCAAAAAACCCGATTCGGTACAAGTTCTATCGAGGCGGTTCCGGACGCGATGCTTTTATCAGCAAGCATATCGATAAAGTCCCAAAAGATGACGAGGCTCCGGTCGCGCAGGTAACCAAAGATGCATCCGGGAACGCCGATTTCACGCATTTTCAAAAGCCATCCGATGAAGTGATCAAAGAAACACTCTCCCCGTTGCAGTACAAAGTGACTCAACAGGAAGGTACGGAACCGAATTTCAATAACGAATACGATACCAATAAAGCGGATGGCATTTACGTCGACCGCATTTCCGGTGAACCGCTTTTTTCCTCGCGCGACAAGTATGACTCCGGTACCGGATGGCCATCATTCGTCAAACCGATAGAACCCGATGATGTGACACTGCACGAAGATGAAGGGCTTTTCTCCACACGTACGGAAGTCCGCTCGCATTATGCCGATTCGCACCTCGGACACGTCTTTGACGATGGTCCCAAGGAGCAGGGAGGCAAGCGCTACTGTATGAATTCCGCCGCCCTCCTCTTCATCCCAAAAGAACAAATGGAGGCCAAAGGGTATGGGAAATATCTTGCTTTGTTTGAGTAGAATATTTCCACGAAAACAGCGGTTATGCTATACTGTAAAAGTTATGTTGTTTACCGCTGTTTTTTGTTTGAAACAAAAGGGTGGGGGACAATTAAGCCATATAATAAAGAAAAAGCCATGAAGGATTTGCAATCGATTTTCAATCACATCCAGGAGATGAAGAAGGATATGAAGACTATCAAGCGCGAGTATGCCGATACTTTGGCCAATGCTGACGACCTTGAATTGATCCTCGAAGAACTCAAGAAACTCAAGGAGCGCAAAAGGCAGATTGAGATCCGCGTGCAGGAACAGATGGGGAAGCGCTACGCGGAATTGGAGGAGCTTAAGGACGAAGTGGAAAGCGAGCAACAGATGCTCAATGATATCGCCATGACGACCCTTATGGACGGCAAGACGGTCGAAGTGATGGATGAGTACCAAAACCGTTACGAACCCCTCTTCTCGGTCAAATTTAAGAAGGCTTAGTAAAATTTAATTTACTTATCAAAACAGTGTAGTGGATTTTTCGTAAATTCTTCGCTTTTGAAAGTAATGACAAGAAAGACTGGACAATCTTATAGAATAGGTGTATGATACACGTGTCCGATACAGGATGACTTAACGACAATGTATAAAGATAGGAGTTAAAAATGTCAGTACAATTTTTGTATAAAGTGTACGAGTGGTTAACGGCGGGTTTGATTTTTGTTGCAATGTTTTTTCCTAACGCATTGGCAAATATTACAACAGATATTCCTGCTGGAATTTGGTAAAATCATTATAGAAAGTTGAGGATAAAGCATACGCATAAGAAAGACCTAGCAAATATAATCTTTTTGCTAGGTCTATTATTTGCTTCAAATGGATTTATTTACAGTGTCGCATAATGTAACTTATGCGACATAACACAAGAAAATAAGTCCTTTGGATACTTTATACTGATAGTATTTTGTACAGACCGCCTGAAGATATGCTCGATGATAAGCATAGTATCTTCTCAGGACTTCCTTCTCCTTGCCTTATATAAATGCGCCTAAAAAAGATTTATTTTGTATGTGTACTTTTGAACGTTTCTGTTTACATACAATACACATTCGTACTGATGCTTAATTCTTATCAAAGAAATTGTGATACATGAAATAACTATCCTCCACTCCTAGAAATCGTCTCTCCTATTGTGCCATAAAAATAGGGTCTCAACTTTTAATATGCGCTGCATCCTTTCATGTACATCAATTTGTAGCCATATCGATGGTATACCTATACCATTTTGAATATAAAGCCCCGCACAAGTCAATTTTAAGCGTCATATTGAGGCTTAAACAAGCCATTAAAATGGGTCGTTTCCCGAGCGTTTTTTGGCTCTTTTATGCCTCTTATAAGCCTTAAATCATGACAATGGATTGAAAGATGAAGCAAATCACGCAGAGAGCAATCGAAGAACAGAAGGTCTGCTTATGCTGGCGCAAAAGCACAGAGGAGACTCCCTAAAGATTCACTTGATGTAAGGGAGTGAGAAAGAAATCGAGACAGTCTATGTTTTTTACGGAAGGTAGTTATTTGGATTGACATGTGCTCCGGTCGGAAGCATTAATCCGCTGACTTTGGTGGAGGGGACTATGTCAAATGAATTTTTTGCAAAAACGGTGAAGTGAACATGCGGTCCAGTTGAGAATCCCGTACTTCCCATTAAGCCTATAATATCCCCTCTTTTCACACTACTCCCTTTCGAAACTTTTTGGGAACTCAAATGCCCATACAAAGTGACTAAACCGTTACCATGGTCGATGGCAATCCACTTCCCATAGGCGTACTTTCCGTTATTCCCTGTCGCCAAAACCCTTCCATCTGCTGCTGCGATAATCGGTGTACCGACTTTATCAGCAAAATCGACACCGTTGTGGAAAGAATATTGTTTGGTCCAAGTCGCCTTTCCATATCCCTGACTTCTGTGAGGGCTGGCCACCGGAAAATACAGCGTGCTCTTATTGAATGCGGGAAGTTTGCTCAAATCGAGCTGATCGGTCTTAGCGGCATCCAATTGATTCAATTCATCTTCGATTTCGTTACGCTTTTCTTCAAGATCATCGATGATATTGTTGTACTGTTTTTCTTGTTGTTGCGTCTTCGTGACCAAAAATTCCTTAAACTGTTTGGTGGTGGCTATGTATCCGGAACGCTGTTCGAGCTGGGCACGCAAGGCATCAGCCTCGTTCTTTTTACCTTGCAGGCTCTCGTGCTGCACGGCAAGGCCGGCTTTTACGGATTGGATGCTGTCGAGCAATTCTTTTACCTTGACGCTTGTTTCAGTAGTCCAATCGCTTTTGTTGAGCAATTGAGCGGATTCTTGCGTCGAAAGTACGAATTGCAAACGTGTCCGTCCGGTGGTGGCATAATATGAACGCATCAATTCCTTTAGAAGGTTTTTTTGCGCTATAATAAGCTGTTCCTTGTCGCTAATTTTTCCTTCCAATCCGCCAATCTCTCCATCCAAACTTTGGAGTTGCTCTTTACTGTCGGCTATTTTTTGTTCCAAAATAGCAGCATTCGATTCGAGCGATTTGATTTCGCCGGAGAGCATTGTTCGTTGTTGCTGGGTCTGATTAACTAGACTGCTATATGACTTTATTTTCTTATTGATAGCGTCCAGTTGTGATTGCAGCGTATCGGCACTATCAGCTGTCACACTCAACGGATATACTCCATACCCAAAAACAAGCGCGCTCAAAATAAGGCCTTTAGTGAATGCCGAAAATACGGATCGGTATATTTTGTGTTGATTTGTATTTATAGACATCGCATACGTGTAAAAGTGTCCTTACTTAAGAACGTTTCTCTTTATACAGTATACCCCGAAACGACTCATTTGTCATTCAAAGCTTTCTCTACACGGCTTAGCGTTTCTGCTTTACCAAGCACCCATGCCACGTCGAAGGGAGATGGGGATTGCTTCGCCCCTGTGAGGGCGACGCGCAAAGGCCAGAGCAGATCGCCTCGCTTCTCCCCTGCTGCCGTCATAAGTTTTTCCGAGAGCATTTCCCGTGTCCACTCTTGGTCGTCGATGGATACTAAAACTTCTCTGGCTTTCGTAAGAGCGGCGAGGGTTTCATCGTCCGTATTTTTCTTCCATCGGAGAAGTTCTTTGTCATACTGTAGGGTATCGGCAAAAAAGAAGGTGTTATGCTCCCCCACCTCGTCCAAACGATTCAGGCGCTCTTGCTCGATGGTGAGGACTTTCTTCAGATACTCTTCGGATTGACGCTCCGGTTTCGTTCCTGTATAGAACGATTTTTCTTGAAAGAACGGCAACGATTTCTGATACAATTCTTCCAAAGAAAGCTTCTTGATATACTGCGCGTTGATCCAATCGAGCTTTTTCATATCAAAGACCGCGCCTGCCTTATGGACGTGTGCGAAGTCAAATTGCTCGATCAATTCTTCCATCGAAAACAATTCTTGCGTACTCCCTTCACCAGGATTCCATCCCAAGAGCGCCACGAAATTGATCAAGGCTTCTTTGAGATAGCCTTTCTTAAGGTAATCCTCCACGGCCACATCACCCTGACGCTTGGAGAGCTTGCTCTTATCGGTATTGATGATGAGCGGCAAATGCGCGAATTGCGGAGCCTCCCAACCGAAGGCTCGGTAGAGCAATACGTGCAAGGGCAAACTCGGAAGCCATTCCTCGGAACGTATCACATGGCTAATCTGCATCAGATGATCATCCACCGCCATAGCTAGATGATAGGTCGGATACCCGTCCGATTTGAGAAGCACGGCATCCGCCATCGAAGCCGTGTTGAAAGAAACCTCTCCGCGCACCATATCGGTGAACCGTACGGTTTCATGGTCGGGTAGTTTGAAACGGACCGTCGTATTAGGGAGTTTGGCATCCAAATTTTTTTGGATTTCTTCCGAAGAAAGCTGACAGCACAAACGATCGTATTTGGGCATCTGTTTATTGGCCATCTGTTCTTTGCGCATTGCATCGAGTCGTTCGGGTGAGCAGAAGCAATAGTAGGCTTTTTTCTCATCAATAAGCTGCTGCGCGTAGGTGCGGTACAAATCCAATCGTTCGGACTGGATATACGGACCAAAATCTCCAACCTCTACGATACCCGGATACTTTTCGGAATCGCTGATTGCCGATTGTTGATTGCTACCGTTTATCGATGAATCTTTAACAAAAGGTCCTTCACTGTGAGAAAGTCCCATCGATTGCAATACCAAAATGAGATTTTCAGCCGCACCGGGAACAAAACGCTTCTGATCGGTATCCTCAAGACGAAGCAAATACGCCCCGCCCTGTTTTGCGGCGAAGAGATAGTTGTACAGAGCCGTCCGCAGACCGCCGATATGTACATAGCCCGTCGGTGACGGCGCGAAACGGACACGAATATGTGAGGATGATTTCATAAATATATACTTGTTTAATTGCCTTTATTGTAGCCGTTTTCATCCGTTTTGAAAAGCCTTGACGAAATACAGACGATATGTTAGGATAGAACATCCATACAAGTGCTTAAACGTCTTGTTTATGGTAATGTTGTACCTTAATTTTTTTATATTTCTGCGGAGGAAATAGACATGAAAAAACCAACGTTTCTAGAGTGCGTATTGATTCCTATGACACTAATCCTGGTAATTATGTCGGGATTATATGTTATAGAAATTAATAAATGGAAAAAGGTCGATCGGGTAGATTTTGCTGTGACAAGTGACACATCGATTGTGAAAGTATTTAGCCTTTCTGGAACGGAATATCTAGGTTTTGTGGATGAATTCAAGAAATACGGATTTGAAAAAAAGGCCAAGTCTGATTGGTCGGCGCAAAACGAATGTACGATTGATGCTGTCACCGATGGAAATACAAAAATAACCTGCAAGAATCTCACGACCGGGAAAGAAAGTCAACGGTCGGTGCCCGTGAGCATTGAGCACTATACCACCCAGGTTATTATGACGTTGATGCAAGCAAATGAAGAAGTGTCTGCTCTATCGACAAACCCGTGAAGTAAACGAACAAGAAAGTCCTGATTGAATAATTGGGACTTTTGTTTTTTATTGTATTCCAAGGATCACTCGTAAAGGAAAGACGATAACAGCATTCCATATTCTCTTGAATCGCCTGGGTTGCAGAAGCAATCGCCAGAGCCACTCCAATCCCGCCGCACGCATCCACTTCGGTGCGCGCTTTATTTTTCCCGTCAAGAAATCAAAGCTTCCGCCAACACCCATCGCTACTCGAAGAGCACCTGTATGGTTCCGCAATCCGGCTAGGAAAAACTCTTGGTGTGGCGCACCGAAATTACAGAGGACTATGTGTGAGTTGTGTAATGCATCCGTAAAAGTACGGGATCCTTCGGCAAGCTCAGGATGACTTGTATAAGTAAGTGCGGGATGACACAGAGAGGGATCGCTATTGATACCCTCGACACGCAGTTTCGGATACTGCTGTTTGATCGCACGACGGACATCTTTCCATACACTCAAACCATCTTTGCGCAGCACACACATCACGGTCAGATCGTTACGCTCCGCCTGTTGTAAAATATATGCCATTAGATCCACGCCCGTCACACGAGCGCGCAAGCGTTTTCCTTGCCGCCACAAAGCGAGGTGTATGCCGACCCCGTCCGCCACATTCAATTCACAGGCATTTAGAACCGCTCGAAAGGCAGCGTCTTTTCGAGCCAGTAAAAGAAACTCCGGATTGACCGTCGCGATCTGATGAAATTGCTCGCTTGTTAAAAAAGTATCAACGGTATGAAAAATATCCTGCTTGGCAAGATTATCCACACGCGTATTGAAAATAAGGCTACTTGAAATCATAGCTCCCAAATAACTGTTTAAAATCTTTTTACTCTTGTTTTTTGGCTTTTGATAGTATTTTTTCTCGCCTTTCGTCTTTGACCCGGCAGTTCGAAAAAACACTATACAAAAGCAAAAAACGAAAAGCTTTTAAACAGTTACTAATAAACAAGGGGGCATTCGGCAAGCACTTCATAGGCTAGGCCCTCCCCTTTTTGAAAGACGCTTTCATAGACAATGACACTATCGATCGGAAGGAATACCGAAAGACTGTCATTCATTTCCGGAATCTGCGGCAGCTCCTGCCAGAGGTTTTGCCGTACGCGGCCAAGTGTCACATGAGGGCGGAATACTTTCTTCTCGGAGCTGAACATAGAGAGCTCTTTTTCCAGTGCGACGCGAAGCTGCCGCAACTCTTCATTTGCCTCGCCCATAAACCACAATTGCTTAGCGTTCATCCCCTGCTCCGGTACGAGCGTGATTGTATTGAGGTCAACATCGAAAGCCTGTATATTCCGACAAACTTCCTCTACCTGCAAACAGATTTTGGCAACCGATTCATCCAGCACGTGCCCCAAAAAAAGCAAGGTAATATGCATATTACCTTCTTTGGTGAAACGAAATGGCAAATCCTGCCACTGCTCCATCTTTCGTGCCAACCGCTTCGAGACATCCCGCGGAATCGACACGCCTAAAAATATCTTTCGTTGTTTCATATGTATTCAGTATAGCCCGAAATAAGCCAAAGAGTCAACTATACTGTCATAGGGACTTCAAAAATAAGGTAGCGGGAATCTTCATTGGCTACAATTACAATATCGAGAGTCATGGCCTTGTCGGTACCGAGAGCATCCCGTTCTGTTAAAGTATTCCCGTCTATCGTTATGCTGCCATCAACCACAAAGACATAGACGCCATTCTTTTCTGCATCATATAGCTTATACGTCTGCGATTGCCCTTTTTCAAGAGCACCTCGCAACACGAAAGCATCCTGATGTATCGAGAGCGACTCATCACGACCATCGGGTGAAACGAGGAGATCCAAAGCATCACGCTTCCACTGCGTCCCAAAAGATTTCTGTCCATAGCGAGGCTCAATGTTTCGGCTTTTCGGTAAAATCCATATTTGAAAAAGTTTGAGCGTTTCATCAAGAGAGTTGTTGTGTTCTGAGTGTACCACGCCCGTCCCCGCAGACATCACCTGCACATCACCGGCTGGGACGACCTCCTGATTGCCCATACTGTCCCCATGCGTAACGGCACCCTCCGTCACGATGGTAATGATCTCCATATTGTTGTGCGGATGCAGATCAAAGCCGGAGTCAGCATCGATCACATCGTCATTGATAACGCGCAGTGCTCCAAATCCCATACGTTCCGGGTCATACCACTCCGCAAAACTGAAACTGAATTTCGAATGAAGCCAGCCGTGTTCCGCCCTGCCTCTTTCTTCTGCTTTGTATACTGTGTATGGCATAAATATGTCGTAGTAAATGATACTCTTTAGTATTCTTTATTCTCTGCCTCTTAAGACATTTTGTAAAGATAGGTAGTATAAAAGCCTCGACAAATCCTTATGAATCTATCGAGGCTTTTTTGCGTGGCATTGATACTGTTATAAATAACCGCTGCAATTGCGGCAACTATATTGAGATTTCACGCGATTTTTCATACGCCGACCATCACCCCGTCTTTTGTTACTTTGTTGAAAGGTGCCTTTCGTACCTTTTTTTCGTTTCGCTGTTACTGAAGCAGTATCAGGCAATCTTTCTTTTTTTACAAAGTTTGGCGTTTTTATTATTGGCAACCCGTATACCAAAGTTATTGATTGCCCTGGTATTCTTTTTTTCGGCCAGCCTTGCTGTTCTATAATTTTTTTTACATCGTCTATAAATAAAGTCATTTTATTCCCCTTGCTGTCTCTAAAAAAATGAACTGCTGATAAGGCCGCGATAGAGAATCGCCTTTGCTCAAATCAACACCCCATCTTAGCATACTTTCTATTTTTTGTCAATTATTTATGACAAACGTAGCTTTACTGAGGGATCGCGCTCCGCATATTTTGTATTCCCTGGGCTCGTTTCCGTTCCTCGCGCTCTTTCTTGTCCCGCAATGAGTACCGGCACCCACAGTAATCCTGCTCATACATACCGCGCTCTTTGACCATCTTTCGCGACAAAGCTTCCCGGCCTTGCTTCTTCCAGTCCTTGGCATGAAACATGCTTCCAAATCGAGTGGCCGCCGCTTCGCCGATAGGATTGATGATGGCTGCTTTTTTGTACCGCCCTGTCGTGAGCGTCGATCCGAATCGCGCAAAGCCTCCATCAGCAGCCACTTGCGCCGTCCGCGATAGTCGTACACGGAAACAAGCATTGCACCGAAAACCTCCCTCGGGTTGCATTTCCAAACCCTTGGTCGCCGCGTCCCATTTTAAGGTATCATAATCCTGATCGATCATTGGAATAGTCCATTCCTCACAGATACGAATCACCTCGTGTTTTCGTCTGAGATATTCTTCTTCCGGATGGATATTGGGATTGAAAAAAAGCACCGACAGATCGTACTGCTTCCGCAATTCATCGATGACCGCGATACTGCATGGCGCGCAACAGACATGGAGAAGAAATTTTTCCATCATACAATTTCCTTTATCATTTGTTCTTTCGTCAACAAGAATGTGCTGTGTTCCCAGGTATGTTTCTTCAGATCGACCCATATCTTTATTGCGATAAGTATAATCAATGCTCCTATTGGCGCTCCGAGCAGTTTCGCGATCATACCACCAAACAAGATGACTACATGCAGTATGATGACACGCCTGTACGGCTCTATAAAAAGATCCGGCGCGGAAACACGCTCATATTCTTTGGTCTTGATATAATTGGTGACGTAAGAAATGCCGTGACTGATAAAAAGTCCTAGCAAAGCAATGGAAAACCCACCTCGGATATCACCATCCGAACCGAACAAAATAGATACGAACGCGCCGTGTACCACGAGAAAAATACCATAATGCAGCACAAAGAATACAATGAGCCCGGTTTTCATATCCGGAGTGTACGGTTTATCATTCATCGTAAAACCAGAAGAAGCGACTCCTGTCGCCCGAGCCATCTTAGCGATATTGAACACTCCGATAACGAGATTTTCGCACCAATATAAGAGAATGATCGGGTAGAGTTTCCAATCAAAAAATAGTACTCCAATAAGCGGTATCAGGTTGGCGACTATCAAAGAAATCTGACTAGGCTTTATTACTACCTTTTCGTTCATATGTTTTTACTGTTTCAAATAATGAGCACGGGTATCGGCGTCAAAGCGCTCGATAGCATAGCGGAGCATCGTACGCGGCATACGGCTCGTGTACTGATCCAGGAAGTTTCGCTCCACACCCTCCCCACAGCGCTTGCCTACCTCACGAAGCATCCACCCGACCGCTTTATGAATCAAATCATGCTTATCCTGCAAAAGCAATTCTGCGATAGAAAGAGTCGTCTCAGATTTTCCCGACGCGATGAAAGCAAGCGTAGCGATAATAGCGATACGTCTTTCCCATAAGAATCCGGATCGGGCCAGGTCAAACAATACGGAAGGATCTTTGTCCTGCAGATACATACCAACAATCCGAGGAGCCGATACATCGACCAAATCCCAATTATTGATCCACTTTGTATGCGCGAGATACGAATCATAGAGCCGCTTCTTTTCCACCTCTGATGCCTTCGGGTACTGATACGTCATAATCAGAAGCGCTGTCATACGGAATTCGTGTTCTTTAGACTTCAGTAATTGTTCGATTTCTTTGAGTGAGAGTGCGCGGTACTCTTTGGCAATGCGCCGCTGCTCCGGTATCGTCACCCCAAGAAACACATCGTCCTCGCCATACTGGCCGGGACCGGTTTTGAAAAATCTTTTCGATGCTTCCGCTTTTGCCGGAGTACTTATTTTTCGCAATGCTGATTGTATCGACTTTACCATATATTCATGTTACAATTTTCGGCTGTCATATGCCCAGTGCAGTAAAGCTTGTCTTTGGCGCGGCCGACAAAATACATCGCCTCTGCGGCAGTTCTTTCGCAATTGAGCGATATGTCTTTGCACAGCGATCCAACGCTTGATCTGCCGATCATCTTCTTGCTCCATACGGCGGCCCATATAGTACCGGCAGTACCACTGAAACCACCCTCTTGGATCATCGGGATGCAGCCATCCCTTGGCCCGCCACACGCGAAGAGGCTGACTGGCGTTAACACTGAAACAATTAAGGTCAGAATCGTGTCGCTCATGACAAAGCTTCGCTGATACGAACCATTCCTTGGGGAATTCGTCCCGGCAATCAGTCATGTATTTGCCGCCGAATACCCCGAGTGCCAGCATTTCCTGCGGGGTCACATCCGGCTTGAAGCGCACGTCGAAATCCTCGCCCATCTTTGCGCTTCGTATATAACGGTACTGTTTCTGTATCGTGTCCGAGACGATTACTTCGATATTCATATGATAAGTATACAACATAAGCGGTTAAAAACGTAGATTGACGGGCAATTGCCAGTATGCTACTCTTGAGTCCTATCATGGTGATAGAGTGATACGTGTTTGGAGGTAAAAATGACAAAATCAAAAATATGTTCGCATACATATTCCCTCTGTATAGTCATTAAATTCAACATTGGTCTCAATGGCGGTTTTTCTGAGGCAAACCCATGTGTTGAACAGTTCATCGGCTATATACATCAAAATAACATAGAAAATATAGAAAAAACATTATTACAAAGTATCGGGACGTTGCTAGAATTATTGAATGAACCATTCAATAGAGGGGAATTCAGATTTTCCGCAGAGTGCACGCATAAATTGTGCAAACGTAAACCAAGAAAATTTTCTCATATCGAAGCCCGAAAAATTGCAACCATAAAAAAGATAGCGGACGTCAATACGGAAAAAATACGCCGTAAAATAGTGCCTTTCCTACGTTCATCACAACAAAACTTACTGCATATAGCATCTTGTATGAGTATATTACTCAATAGCAGTACGTGCGATCTGATTCACGTAGAGAATACACTGAAGCAAAAATAGATCAGGCTATCAAAGAAGAGGCGGACAGTGCAATACTGACCGCCTTTATTTTTACACCTCGATAGATTATAGCGTACAAAAAAATAAGGGGTGGAGGTTGTTTCCTCCACCCTATGTATGAGTGAGACAGTCAAGCCGATTGCGAGAGCTTCCCCCAACGCTCCATCGGGATGCCTGTATGTTTCTCAATTTTTTTAATCTCAATCCAGTTATCAGGATGTATGAGCATCCCCTTTGCATCTATTTTTTGCGCAAACATATATCCCCAAATACCTTTATGTGCGTGCGGCATAATATCACCTACCTTTTTCGTTTATCACCATCCACGATCAAGAAGTTTTTGATTATCATCACTTCCTCGCGAAAATAGTATCGCTCTATACTGCGTTTTTGTCAAACACTGTCTTTACTCCGGGATCGTGAGACGCACATCCACAATATCACCTTCCTTGGTATTCTCCACCCGTCCGATGGATCGCTTGATAGCCAGGAGGTATTTGCGCTCTTTATTCGGGAAAATGGCCGTATCCCAAGTGCTTCTGCCGAGTGTGGCTTGTATTGGTATAAAGCCGAAGCCAACCTTTTTCTTCCCTTTGGTCAGGGCGAGGATTTCAGTGGAAATAAACTTCTCGACATACACAAAAAGCCACCCGGCAGGGCCATCGTGCTTCCATACTCTTCCTTTGAAATCGAATGTTTTGGGCATAATAGATGAAGTATTTAAAAATATCTTGGGTGCCCTTTCTTTAGTATACTTCACCATACACTACTTTCACGTTCTTGTACAGGGTTTGGAATTAGTATTGATCACTTCTGTGCTTTTCAGTAACGTCAATCGCTTTCCACCCAACCGATGTCAGTATGATATGATCAAGCACGGCGATGCCGAGGATTTTCCCGGCATGGACAAGGCGCTCGGTGATATTGATGTCTTCCTGCGACGGTTGTAGGCTTCCGGAAGGATGATTGTGCGCGATGATGATGCTTGCAGCATGAAGCGCAATGGCGGGCTCGAAGACCTCTCTTGGGTGGACCAGACTAGCATTGAGTATGCCGATGGAGATGATTTGGCGCTCGATGAGGCGGTTCTGCGTATCGAGGTAAAAAGCGATGAGATGCTCTCGCTTGGAGCTGCGGATATCCGCGCACAATTTCCAGGCATCTTGCGGTGAGAGGATCTCCGGTTTTTCCTGTTCTTGCAATCGCTGTCCGAGCTCAAGCAGCGCGATGACCTGCAAAGCCTTCGCTTTTCCCAGTCCCCTCTCTTCCAGGAGTGTGTCGAGTGTCAGCATATCGTGGCCTGATGTACGGATTTTTTTCAAGATTTTTTTGGAGAGCTCCACTACATTGAGTCCTTTGATACCGGAGCCCAAGAGGATGGCGAGCAATTCATAGTCCGCCAATTTCGCAACGCCGTATTTCTCGAGTTTTTCCCGAGGCATATCGACTTTATGCATATTTTTGAGAGTGGCCATACAATTACAATCGTATTTTCTTTTTCTTTGGTGCAGGTTCCGGTAAAGCTGCTTCCGTGATAGCTATCAACTCGCACAACCAATCGCGATTTTCAGCCATATCCATATCGATGCGCATCGAAGGCTTGGCACCCGGATACGCAGTGCCTTCTTGGTACTGGTCGCCGACAAATTCCTTGCCTGACTGAGTGATTTTGACAAAGAGCTCATCATCACAAACCAGCGCCACCACTTTGTCATTGCAGTAAAGCGCGTACTCGCCAAACATCTTTCGCACCCGCACTCCAGAGACACTTGCGAGTTGATCAAGAAGATAATTGATGGTAGATGACTGTGTAGCCATAGGGTCGGATAGCATAAGGGAATCTTGTTTCTACTCCTATACTAGCGTATCGGAATCACTTTTTCAAACACCATTCGCTATTTTGGGTAGTATAAAAGGCGGGGGTATTTTTTTCACTACCTCACCGCCTATGCAGACTGCCATTTACGCCGTTGCCAGATTTCCAGCAATGACCCCATCATCTTTTTTTTCGGTTACTTTTTTTGTAGGTGCTATTCGCACGCGCATACCAGGGTTCACCTTCTCAAAGAGATGTCTTGCTTGTTCAACTGAGATGTCTGGTATTAAGCGGTAATCATCAAATCCATACTGAGCCTCTCTTAAATCGTCCCAGCTTATAAAATTCTCACTCAGAATTAGACTTTGCGCAACGTTTTCATCAAAGCCTAATTCCAAAAGGTTTACAACCATTATTACCAGCTCTTCAAACTTGATAGCGCAACCTGCATCCACGAGTCTTTGATGAAGACTCTCTATGTCATTTATTTGTTCTTGACTCAGACCCTTCACACTTTCTTCTGTTCCAGCCATTGCTTTCACCATTTATTTTGTTGTTAATTTACCATACGAAATTGTGTCTGAAATGCTGGCGGGTATGACCGACTCACGCATTCCGACCTCTACACTCTAGTACAAAAGAAGAGATATGTCAATGCTTTATGACATATCTTAAAATACCTCTTTCCGTAAATCAGAAGAGACTGGTACAATGAAGGTATGGATCCACTGAAAACACCTCTGAAAAAGCAGACCAAAGCGCCTTTGTGGCATATAGAAGTCGCACCGCTCACCAGTCTCCCGCTCACCCGTGGGCAGTTTTTTACGTATGCCTCCGGTATCGAAGTGCGACCAGGCACGCTTGTATCCATCCCCGTGACGACCCGTACCCTCAAGGGCGTAGTCTTCGCTTCGTACAATATGAGTAGCGGTGACAGAAAAATGCCCCCTTTCAAAGTGAAGCCTATTATCTCTGTGCTACAGGACGATTTCCTAACACCCGAACAACTACAGCTCGCTCTCTTTATTTCCAAACGCTACTTCACCTCATTGGGTCGATGCCTCGTCCACTTTGCTCCGCAGACCGCCACATCGAGAACGAAATCGGCTCTACCTATCGTATCAACCGTAGCTGCGCCATCAAAAACGATTCATCCGACCAAAGAACAGCAACATGCGATCCAAACAATAAGTGAGAGAAAGGCGAAAGAAGTCTACCTCTTTGGTCCCGCTTCGTCCGGCAAAACCGAAGTGTATATCCGCTCCATCAAAAAAATCATCAGGAAAGGCGGCCAAGCGCTCGTCCTTGTCCCCGAGCTTACCCTCATCCCACAGGAAATCGATCGTTACAGCGAGGCTTTCGGCAAAGAACATATCACTCTTTTGCACAGCCATATCGCTCCCGGAACTTTCTATGAAACCTGGAAAAAAATCGCCAGCGGTGAAGCGAGCATAGTTATCGGTACGCGACAGGCTCTCTTCGCTCCATTCAAAGACCTGAAACTCGTGGTGGTGGACGAAGAGCAAGACGATGCTTACAAACAGTGGGATATGAGTCCGCGCTATGACGGGCGCAGTGTCGCCGAAGAACTCGCGCGCATCCACAGCGCAACCGTCGTCTTCGGATCGGCCACTCCCTCCATCGAGCGCTTTTACCGAGCGAAAACCGGCGCTTCCACACTTGTCACGCTTTCGCCTCTTCCGATGCAACCGCGCTATGATATAAGGCTCGTCAATCTTCGTTTCGAACGCCACAACAAAAATTTCTCTTCGCTCTCCGAAGAGCTAACCAACGCAATCACGGCGACTCTTAAAAACAAGAAGCAGACATTTCTTTTTATCAATCGTCAGGGAGCTAGCTCGTTTTCGGTATGCGAGAGCTGCAAAACCATCCTGCGCTGCCCGTCCTGCGAACGCGCCTTAGTCTATGATGCGCCGCTGGGGATATACCGTTGTCTACACTGCACGCACAAAAGTTCAGCCTTTCCCAAATGCGTATCGTGCGGCGGATTGCAGTTCAAAAATGTCGGCACCGGGACGCAGAAAATAGAGCGCGATATCATGAAACGGTTCCCCTACTCCAAGGTAGCGCGTATCGACCGGACAACGATGCAAAAAAAGGGTGCGCAAGAAAAAGTATTCCACGATTTTGCCTCGGGAAAGATCGATATCCTCATCGGGACGCAGATGGCTACAAAAGGCTGGGACTTGCCAAATGTGGCACTTGTTGGTATGATTGATGCGGACAGTTTGTTCACTTGGGCCGATTTTAAGACCGATGAAAATGCCTTCCAGCATATCCTGCAAGCGGCGGGTCGGATGGCTCGTATCGGAAGTGTCGGTGAAGGCACAGCCTTGATACAGACCTTCTACCCCGAAAATCCGACTTTGCAAAAAATTCAGACTAAGGATTACCTTTCTTTTTATCGAGAGATAGTCGATCAAAGGGAACCACTTTTCTATCCTCCCTTCGGACGACTCATCAAAATCATCGTTCAAAATGAGGAGAGTAAGAAGGTTGAAAAAGAAACGCAGAAATTCTATACCAAACTGGCAGCTCTAGCAGAATACGAAAGGAGTCTGCGCATATCCGAACCTCAGCACCCGCTTATCGCCAAAGTCCGAAACAATTTTCGCAAACAGATTATCATCCGTTGCAAGAATGCAGAGTTCCCCGACGATTTGACGGCTTTTCTCCTCAAAATTTCCAAAGACTGTATTATCGACATCGATCCTGTCAGTCTCGTCTGATGATACTGACAGCACCATTTTTAAACTGATTCTCTATGGCTATTATTCCTATCATTACCGGAGCACAGACCGAAATACTCCATCAAAAGGCTCAAAAGGTCAAAGATCCGACCAGTCCCGAGATACAGCAACTCATCGCGGATATGTTTGACTCGATGCATGCCGCCGATGGTATGGGTCTTGCCGCACCTCAGATCAACCATTCTGTCCGTTTGGCTGTGATAGAATACGAAGGGGTGCGCAGCGTCTATATCAACCCAACCCTCACTTCCCTCTCCAAAGAAAAAGTCCTTTTTGAAGAAGGCTGCCTGAGTCTCCCAGGGCAATTCTTCTGGATCGAACGCTCTGAGCAAGCCACTATCCGGTACCAAAATGAAAAAGGAGAGGATGTAAAAGAAAAGCTCCATGGTATTATGGCCATCGCCATCCAGCACGAAATCGACCACCTCGAAGGCACTTTGATTATTGATCGCTACAAGAAACAAAAGGTTAATCCCCATACGCCGATCTGGCGCTAATCTCTCACTCAAATACAAAAGTATGGATACGCAGACAACTCGAAAAGAAATGCTCGTCCCGACAATCCGTGTCATTTTCATGGGAACACCCTCTTTCGCCGAACCGGTGTTGGCAGCACTCATTGAAAAACGATATAACCTGGTCGCGGTCTATACCCGCCCGGACAAAGCCGTGGGGCGCAAACAAGAAGTACAGGAAAGCCCTGTCAAACAACGCGCATCACAGCATACGCTTCCTATCGAACAACCTGATCGATTCGATGCCGACACCATCAAAAAACTCAAAAGCTATAAACCGGATTTGATCGTGGTGATAGCCTACGGGAAAATGCTCCCGGAGGCGGTACTGAAGATTCCTGAATTCGGTTGTATCAATATCCATCCATCACTCCTCCCCAAATATCGCGGACCATCCCCGATTCAAAATGCCTTGCTTTCCGGAGAACAAGAAACGGGCACGACCATTATGCTGATGGACGAAGGTATGGACAGTGGCGATATTCTCGCGCAGGAAACCATCGCTATCGATCCGAGTGACACCTATCCCACCCTTTCCGATAAGCTCTCTCTTTGCAGCGCCAATCTTTTGCTACAGACACTTCCTGCATGGGTTGATGGTGCAATAACCCCGCAAAAACAAGATGTTTCGCGTGTCACGCTCTGCCAACTCATAGAGCGCGAGGACGGACATATCCTGTGGTCAAATGACGCTTCTTCGATATACAATACGTTTCGTGCACTCACTCCGTGGCCCGGTATCTATAGTTTTTGGCGCCGAAACGACAACCGGCTCATCAGGTTGAAACTAACACACATTACCTATCAAAAGCATAGCCCTCAAACCCCTCATCATTTGGGAGAGATTTTTGAACTCGGGGAAAAGATCGGGGTCCAGTGCAGCGAGGGCGTCATTTTTCTCGAAGAAATCCAGCCTGAAGGAAAAAATCCTATGCCGATAGCGGAGTTTATCAAAGGCTATCCTCAATGCGTCGGCAGTATCCTACAGTAGATTGCAGCCTCTTTTAAAAAACAAAATTATGTCACTCTTTCGTTTACGCAAAGAAACCGTTGTCCTCTCTGTCGGGTTTGCTGGCATTGTCGGTATCATCGCTTTCTATACGCACGCCTATATCCAAAGAAATCACACTTCGGATCAGAATACGACTCAGGAGCAGCAACCATCCCTCAGCGATGATGCGTTTACCGATTACGATACGGTAATACGCAAACAGCAAGAAAATCCCTCGCAAATCGTTCTGATCGATATCCGTTCCAATGTCCTCTTTGCAAACGAACATATCCCGCGATCGACCAATATTCCTTTCGAGGTCATAAGCAACCTTGAGATAAAAGACGGCTTCACCTTCGTTATTGTCACCACTGTGGGCAATGAGCAAGGCTTCGGCGCTATGGCTATGCAGGCGCTCCATACCAAAAACGACAAAGCTCCGATTTTCATACTGCGCGGCGGCTTCGAAGGATGGAAGCAATCCGGTGGAGCGACCATTTCTATCGGCGATCCATCTCTCATTACCGATCAAGTCAAAGTAAAATACATCACGCCGGAAGAATACAAAAAGCGCCTGGATACCAAGCAGGCCTACGCTGTTATCGATATGCGTTCACACGATGCCTACGCCCAAGGACATGTACCAAATGCCGTCAACCTGCCCTTAGACCAATTGGAACATCATTTCGACAAAATACCCAAGGGTGTGCGCATTGTGACCTATGGAGATTCCGAGCTCGAAGACTTCCAATCAGGGGTCAGATTATTCGACCTCGGATTTCTCTCAACAGAAGTCCTTAAAGGCGGTTTCGCAGACTGGAAAAGCAAAGGATTCGGAGTAGAAAAGTAGCCTTAAGACAAAAGTGTCTGCCAAATTTGACACTTCTCGAAAAGCGTGTTTGAATAGGGATGTCTTTAACAATACTGCAAAGAGGTGCTATCATGCACACACAAAACAATACAGATGATACCTGGCCATCACTCGTACCGCATAATGAAGATGACCCGCCCTATACGATACAAATAAGTATGGCCTACACCAAAAATGATTCCTTCCGGAGATTCGGAAAAATTTTTCGCATCCAATACTTCAGCACTCTGAATGAAGCGGAAAATTATCAAAGAAGATTCGAGGAATTCTTGCGAGAGTTTATTATTGATCACAGGAGTACCAAATCACCCGAATGGCACATTTGGGTAACACAACCGATACAAATTTTTTCAGCGACTCCGGCTCCCTTTATAACACCACTGGGATTGAAAATAGCCGCAGCGGATAAAGTTTCGTTAGCTCCCATGAATAATTTCAGTATTATTCTCAGGGAAATGATCGGAGTACTCAAAGAGATCGCGAAAAATACCGAGGCGACAACATAAAAGATGTTCCATAAAAATAGTTTTTAATAAGCCCTGCAAATAGAATTTGTCGGGCTTATTTCATATCCATAAAAAATTTTATATCACTCTCCCAAAAGTCCGAGCTTTTTCAATCGTGATCGGATACCGCCTATCTGACGGCCGAGCGTTTCTGCGATTTCCGGAAGCGGGATGTTTTCGTGAAACAATGCGGTGAGGCGTTTTTCTTCCGGCGCGTCCCACTTCTTGTACGCTTGGGCGTGTTTGATACGAAGATCTTCTATGGATTTCATATACGCTTCTTTTTCCTCTGTGGTCCTCGCGGATTTTTTTGCTTTTTTGAGAGGATGCTCCTCTTTTTTTACTTTTCCAGCCAAAACATCGTGTACATCCTCCCATCGACCACCGCACAGTTTCACGAAATCCTTCTGCCGTTTCAAAAGATCCTTCTGTGCCAAGTGCGCGTACTCATCCTCTATCATCAGCGATTGCTCGCGAAAAGAGATGTCTTGCTCCAGTATTTCCGGACTGACTCGAAAGGCTTGCTCGCTTACACCCAAGAGGTGCACGCCCGCCAAAGTCCGCACCCGGGAAAGCGCCACATAGCCCTGCCCGAATTCGAAGGTCTTGGACAGATCCATCACCGCCGCATCCATACTCATCCCCTGGCTCTTGTGAATAGTGATCGCCCATGCCAAGCGCAAAGGTATCTGCATAATGCGTGCCAACACTTCGCCCTGCTCTTCTATCGCCCACTCCATCGGCTTGACCACCAGTACCGTCTCATCGCGCAGCATCACCACCGGGCAGCGGCTCTCATCATCGAATCCGATAACCGTGCCCAGCGTCCCGTTCACAAATCCCGCATTGGGATTATTCTTGGTAAACATCACCGCAGAGCCCTCCTTGAGCTCGAGGCGCTCCGGAGAAAGGCAGCCGCGCTTGAGCGCCTCCACCAGCCTCTCAGGACCCCTATCCGCCATCAGAAACGAACGCGTCTTACCCTCGAGCTTCCGCAGCTCTTTCGTATTGATAGTATCGACATCGGCATTGTGGGAGAAAAGCCTCGTCACATCGTTGGGCAACTCATCTACCGTAAGCAGACACGAACGCATTTGCTCAAAGTGCTGCTCGCCAAATTCATCCCGACGCATCGCTGAAAGAATACTCAAAAACTTCGCGTCTTCCTGTCGATGCTGCTCGGTCAGATAGCACACGGTCGGTCGCATCATCCGCCACGCTGCGGACGAAAACGAAAAGACCGACTGAGCGCCGCCCTTACTCACCGGAGGCAACTGAAAAAAATCCCCCACGAAAACCACCTGCATCCCACCGAAAGGCTGTGCGGATTTTTTAACCCGGCGACAGATACGCTCAACATTGGAAAGCGTCTCGCTATCGATCATCGAGACCTCGTCAAGTATCAGGACTTTGGTTTTTTTGATACGGCCGGAGATATATCGGCTCTTGGCGATATCCGCCACATCATCATCGCTCAAATCGCGCGCCACACCCACTCCACTCCACGAATGCAGTGTCATCCCATGGATATGCGTCGCTGCGATGCCGGTCGATGCGGTAATGGCTGGCTCGATGCCATGCGAACGCAAATATGCCACATACTGATTGATGGTATGCGTCTTCCCTGCGCCAGGCTCTCCCGTCAAAAAAACATTGACGCCCGTCTTCAAAATGTCGAGTGCTTCTTTTTGGGTCATGATCTAATCAGTCAAGTGCGAATATGTATCCTGCCAACTTTTTAATTCATCGAATATCTTATCCTCAAACTCATCCGGCTTGAATGTAAAAATAGCATTGGCATTCCTCATACAGTATCGAAGTTCACCCTCATTGTTTTGACTCGAATACCACTTGAAACTATCGAGTATATCAGCGACTTTCACAATCAAAGCATCCTGTCCGTTTTGAATACAACGCTTGATAAGTTCGTTTGTTTTTTCAATCTTGTCTTCAATCGAATCGTCTTTTGTGCTCGCCAAAACCAATCTGACTACGTTATCGCCAAATGTTTCTTGTAACATCTGCTCGGTCATTCCAGACCACTCCAAGGCATCATGCAGTACTCCTGCCAGCACAATGTCCTGCGCATAGCCATGCTCATACAAATACACGCCGACGCGAATATCGTGAAATAAAATTGGCTTCCTGCTATCATCTTGCGAAATCGGCATATGTTCAACCAAGAGACGCACTGCTTCTTCAAATAGTATATTCAGTTCTTTTGACATAGCGTATGCTAATAATTTATTGTATATTTCTGAGTTTCTTATTCTCACCTTTCGCTTTCAATAAAAAATTATCCCCCGTAATCACGCTTTTCCCCAACCTTTCCTCAAGGGCGATACGAGCGTCCCTCGCGATTTTTCCGCCTTTCTTTGCCGGCACTTTATTTTCCTCCAAACCGACCGCTTTGTCCATCTCGGCGATCCGGCGTGTCGATACTTCCGCTAACGCGGTAAAGATGAGCTCTTCTTCGCTCATATGATCGCGGAGATTCTGCGTTTTGAGCCCCTTGAGGTTTTTATGATTTTTGATAGACAAATCACTCCATTCCTCGTGGATGATATTAGTCAGGATAGCAAACTCATCACCTTTTTTGACATTGTGTTCGCTCCAATAATCCGTCAGTTTATTTCTGGTTTCTTGCCCGGTCATTCTTTGTTGTATCCACTTTTCGCTCCGTCCTTGCTTCTGCCAGTATTCCCTCGATCGGTTCAGGGCTCTTTCCGGGTCGGACATCTCTTGCATCCGCTCATATCCGACTTTTGCCAACCAGAGCTTTATCGGTTCGGCTTTCTTACTCGGTACGGATTGGATAAGACGCAACAAAACCTCCACATTCGCCATATCTGTTTCACGCATTTTTCCGTCTACTGCCAGCACTTTCAACCGGTCACATTTTGTGACCACTTCACTGCCTTCATTTTTTAAGCGATTTTTCAACGTTGTCCAGTAGCTTTTTGCTTTGGCATAATCCTCTTGTTCAGTTAGAACCGCCACGATATCTATCACCGAAAAAAACCACGTTTCCGATGTTTCGTCGTAATGCCTGCGTATTTTAAAGTTTTCAAAAATAGCCAGTGATGCTTCATTGTCCATAGAGTTTGAAAAATGGTTTACTCTTTCAGTATACCAAAGAGTGAATACGAAGTAAACACGTTTTTTCATCACCGAAATATCGCTGTGCGGTTAGCGCACAATCACCTCTAGCAATTCGGGAAACTCCGCGGTTTTCATATCGTCTATCAGGTAGTGGCCTCGGCCAGAAAGATCAATGATTTCGCCACCGAGCGCATCATGGAGTATTTGGAGGCTTTTCTTGCCGGGCTTTGATTCATTATCCGCGGTAAACATAACGATTTCGCTGACCCGGTCTTTGATATTTGTGTCGATCGTATACTGATAAAATGCCTGCCTCACTGTATCATCTTCCTTGGCAACATTCCATGGCGCGACAAAAACGAGTTTCGCTACTTTCTGTTTGGTTTCACCGAGCCAGCGCGTCAAGAAAGCGCAGCCACAGCTATGACCCACAAGCACAGTATCATCATCGACGGTCAGCTTTTCGAAATCCGCTTTGAAGCGTTCGTAGTTAGGTTGCGACGGCTCAGGCATCCGAGGCACACAAGTCTCGACACCTTTTGCAACGAGTTCTTTTTCGATCCAGGATGCCCAGTATCTCTGATACAACTCTCCTTGTGGATCCATCACCTGCTTTGCATCCGGAAAACACCCATGAATGATGATACATTTTCGTGTTTTCATAAAATATAAAATATACTCCTACTGAAAAAATTCCTCTATTTGTTCCACTTCCTTTACAATGGCTTGATAAAGAGAATCTCGCTCCCTTAAATTGTGCCGACTCCATGCTTGTGCTTTGGCATATTCGAAGTTGTCCCACACATCATCCAAAAGACCGGCTTTCAGATATAATCGTGCCGTCCGGAGATCCACTTCTATACGTGCGTCTAAAGAATTCTCGGAATTATCAGCCCACTGCTCCTGTTGGGCAATCCACTCGTTAAGAGCTGTGTGCGCCTCGGGATCATCCAATCCTTTTTCTTTTAAAAGCAAGGCCAACTGCTGTTCTTGCTTCTGTTCCAGCATTTCCTGTGTTTCAAATGGTGATTCATGTCCTAGCATACTGATTTTTTTACTAAATTCAGCTTCATGATTATGAGCGTTTTCAAGCTACAGCCTCTTCAAGATCTTCTTCATCCTCATCCGTCGTTTCCCGTTTTTCTATTTCGTCATCAAACATCGCCATCAGCTTATATTTTCCTATCTGAAAAGCCGCGTCTTTCGCTTCACGCAAACAATCCACTATTACCTCGGGGTCATCTTCCGCAGCGCATAACTTTTGCATATAATCGTCAAATTCTTTCTTGGCCAAGGCAATTTCGGCCTCTCTGTCCTCTATCTCAAAAGGTGCTTTCATAGTGTCTTCTGCCGCCTTCGGCATTTCATTGCTTGGTATCTGATTGTATTCGCCTGGCTTCATAGTCTTTATGATAAAAAATTATATTTGATTACAGTATACATAAATCCTGCTTACTCCCGCAATCGCATATCGATCAGTTTCAGCTGCGTCGTCGTGCGGCCATTCCAAACATTGGCTTCGAGACCGAAGACGACATCGAGTTTTTGTCCGATAGCGAGATCAGGAAATTTCGCGCCGAGACTGAAACCGATAGCATCGAATGTCCTCCCTTCGGCATCGTCGGATCGCAAAGCGAGCTTGAGGTGCTTGCTGCCATTACCCACCATCCGTACAGACTGCACGCTCATATTCTCCAGTAAAAAGACGGGTTCGCGATTCCCTTCTCCGAACGGTGCCATTTTGCCGATCTCACTCACCAATTGCGGCGTAATGTGATAGGGTGAGAGTTTCATATCGATCAGGATTTCCGGCTCCACGACGATACCCTCCAATTTTTTCTCGATAATGCCATTGAGCTTTTCATAGAATGCTTCAATATGCTCATTCTTTACCGTCAACCCCGCTGCCATCGCATGGCCGCCAAATTTCACCAGTAAATCTCCGCATTCCTCGATTGCCTCGATGATATTGATAGACGGAATACTACGGAATGAGCCTTGGCTTTCGTGCTCGCCTTTCTGGAAGACTGCCGTCGGTTTGTTGAGCTCATGCGCGATACGCCCCGCCACCAGTCCCACAATGCCGAGCGGGTAGTGCTCGCTCACCGCGAAGATGAATTTTTTGTCAGCATACTGCAGCTGGGCAACCTTGCGCACCTGGTCGGTCGTCTGAGTGCTAATTTTTTGACGCGCGACGTTGTTGGCCTCGATATCGAGTGCCAGACCGCGAGCGATAGAATGATCCTCACACATCAAAAGCTCATGCGCCGCCTGGGCGTGTGCCATTCGTCCCGCCGCATTGATACGGGGCGCAATCTGAAAACCGATCATCCGGGAATCGGGCACGTTATTTTCATCGATAGGAATCCTCCCGACAGCAAACATCTCCTGAAAACCGATGCGACGAGTTTTGGAAAGTACAATCAATCCATACTTCACCATCACGCGATTCTCATCGATGAGCGGCATACAGTCTGCTACCGTTCCAACCGCAACCACATCCAAAAACCACTTCAATTGATCAAGTTTACCCGGCAAAAAGGTATGGTATACGGCCTGCGCCACCTTAAATACCGTCCCCACGGCACACAGTCCCTTGAACGGGTAGCCCGAATCACTCATCTGCGCATTGATGATGGCGTGCGCTTTTGGCAATACTTCCGGGACATGATGGTGATCGATGATAATCACATCCATCCCGCGCGCATTGGCGGCATCGACTTGCTCGACATTGGTCATACCGCAGTCCGTGGTCATCACAAGTGTCACGCCCTCTTGCGCGAATACTTCGATCGCATTGAGATGCAAACCGTGCCCTTCGGTATTTTTGTCGGGAATATAGATAGAGCAAGGAATATCCAGTGCTCCAAGCACCATCCGAAGCAAGGCTGAAGATGTTACCCCATCCACGTCAAAATCGCCAAACACGCCGACGCGCTCGTCGTTTTCCTTGGCCTTGCGGAGACGCTCGATAACCATCGGCATCTGCACAAACAAAAATGGGTCATGAAGATCTTTATCGTAATCAGGTGTAAAAAACCGTTGCATTAAATCATCATCTTTCACTCCGCGCTTCATCAGCAAGGCCGCGGTAATAGGATGCAACTTGCCCTCGCCTACCGATTCATGTTCCACATCCGCCTCAGATTGCACTTTCCATACAGCCATACACACATTTCTTTAAAAAATAGAAGGTGCTAAGCAATTGTCTAAAATCTTTTTTACTCTTTTTTTTGGCTTTTGATAGCATTTCTTCTCGCCTTTCGTCTTTGACCCGGCAGTTCGAAAAACACTATCAAAAACCAAAAACAAAAATATTTTAAACAGTTGCTACACGCAGGTAAACTTTGCCTCGAACGTACGGGCATGTGTATCCTTGACCGTCAACGTGAGTGCCCATTTTTTCCCTCCGTTCTCGACACACGAAAAGTCCGTATTGAGGCCGAAATCCAAAACTAATTTCTGAGCATCCAAAGAAAGTGGATCGAGAAACACATGGTATTCGACCACAGTCTTTACTAACAATGATTTGACGATACGGACGACATCCTTTACCGATACCATCCCTTTGACGATAAATTTCTTTACCCCGAGCGTCTCCGCACGTTTCTCATCTTCTTCGCGTCCCAAGTGAGAAAACAGTACCACCGGAACCGAAGCGGTCGCAACATTTTTTTTCAGTGTTTCCACCAATGTGAAACCATCCATACGCGGCATCATAATACCCGTAAAAATAACGTCGGGCGTTTTGTCATTGATCATTTCCAGACCCTGCAGACCATCATTCGCCTCGCGCACTTCAAACCCGTCATTACGAAATACTTCCGCATACAAACTACGGAGCTCAACATCATCATCAATAAGAATGATGTCGAATTTTTCTGCCATAGGATTGAATTTAAGAATAATCTATCCTCAGTATACAAGAAAAGGGCTCTCCATACAAAGATATAAAAAATCACTACATAGCATAAAAAGCACATACTCAAGGCATTGTATCGCCATCTTTCTCATGCAATGCATAAGGGAACACATCAAGCAATTGCCCGGAATAGTAGAATTCATACGACAGACGGCCGAAAGAGTACTCATGCGTATCATTGAGATGAATAGTCGATCCCCCGACTTGCGGATGCGCGTTCGGATGCGACTGGGGGAATCCGACATTGAAAAGCGTGCCAACTATCTCCGGGCGATACGTGATATCGTATCCGGCGTCAGTCCATTGTTTCATCATCTGCTTCAGGTAGAGCGCACCGTACAAATACGACCAGTAATGATTGTGTTCATCAGTCAATCGTGCGAAACGTTCTTTTTCCACATCCACTCCTGCCGGATAGTCCAGCAAGTGTGCGTATTTTTCACCCAAATAAAACGGTGACGATGTATCCTTCAGATACTCCTCGACCGTTTGGGCGGTGGGTGGCTTGATGCCCATCACACCCAATGAAATAGTGGTTGAATTTCCAAGAATTTTCAGCGGCTCGAAAAACTTCTTAAACAGTTCCCGCTGCGAATGAAAAAGTCTAATCTGCTCAACGATAAGACTCGACACAATCAATCGCGGCTCGATATCGGAAGCCTGCGCCGCGCGATCGATAGCGTCTTTGTCCTTCACTACCGCCGTAGAGATAGACTGCCACTCCTCGTCGGCAGACCAAGCGAATACGCTCGGACTATCCGTACCCATTGTCAGTGCCTCAGTGGAAACACTTCTGTATTTTCCTTGTTCCACACAGTCTTGTGCTTGCGCGCGTATCGTATCCTGATTTCCCAAGTCATTTTCCAACGCAAAAATCATCTTAGAAACCACCGCATCCGCATTGCCCATCGCTTGAACCCTGGCGATATCGGCGACATCTTTCGGCGCTTTCTCTTTCAGTGCCGCAAGCGAGCATATATTGTTTTGTTGTATTTTCCGTATACCCGTCAAACGCTCCACTTCCGTATCGATCTGCGAAAAATCCGTATCATTCGATCGATGCGTATCCGAAACACCCAAGACCTGTTGCGATGCCGCGACACTTGTTTCTTCAAACTCGACACTGCGAGCATCCACCGTCCCCGAGACATCGGTCAGGTGAAAACGGATAGCAAAAAACACCCCCGTAAAAATAAATCCTACGGCCGCAAATATATACACCGCTCCCTGAAACAGCCTTCGCGCAACTCGCATTATGTTTTTCTTTTGATTCCGTTATTTTTTCGCGTCCCGATCTATTCTTCCGTCACATCCGTATGAAGCATTTCCTTGATTTCCCGTCCGCCATCGCGCTTCAGATCCTTCTGCTTTTCCTTGTCCGAAACGATCTGATGCTCCAGCTTGTCCACCACGATATCCATCGAGCCCTCCGCAGTTTCCGTCACCTCTTCGGCGCGATACAAATGATGCGGCGTGCGCACCATCACTTCCACGCGAAACTTTTTCTGTTCACTCAAACCCACTTCGATTTCAAATTTTGACACCGGATCCACCAGTTTTTCCACCCGCTCCAATCGCTTCAGCATATATTCCCGCGCCAAGGCATTCACTTCCACACCCTTGAACAAAAATCGTGTATTCATAGCGTTACGCTTATGGATTACTCCCCCTCTGTATTATACACCCATACGGGAAAGAACTGTATAGTGGCTTATGGAAGCACTTTGAAGCTTTCCGTTATTTACTCAAACTCTCTTTCAAAATGACTCAATGTATCGCAACCACCGGTGCTTGTCATGTAAATCTGATACGAAACCTTATCAGGTTTGGTGTATACTGCTAGTGAACACTTATGAGAATTGCCGAATAAAACTTCATGATTTCTTTCGTCATCGGTCATAAAAGGTTGAAACGTTGAAAATTGTTGTCGATTTTTTTCCAAATTTTTAAGGGCTATATCATTACCAACCTGTAATTCATCTTTCACTCTTATGACGCTCAATTGCACATCGTCCTTTCCAAGTTTGTTATAATCATCGGCAATATCTTTGTTGGTAATGTACACATTGTATTATACATTTATGCCGTCTATCGGTTTCTGCTCAAACCATTCTTTCGGATATTTGAACTCAAACCCGTACTGGTCATTGCGATAGGTTTGCCAGTCGGAGGTATCGATAGACGTCTAACCGAGCAACTTGAAACTTTTTTTGAAAAAGTCTAAAAATCCATAAGGATCTTCGTTTGTCGACTTTATCGCTAGCATTTTGTCCGCATATTTTTCATCTCCGGCAAGACCGCCATCAACTCTATCGGCAAGTACTACGAAATTTTCAGTCTCTCCAATCAACTTCCATCGCAGGCAGTCAGGATAAGATTGTTTTAATTGTATATTTTTAGGATCAAAATTCGTTTCACAGGTTTTTTCATTTTTCAAAAAATACTCCTTGGGAATAACATCGATAGAAATAACAGGCGCAAAGTATGCGTACTCTTTTAGATCCTTTCCAAAAAACCATGCTCCTGAATCTTTTTCCGTTGTTGGCAAGAGAAAAGTAAAATGTTTATTATCGTATCGTTTTTTGTCATACAAATCAAATGATTTTCCTTCAAAAATCTTATACCCCGTCCAACTCGCCGGCAGTTCCAGAGAAAATCCGAACTCTTTGTTTTCGTAGACGACTTTGTCGGTTTGCTGTACCGCACTCGAAATCGGTTGCGTTGTCTGTACCACCGGTACATCGGTGATATCCCGTTTTCCCATCAACCAAAACACCGTTCCGAAGACAAGGGCGAAGAGCGCGATGAGGGTGAGGGCGAACCCGGTGCTGATATGCTTGGACATAGATGCGAATGAAATAAAAAATTAGAAACCATCTCGTCAAAGGAAAGGGTTTAAGGAATCACTACCCAAAAACACTGTGCTATTTTCCCTTCACTGCGGTGAGCAACAATTTTTGAATGAAATCCTTCTGCTGCGCTACGTCTATACCGGGATTAAACTGCACCCCTCCGAAAACATCCGTATTATCCTTTCCGTTAATTTCCACACTATTGAAAACAGCTCCTTCCCTGCTATAGCAGACATTGAATGTAACTCCTCCATCGCTCTTCACTGTGACATATCCGCCATCGGTCGGACATGCGCCGCCTTGATACAGATTGGTCAAAGTCAATTCACCCTCTTTTCCGGCATATTTCTGCTCAATAGTCTCTGGTGCATCGGTATTTTCCGAGGCCACTCGCTCTCCTTTTTTTACCCATCCGCTCGGCATGGTGAAAGATATATTCCCGAGCATAGTGCCATCAGGTGATTGTGTGGGGATAATGATAGTATTGTGAGCATCTAACAAAGTAACATTTTTAAATCCTTCGGAAACAGCCTGTGCGACCCTACTTTCCAAATCGACATTCTTACCCATTGTACAGGATGCTTGAGGACTTTGATAAAGAAGGAAAAAACCGTCAAATTGTTTGATATAATCCGTCCGAGCTGAATAAAAATCCGATTCCCCTGTAGGATTTTTTGCAGGCGTACCTGATATTTTTTGTATTTGCATTCCCGATAGCGTGCTACAGTCTTTATCCACGGCGTTTAGTGTCTTGGATGAAAAATTCGCAGAAGAAAAAGGAACACCGTCCGGCTTGACTATGGTATACGTCAGATCATCCGCCATCGCATCATCCACGGGAATTTTAAATCCTAATTCTTTAACCTCTACATACTTTTGCGTTTTCGCGTTCTCCGCCTGTTTTTCACGGCTCGTTACTTGTGTCGTTTGTGTCACCGGTGCCTCGGTGATAGTCCGCTTTCCCATCAACCAAAACACCGTGCCAAAAACCAGGGCGAAGAGCGCGATGAGGGTGAGGGCGAACCCGGTGCTAACGTTTCCTTTCATAGTTTTTGAGATAGATATAAATTAGACTTTTTTATTATAACACGTTACCGGTAAAAAGAAAAGGAAGGGTATTGGAATATCAAAAACCGACCAGTTGCGGTTCCTCCTTGAGCTGGACACCGAATTGCGTGCGGACGCGCTGCTTGATAAGGCTGGACAGGATAAGCACATCCTCAGCGGTAGCGGTGCCGGTATTAAGGAGATAATTGGGATGAATATCGCTCACTTGTGCGCCGCCCACCTTTTTTCCCCGCAAACCGGCATGATCGATCAGCCACCCTGCCGGAAGCACCTGCATCCGTGCACGAACACCCGTATCATGAAAAAATTCATCCAGCACTTTCTCATCCGTAACCGTCGGATTCATAAAGAATGAACCCGCGCACGCTACCTGTTGCGGATGCTTGGATTCGCGCGTAGCGATGGTTTCCTCTGCGATATGTCTCAGAGAATTCTGGTCACCGTTCGCTAGCATAAGCTTTACAGAGAGCACCAGCCATTTCGGATTTTTTTTGAACACACTTTGTCGGTAAGAAAATTCGCACGCATCTTTCTCTATCGTATGTACTTCCATCGTTTCGGTGTCTATAAAAGTCACCTGGGTTACCAACGAACCGATCTCCACTCCAAAAGCGCCCGCATTGCCCCGCACTGCACCGCCGACGCTCCCGGGGATGCCAGCCATATGTTCCATGCCAGCCAAAGAATGCCCGATAGCACAATCAATCACTTCTGAAAGTTTCGCACCCGCGCCTGCCGTAACGAGAGTGTCCTCCACGGCGATATCCCGATTCCCGAGCTGCATCACCAAGCCGTCAAAGCCTCTGTCAGCAAACAAAACATTACTCCCGCCTCCCAACACAAAAACACGCAATTGATGCTCCTTCGCATACTGCAAGGCCTCGACAACCTCCGCATCGGAAGTAACTGCGGCAAAATATTTCGCCGGGCCACCGATTTTGAAAGTGGAAAACGGCGCCAGGGGGATATTTTCTTGTACGGTAATCATAGATCAATAGTCGCTTAGTGCTTTACATTGTTAGTTACTTTTTGTTAACTGTTAATTGTTGACTGTTTTTGACAAAGTATGCACGACTTCCCACACATTGCCGGCGCCAAGCGTAACAACAACATCTCCCTCGAGTGTTTTTTCCTGAAGTTCGGCGATGGTGTCCGTCACAGTCTCTATATGCACAGCCTTGCCACGGGTATATGTATTGACGAGGTCTACGATTTGACGGGAAGACACTCCTCCTTGGGTTTCTCGAGCGCTGCCATAAATATCCAAAATATACACCAGATCAGCATCATCGAAACTCTGCGCGAATTCGGCGAGCAATGCCTTCGTGCGCGTATAGGTATGCGGATGAAAGACTGCCACGATGCGACGCGTGGGATACAGATCCCGAAAGGCCTTGAGTGTCACTTTGATTTCTTCGGGATGATGCGCGTAATCATCATACAGCAAAGCATCTTTATACTCCCCGATATACTCGAAACGGCGCGATGTACCGGCAAACCGTTTCAGTGCCTCACGCACTTTTTCCCTATCAAGCTTCAGGTACTCGCACAGCGCTATGACAGAAGCGGCATTGAGGGCATTGTGCTTACCAGCAAGCTGCAAAGCGAATGTTCCCAATGATTCTCCTTGATAGACTACCTCAAATGTTTGCTTGAGCGATAACCCGACAGACTCAGGATCAAAACGTTCCATAGGAGCATAGCTGATTATACGAAAATCATTCTCCTCCAAAAATCCGTAACTCAATCGCGTGCACCTGGCATCTTTGGCAAGAGTCACCACGGATGCGCTGTCACCACAGGATACCAAAACACCCTGATGCGGTATTTTCTGTACAAAATCGGAAAAAACTTTTGCATACGCCTCGGCATCCGGGAAAAAATCAGGATGATCGAAATCGACACTCGTTATGATAGCACCGAAAGGCATGTAATATTGCAGTTTATTCTGGTATTCATCCGCTTCCAAAACGAAATACTTCCCTTTGCCTGCTAAAGCATTGCCGCCCCATTGCAAAATCTTGCTCCCAACGATAGCCAAAGGATCTTCCCCTAAAGCGCGCAGTACTTCCGCCAGAAGCGCTGAAGTAGTCGTCTTACCATGTGTCCCGCAAACCGTGAGCCCGAGTTTTTCTTTCATCAACTCTCCCAATGCTTCCGGGTAACTCAAAACACGAACACCGCTTTCAAAAGCCGCTAAAAGTTCGGTGTTATTTTCCTTTGTATAGGCCGTAGAATACACTACGGCATCCGCATCGCTCGGGATATTTTCAGGAGAAAAATGCTCTATCACGGCAATCCCGGCCTTACGCAATACCGCATCGGTAAAGAATACCTCCGCCGTATCCGATCCAGTTACCCGGACGCCTCGCAGGGCAAGTACTTCCGCGAGCGCCGTCATGCCCGCGCCTTTTACTCCGATACAGTGAATTTTTTTCGCATTTTGAAATATCATAGGCGTTTCATTACATCAATCGAATCAGTTCATCCGCAATCACATCCGCCGCTTCCGGATGATAGAATACTTTGATAGCCTCGGCCATACGCGCCCGCAAAGCACTGTCATCCAAGAGTTCTGTAATCTTACTCAAAAATATATTCTCACCCAAATTATTCTCTTCCAATACGATAGCTCCACCGACGCGCGCGATTTCGTACGCATTCATCCGCTGCTCGTCATTGGCCGCCGATGAAAGCGGTATGAGGATAGCCGGCTTCCCGAGAGCCGCGATTTCCGCGATAGCATTGGCACCTGCACGACTCACGATCACATCCGCTGCAGCCATAGCATGTTTCAGATCATCCATCTGTAAAAACGCACGCGGAAAATAGTCATCGGAATCATCCTTGATGCCGAGTTCGCCCGCAGCGTGAACTGTCTCCTTGTAATGCGCTTCTCCGGTCTGATGAATCACCTGTGCTCGTTGGAGCAATTTCGGAAGCATTGCTACGACGGATCGATCGATACTCCGTGCACCGAGACTTCCGCCTAGCACCAATATGGTCGGCTTCACCGTATTGAGACCAAATCGTGTACGAGCCTCCTCGACGCTGCCTGTCAGGATTTCCGGTCGCACCGGATTACCGATAAGCGCGACGATCTGCGAAGGAAAATGATTCAAGGCCGTCGGATACGCGACTGCCACACGAGTAGCAAATTTCCCGAGAATACGTGTCGCCATACCCGGCACAGCATCCGAATCCTGCGTCACGATGGGAATACGATACATCCATGCCGCAAGAACTACCGGTACCGCCACATAACCGCCCTTGGAAAAGACAGCATCCGGCATATACCGCAAAAGATACCACAACGATTGTACGAAACCTACCGGAATCTTAAAAAAATCGACAAAATTCCGGAAAGAAAAATATCGACGCATTTTACCCGTCAGAATAAACTTTGTTGGTACCAAAACCGCATCCATGGCATCCTCTTCGATTTTTCCTTTCGATCCGATATATAGAAAATCAACTTGGAGCCCAAGCTTGGCACGAAGACTTTGCGCCACGGCTACCAAAGGCATCACATGTCCGCCCGATCCCCCTCCAGTCAAGACAATGCGATAAAATTTCTCTTGTTCCATAATAAAAAATATATTCAGTCCTCTATGGCTTCATAGTAGCGTGCCGACTGATATTAAGCAATATGCCAACACCTGCCATCAGAAAGACCAAAGATGTTCCGCCGTAGCTGATAAATGGTAGTGGGATACCTGTTAACGGAATCAATCCGGAAATAGCCGCGATATTGACAAAGGCTTGCGTCGTGATCCACATCACGATACCGACCGCAACCAATCTTCCGAAATCATCCGCAGCGTATTTGGCAATCGCGAAACCGCGCCACGCAAGATACAGAAAAAGTAAAATAACGACTACTGCCCCGATAAATCCCCATTCTTCACTGAATATGGCGAAGATGGAGTCCGTGACCGGCTCGGGAAGATAATTAAATTTTTGTCGGCTGTGCCCTAAGCCCAACCCCCACAAGCCACCTGATCCGATAGCAAGGAGCGCCTGATTGACGTGATATCCGACACCGCGTGGATCAAGATCCGGATTGAGAAATACTAAAAATCGCTGGAGTCTGTACGGAGCCATTTTGATGAGTATACCAAGCGCCACAAGACCCCCTATGAAAATAGCGGTCAGGTGCGATAGGCGCGCACCGGCGGCAAAGAAAATAGACAAGGCCACGAGGAAAATTACACCCAGCGTCCCCGTATCGGGCTGCTTCATAATCAAAAAGGCTATCACGCCGAATATAGCCATGAATGGGACAAATCCTTCAAACAAATCCCCCACTCTTTCTTTGCCTTTACCAACAAACCACGCCGCCAAATACAAAATCACGACTAATTTCGTCATTTCGGAAGGCTGGAACTGAAGCGGGCCTATCTGTACCCAACGGCTGGCACCGTATATTTTCGCACCGATACCGGGAATAAAGACCAGTATGAGCAGTATGATATTGGATATGAAAAGCGGCACCACCCACTTTTGCCAGCGATGATAATCCGCCCTTTGAAAAAAATACAACGCCATGATTCCCGGGAGTATCCCATAAAGCAGTTGGCGTTTGAAGAAAAAGTAATCGTCATTGAAACGCGTCTCCGCATAAAAGACTCCCGCGCTCGCAATCGCCACCAAACCTATGGCAAGCAAAGCGAATACTGTGAACAGCAGTTTCACGTCAAGGTGTCCTTTGTTAGTCGTCTGTCTTTTAGGTAAAGCCATAGTGTCTAGTCTGTTTTTTTCGACGCCTGTCTGCGCCATGTTTCGATATCTTTGTGATGACCGGAAAGCAACACTTCCGGTACGCGCCACGCATTGAACTCCTCCGGTTTCGTGTACTGCGGGTACTCCAAAACGCCTTCATTCGTATGCGACTCATCCACAGCGCTTTCCGTATTGCCCAATACTTCAGGCAAAAGCCTCGCCACCGCATCCACTACAACCATCGCCGGAAGCTCCCCGCCCGTCAAGACAAAATCTCCGATAGAGAGTTCTTCATCCACAATATGCTCCGCCACCCGCTCATCCACACCTTCGTAACGTCCGCACACCAAAATCAATCGATCATACTGAGCCAAACGCGCCGCATCTTCTTGCATAAACCGTTTGCCCTTTGCGGAAAACAAAATAGTCCGTGTTGCATTATTTGGTTCTTCTGCATTGTTTGCTAATTGTTGATTGTTGATTGTTGATTGTTTTAAAGCCGTAACAGCTTTGAAAATCGGTTCTACCTTTAGTACCATACCAGCACCGCCACCATAGGGTGTATCATCCACTTTTTTGTGCTTGTCTTCGGTATAATCCCGCAAGTTATGTGTTGTAATTTCAATCAGCCCCTTTTCTCGGGCGCGCTTCAAAATCGACTCGCCGAAATAGGAGTCGCAAATAGCAGGAAAAATAGTGATGATGTCGAATTTCATATCCCGTATTCTACCACAATACCGCTGTAACTCAAATTTAATCCGCAATAATCCCCAACTCCTTAAACCACATCACCGCTTGTGCCACCGGAGCGAAAGTGAGTCGATGAATCGGTGTTGGACCGTAGACTTTCAGCGCTTCCATATGTGTTTTGGTTCCATAGCCCTTATGCTTCTTGAATCCGTACTGCGGGAATTGCTCATCATACTCATTCATCATTCGATCACGCGTCACCTTGGCGATAATAGAAGCTGCTGCAATAGACTTGACAATCTTATCCCCGCTTATCACGGTTTTCTGAGACACGGACAGATTGGGAATTTTTTGATTGCCATCGATCAGCAACAACATATCCCGTTGTCGAGGCACTGTCGCATACGGACTACTGTTTGTAGATTTTTGTTGATTGTTTATTGTTGATTGTTTATTGCAAGTTCGCTGCAGCGAACTTGTTGCCTCCTTCATCGCCAAAAACGTCGCCTGCAAGATATTGACCCGATCGATGGTTTCCGGATAAATAATGCCAACCCCGACATCAAAGTGTTCTTGTATCAACGCAAATAATTCCTCGCGCTTCTTTTCCGAAAGTGTCTTGGAATCACGGATAAACGCAAACTGCTTGGCGAGTTCCGAGGGAACGACAAAATCCGCCCGCTTATAGCTCGCCACAGCCGCCACCACCGGCCCGGCCAAAGGCCCGCGCCCCGCCTCATCCACTCCCGCCACGCGAACATCGCCGTGCGTCTGGAGTATGGCTTGCTCGAAATCAAAATCATTGAGTATATTCATATGCAGTCAGTATAGCATAATACAGGGCAAAATTTCTTGACATTTTCCCGAAGTCGTGCTATACAAGTGAGGTGCTGACGATGGCACTTTACCAATTTTCTCACCGACAAGTCTCAAGGAGGCTCTATGTCAAATTTTCTTCATGAAGTTATACTACCCATACTCGGCTTAGCGCTAGGATGGCTATGCTCAAGCATTTATAATGATCGTAAGCCTGCTGAAGCACAGTTTTGGACTAAAGCTGTCGACATCATACCGATTGATTGTCTCGTGCAACTCTTCGCACCACAAGGTCTTTTGATAGAAATTTGTTATGAAGGGTTCAATCTGATCAAAATTTTTGCTAATAAAGATGAAAAAGTAACGTCTATAAACGACTTACATATTCTTCTTGAAGGCAACAAAAAATTTGAGCAGGTATTTTACGTCAAAGAAGCTATCGAACAAAATCTACTGACGTCTCAAGCAGTAGAATCGTACGTCAGACTGGCAATTCTACACTATGCCACAACAGGAAAATGGGATACCAATCAATAATCATTTTCCCCCATTCAACAACTTTCAAGGCACACTCTACAAAGAGTCGTGCCTTGTTTTTTTATCCTTTTTCAGCTATACTCAGAGTATTCAGGTCATAAAACTCCCCTGCAAAACCCATGGAGCGATCCGGGCTATGAGGGGCGAATACCGTATGTTTAACGATACTTTTTTAATGCGATTTTCACATTGGGCGAACGCCGACTTTTTTGAAGTGGCGTTTTTTGTTGATTGTTAATTGTTGACTGCTGATTGTTATGTCCTTCTCCCATCTTCATGTGCACTCGCACTTCAGCCTTTTGACAGCCCCTGCTAAAATCGAGGATATTTTGGCGCGCGCCAAAGAGCTGGGTATGACCTCGATCGCCCTCACCGACAACAGCAATATGTATGGCGCGGTCGACATCTACACCAAGGCCAAAGACACCGGTATCAATGTCATCATCGGTGCCCAGGTCAATGTCTGCAAGGACCTCAATAGCAAAAACAACACCGCCGAAGATCGCCGCCGCTACGATCTCGTCCTGCTCGCTGAAAACGAAACGGGCTACAAAAATCTGATGAAAATTATTTCCATCGCGCAGATCGAGGGTTTTTACTACAAACCGCGCGTCGACAAAGCGCTGCTACGAAAATACCACGAGGGACTTATCGCCTTGTCCGGATCGATCACCGGCGAAGTCCCATCGCTCGTCATTATGGGCAATGACTCGCGCGCACGCGACATCGCCCTTGAATACCAAGATATTTTCGGCAAGGATCACTTCTATCTCGAAATACAATCGCACCCGGATTACGAAAACCAGCTCCTCGCCAATGAAGGGCTGATTCAGATCGCTCGCGAGACCGGCATCCCTTTGGTCGCCACCAACGACGTGCACTATGTGAACAAGGAAGATGCCGAAATCCAAGACATTCTTCTCTGTATCCAAAACAACTGGAAAGTCAGCGACGTCAACCGCCTCAGCTTCACGCACCTCGACCTCTCGCTCCGCTCGCAGGAAGAAATGATCGAGGCCTTCAAAGACACGCCGGACGCCATCGAAAACACGCAGAAAATTGCGGATATGTGCCATGTGAAAATCCGGCTCGGCGAGACACAGTTGCCGCATTTCGAAGTGCCCGAAGGATTCGATTCCGAATCCTATCTGCGCCATTTGTGCGAACTCGGACTCATCAAGCGCTACGGCGAAAACGGCATCGAACCCAAGCATCGCGAGCGTATGGAATACGAGCTTAGTATCATCGAAAAGACAGGCTTCGCATCCTACTTCCTTATCGTCCAAGACTTCGTCAACTGGGCAAAAAATGCGCAGATCATGGTGGGGCCGGGACGCGGCTCGGCGGCGGGAAGTTTCGTCGCCTACCTCACCGGTATCACCAACATGGATCCAATCGAATACGATCTCCTCTTCGAGCGATTCCTCAATCCGGAACGTATCTCGATGCCCGATGTCGATATGGACTTCGCCGATGATCGTCGCGATGATGTGCTCAACTATGTCCGCGAAAAATACGGCCACGATCACGTCGCACAGATCATCACCTTCGGAACAATGGCGGCGCGCGCGGCTATCCGCGACACGGGTCGTGCACTGGGCTATTCGTATGCGCTCTGCGATCAAGTCGCCAAACTCATCCCGATGTTTTCCACGATGAAAAAAGCGCTCGAAGAAGCGGTGGATTTCAAAAAACTCTACGATGCGGATCCGGAAGCGCGCAAGCTCATCGACGTGGCCAAAAACCTCGAAGGTCTCGCGCGCCATGCCTCGATGCATGCCTGCGGCGTGGTGATCACCAAAGACCCGGTCACCGAATACACCCCCATCCAAAAAATCTCCGGCACACGAGAAGGCACCGTGACACAGTATGCTTCCTCCACCAAATTCAGCGCCGTGGAAAAGATCGGCTTGCTCAAGATGGACTTTTTGGGACTCAAAAACCTCACCATCATGCAAAACACCATCCGCATCATCCGCGCATTGGGCAAACTCGACGAACTCATCATCCGTATCGGCCTTGACCCGAAGACCGCTTCCATTTCCGACATTATGGATCGCCTCCCTATCGATGACGAAAAAACCTATGAGCTACTCCAAAAGGCCCACACGACCGGCGTCTTCCAGCTGGAAAGCAATGGTATGAAGCGCTACCTGCGCCAGCTTAAGCCGACCGTCCTCGAAGACATCATCGCTATGGTCGCCCTCTACCGTCCGGGACCGATGGACTGGATCCCTGATTTTATCGATGGCAAACACGGACGCAAAACCGTGAAGTACCTGCACCCGAAACTTGAACCGATACTCGCCACTACCTATGGCGTGGCCGTCTATCAGGAGCAAGTGATGCAAATCGCCCGCGACCTGGCCGGCTTCACCCTCGGCGAAGCCGATGTGCTTCGCAAAGCGATGGGCAAAAAAATCCTCGAGCTCATTCAAGAGCAGCGCATCAAATTCGTGGCGCGTTGCGGTGAGCAAGGCATCAGCAAAGATATAGCCGAGGGAGTCTTCGCGTTTATCGAACCGTTCGCCGGATATGGTTTCAACCGTTCGCACGCTGCCTGCTATGCGCTCATCGGCTATCAGACCGCCTACCTTAAAGCACATTACCCGGCATCCTTTATGGCCGCCCTCCTCACCTCCGACCAGGACACGACGGATCGCATCGCTATCGAGGTCAATGAATGCCGCGAGATGGGCATCGAGGTCTTGCCACCGGATGTCAATGAAAGCTTCGAGGAATTTGCCGTTGTCCCGGATGCCGAAGGAAAAGAGCGTATCCGCTTCGGACTCAATGCCATCAAAAACGTCGGCAAAGTAGCTGCTGAAGAAATCGTCAAAGAGCGCAAGCGCGGTGGAAAGTTCCGCTCCATCGCCGATTTCGTCGAGCGTGTCCAGACCAAAGACCTCAACAAGAAATCCCTCGAAGCTCTCTCAAAAGTGGGCGCCCTCGATGCTTTCGGCGAGCGCAGTCAGCTCCTTGCCAGCATCGACAAAATCCTCAAACACTCCCGCAATCTGCAGAAGATAAAAGAAACTCACACCGACAGCCTCTTCGGAAGCATGCCGATCGAAACCTCCGAGCTACGCCTCGAAAACGTGCCACCTATCGAGAAAAAACAAAAGCTCAAGTGGGAAAAGGAACTCCTCGGCCTCTATGTCAGCGATCATCCGGTCAGCGATTTCAAGGAATACTTCGATCAGATTACCATTCCGATTCATGATTTGGAAAAGCGAGAGAGCGGTATCAGCGTCAAAGTGGGCGGTGTCATCAGCACCGTGCGCAAAACCTACACCAAACGCCAGCAAGAAATGTTTTTCGTCAGCCTCGAAGACCTGACCGGGCGCGTCGAAGTGCTCGTCTTCCCGCGCGCTGTAGAAAAAACCGGCGGTATGTGGATAGAAGACGAACTCGTCATCGTGCAGGGCAGACTTTCCAATGAAGACGGCGTCCCAAAAATACTCGCCGAGGATGCCGAGAAAGTCGATTTGCAGTCCGTCGAGACTTTCAAGCGAGTCCTCTTGACACGAGCGAAAAACGAACCACAGACAGTCAACAATCAACAACCAACAACCAACGGACAACATCATCTAAGTCATCCCGTACTTGATGCGGGATCCGGTAAAAATCTCCGCCTCACCATCACTCTCCAAGACAGCGCTGTAAGCAAACAGCTCCTCGAAACCGTCTCCGCTACCCTCGCCCGTCTCCCCAAGGGCGAGACGCCCGTCTATGTCCGCGTCCAGGGCGCCACCATACACACCCCGCACACCATCGAAGCGACCGAAGATACAAAAAAACAACTCGCGGATATTGCCGGAGTTGCCAGTGTGGAGTAGGTTTTTTGCACATTTTTAAGAGCCTGCTTTTATGTTTAAGCAGGCTCTTGCGACTTTATCGCTGACTACACTCTTTCTAGTGAAAACTTCACCTTAAAGCTCTTGGATTCACTGAATCCGTCAACTTCATGCCCATCAGAAAACATCGATTTTTTCACGGTCACAATATCCTGGCCAATTGGTATTGTTCCTTTTTTGAAAATATTCAATAGAATCCATTCTTGAATATTTTCGTCTTTAAAATCATTTTCTGTCATATCCTCAATTACCAGCCAATTCATAGCATATCCGTGTCCATGACCCATTACGCAAAGTGTTATACACTCTATCATAAATACAACATTCATAATCATATCCTCGTAAAATTTTTAAAGAGCCAAACTTCAGCCCGGTCGGCAAGCATTTGTTCCGTTTCGGAAAACCGCTCGCATTTCCGGTGTGAATAATTTTCGGAGGCCTCTTCTTGATGTAAGAATATGAGACCTCCGTCGTCGACTACTGATTTTAATCGAACGTGGTATCGGTTTTGTGCGGGGCATATTTATTCATTTGTACCCACACAGAACACCCTACTGGTTTCGTTCCCTTCATCGCCAGATAAAATAAATAGACAATAAAAAGGAAAACTACCCATATCAGTATTGTTGACAGCGTCATAGCTGCATCCTCCATAAGAGTTTCAAAAAACCTGTTTTCAGGTTAGTTCGCAAGCGCTTTTCCGTCTTGGGAAAACTGCCCGCATTGCTGACGTGAAAAACCCAGTATAGCATACGCCGCAACATTTGTCAATCATATCTGACAAATACGGCTCAAAGAAGCATTTTCGGGTAGTATAAAAGCCTACTCCGTCATTGACGTTTCGGCTTTACATCTTCATCTTTCAAATCACAATTCATCTATCGCGGGCTTAAGATTACGTACTGATCGCATGTAATCATCCTCCTGATACCCTTCGCTAAGAGTTCTTTGGACATCGGCAGTTAACCTTTGAAAAAGTTTTTTTGCCTTTCCGAAACACCCTTTCTTCATGGCTTTTATAGCGCCCAAAAAGATCTCAGCCTCTTTATAAAACGCGTATTCGAGTAAGTTCTTATACGATTTTTGAAGAAAGTTTAGGAGTTCCTGAAAATACTCCTCGGAGATAGATATGCATTTTTTTGTTTTCGTTTTTTGTTTTCTCTTCATCACACTACTCCTTATTCCTCACTAAAAACCTTGTGGAAATCGTAAATTTGATCATATTTTTTGATGTAGATTGCCAGAGTTTGAGCGAGTTTACATGAGACGAGAAATATCATTACAAAACAGACTATACCTGCTGTAGTGGTATCAAAAATACCGATTACCGCCGCAAGAACAGTCAAGATAAATATCCATCGAGCAACCCTTTTTCCGAGTTCCTCCGAAGAATATATCAATGTCATCTCTGTTTCAATATGAAGAAGCATCTCTGTTCCCCTCATGACAAACACAGTCAAAGGTAGTATCCATACTTGCCTATAATACAGACTTGCTGTAACTCCTCCTATCACCGTTACGATGGCTGTTAGCAATGCCAATTTTTGCGCTACAGTATGCATATCATTACCTCGTATTCAATTGATAAAGAGCCAAACTTCAGCCCGTTCAGCAAGTACTTTTTCTACGTTCAGAAAACCGCTTGCATTTCCATTCTGAATAGCCTATACTAACATACTATGAATCATACGTCAAGAAAATTCGACAGATCACAAACCCTTGCCATCGTCGGGCCGACAGCCTCGGGCAAGTCTTCTTTGGCAATTTCACTGGCCCTCAAATACGATGGCGAGATTATTTCAGCCGACAGCCGACAGGTGTACTGCGGAATGGATATCGGGACGGGTAAGGTGACTACCGAAGAGCAGTCGCTCGCTCAGCATCACCTCCTCGATATTCGCGAGCCGCACGAGGAGTACAATGTCACGGACTTCAAATGTGATGCCCAAGCAATCATCCGAGACATCCGAAGCCGCGGCAAACTCCCCATCCTCTGCGGAGGTACGCTTTTTTGGGCGCAGGCGCTCATCGATAACCAATCCTTCCCGGAGGTCTTGCCCGATCTCATACTGCGCAAAGAACTTTCGCACCTTTCTATCCAAGAACTCTTTGCAAAACTGCAAGCCATCGATCCGGAAAGAGCCCTAACTATCGATAGAAACAATCCCATCCGGCTTATCCGGGCTCTGGAAATCGTACAATCACTTGGAAAAGTCCCTTCACTGCAGAGCAACCCCATGATATGTCATCCTGAGCGTAGTCGAAGGATCTCGGATTCCTCCGCTACGATCGGAATGACACATCCCAAACCTCAATATATCAATCAAAGCAACTATTTCATTATCGCGTTCAATCCTCCAAAAGACATCCTGGATGCGAATATACGAAAACGCCTGGACGAACGCTTCGATCAGGGCATGATCGAAGAAGTGCGGCGCCTCCACGAGCATGGCGCGGCATGGGAAAAACTGGAGGCCTTCGGTCTTGAATACCGATGGATAGCTCGCTTCTTGCAGGGAAACATCGACGAACCGACAATGAAAGAAAAACTTTTCTTCGACATCGTCCACTATGCCAAAAGACAGCGCACTTGGCTGCGCCGATGGGAAAAACAGGGCGCTGATATCCACTGGATAGAGGCTGCCTCGGAAACAGAGATCTTCTTCTAAAAAGCTAAAAGGTGATGAATTTTATATCATCACCTTTTATTGTGCCATTCAAACACTGTGAGCTTCACAATATAAACTGATTGCTGATCGAATTTTATCAACAGGAACAGGGGTTCCCTGTGCTTGATTATAAAAAAGTATCGTAACCATAGAATGATTATCGATTTTTGGCAATTCCCGTATAATGCACTTTCCGTACTTTGCGCAATTACATCTTTGCTCTGAAGGGAGTAAACTCCGTAGAAAAGGCACATCACACCAACCACCATCGGGCATCAGGTCACAAGCTGGAGATTCTACCAGAAAGTTTAATGATGGTTGTCTCATTTTAGAATCATTCATAACACATTCTCCTTACTCAATATTTGATTATTCTGTTGTTAAACAACAAGTGCGAAAATCGGCTCAAAAAAAATCACCCACAGGGGTGATGATATCACTTCGTATAGACTGCTAAAATGTTGAGCTTTCTTTTCATTAGTTTCAAGTATACTCCTCCTAAGAAAGTTGTCAAATAAAATTTTTGGCGCCGGACTGAAGTTCAGTACGCGGCGCCTAGCTCTATTTAAAAAAAGTGTTGCCACTGGTAATCTTTGAAATTTTCAGCATCCCGCAAGAGCAATGCGGGAAGAGTTTTTTGATGCTCTTGGACATTGTGCTCTTGAGCATCTTCCAGTCCAAAATTCCCATTATCACCCTCTTCTTTTGCTGAAAATTTAGCCAGTATTTGTTTTACAGTCATTTCGTTCTCCTACTCATCAGTATTTAAGGGCGCCGTATTATTTTTATGCGCCTTCAATACAAAGAAAAAAATAACCCCTAGAAATACTAATTCTAAAAACGTGCTCATAGCACTTCTCCTGTTTTTTGATTTTTATGTAATTATTGTCTTTTGGGTACTGCTCCTTCACTATAGCACCCTCTCCTCATTTTGTCAAGAGATAGTGACAAAAGTGTACTTAAAAACCGCTCTCCTGAGCCGGAAAGCGGTTTTTGTATTCTTTGTATCGCACATCTACTGAAGACGCTTCTTGAGCGATTCGCCCGCCACCTGCGGATTGGCCTTGCCTTTGGTTTCCTTCATCACCTGCCCGATAAGGAACTGGAAGGCCGCTTGTTTGCCATTCTTGTAGTCCTCCACCGACTGCTGATTGGCTGCCAAGACAGCATCTACGACGGTTTCGAGCGCAGAGGCATCACTCATCTGTCCCAGGTTTTTTTCCTCGATGATATGCGATGGATCGCTATCCTCACCCTGATACATAATTTCAAGTACCGTCTGGGCGGCACTGGAGTTGATCTTGCCATCCCCGATGAAACCGATGAGCTCGGCGAAGTTCTCGGGAGTGATACGGATATCGCGGATGGTTTCGCCGGTCTTGATAAAGTGCTTGCGCAGTTCTGAAATGATATAGTTAGCGGTGAGCTTGACAAGTTTCTCCAGGGTCGCGCTCACTTCTTTGGCATCGATCTTGGCTGAAAGTTCGGTAATGACATTTTCAAAATATGCCGCCAAATCCTTATCGGAAGCGAGCATAATCGCGTCATCGACATTGAGCTTGTATTCCTCCTGGAAACGCACTTCTTTGGCCTGCGGAAGCTCCGGCAAAGAAGCGCGCAATGCCTCCACATAGTCTTGCGTGAAGTGAAGCGGCGGGATATCCGGCTCCGGGAAGTAGCGATAGTCATGCGCGGATTCCTTCTTGCGCTGCGAGACGGTCGCGCTCTTGTTTTCATCCCACCCGCGAGTTTCTTGCACCACTTTTTCTCCCGCATCCAAAAGCTCCGACTGGCGCTTGATTTCGAAATCGATAGCCCGTTCGACAGCGCGGAATGAATTGATATTTTTGATCTCCGCTTTGGTACCGCTCAAGCGATCGGCACCCTCCTTGTGGAGGGATATGTTCACCTCGCAACGCATCTGCCCTTTCTCCATATCCGCATCCGAGATACCGATATAGCGCAGCGTCTGCTGCAGGCGCTGACAGAAAGCGCGAGTTTCCTTGCCATTCGACAAGTCTGCCTCGGTCACCAATTCCATCAGCGGCACACCGGCACGATTGAAATCTACCAGTGTATAGTCTGCGCCATTGGGATGATTGGATTTCCCGGTATCCTCCTCCATATGGATACGCGTGATGCGGATGTCCTTCCCGTCGATACTGATGACGCCTTTCTCGCACAGCGGCTCATCGTACTGGGAAATCTGATAGCCCTTGGGAATATCCGGGTAAAAATAGTTCTTGCGATCGAATTTCGACAAGAGGCGTATATCACAATTGAGTGCCAGTCCGGCCTTCTGCACGAATTCTATCGCCTGGCGATTGGGCACGGGCAGTGTCCCCGGCTGCGCGGTGCACACGGGGCAGATATTGACATTGGGGGTTTTCTCCAGTCCCAAGCCGTTCTTGCACGAGCAAAACATCTTGGATTTGGTCTTCAATTCGACATGCACTTCCATGCCGATGACAGGTGTGTATTTCATAAAAGTTCAGATAACAGCTTAATAAAACTAAAGTCCAAAATAAAGATACCAAAGGATAGGAAAAGACAAAAAAAATAGTGCGATCGAAATGAGAAAGGTTACGATACCAGTAAGAATGCGGTGTCGATCAGTCTTCCTGCATGATAAGATGACAGCGCCAAGTATACTCGCAATAACTGGAAAATAAAACATGGTCACTCCACCAAAAGAGTAGCTGATCCTATAAAATACTGGCATAAGAATGATTTCGGCAAAACCACCTATAATCACACTCACCAATGATATAACAATAATTCTTCTCCAAACCAATTCTCCCATACATATACACCTCAAATTTAACAGGGTCTTCACTTCCTAAAATATCACAACTAGAGCTTATTTACAATCTTTAACCACCTTTTCCAATACAATAAAGGAATACTTATAATTCTCATCACCACCATCCCTGCGCTCGATAACCCGAGAAAAGGCTTTGTAATAAGGGAAAAAGACATCTGCTTCGAATGTACCATCCACCAGGGTCAGGTACAGTCTCTCCGCGAAAGGGAGCGCCTGCGCATAGACTGAGCCTCCGCCGATAACAAACGCCTCTTCCGGCTCAATTTCCCGCGCTTTCGCCAAGGCTTCTTCCAGCGAATAGCAAATGATGCACCCCTCGGCCGTGAAACTTTTGTCTATCGTCAGGATGATATTGCGGCGATTCGGCAGAGGCCTTCCGATGGATTCATAGGTCTTCTGCCCCATCAGCACCGTATGCCCGGTGGTGAGCTCGCGAAAATGACGCATATCCTCGGGTATATCCCACAGAAGCGCATTGTTTTTGCCCAGTTCGCGATGCTTGCCGATGGCGGCGATGATAGAAAGTCTCATAGAGGTTCTTTTGATACAAACTTAGGCATTTTTATCTTTCTTACCAACATGCTGCTTCCAGTCATCGGTCGTCACACCACCCACTGCGGCAAGCTTCGCTTTGATAGGGTCATGCGAGACATAGTTCGAAAGCGTAGCGTGTTCAGGTCGGAAGTCATCGATATCTTTCACGTCTTCACTGATATTTACTGTTGGAAACGGATGAGGATTGCGCGCCAATTGTTCTTTTACCTGCTCGATATGATCACCGTAAATATGCACATCCCCAAACGTGTGGATGAATTCCCCAGGCTCATAACCTGTCGCTCGCGCAATAATCAATACAAGCAAAGCATAGCTGGCGATATTGAACGGCACACCCAAAAACATATCAGCCGATCGTTGATAGAGTTGAAGCGATACTTTGCCATCTTTGACATTGAGCTGATACATACTGTGGCAGATCGGGAATCGCGATGCTTCTTCCGGTTTTGCCATCGCGTACAAGTATTCAGGATTCCATGAATTCACAATAGCATTGTGACAATCCGGATCCTGTGTGATTTCGTTGACCGCCCAACGAAGCTGGTCGATTCCGCGGCCGTCCTTAGCTGGCCAGTGCCGCCACATTTCACCGTAGATATGCTTCAGAGTGCCATACTTCTCTGCAAACACATCGTCAGTCTTTACCTTCTCCACAAATTCCTCTTTGGTCATTTCTTGCAAACCCTCTTTGAGCACACGCTCACGATATATCTTGTATGGATAATCATCCCAAATATGCACATCGTTATCGATGAGGTATTCCACATTCGATTGTCCTGACAAGAACCAATACAACTCATGCAGCACACCCTTCCAATACACTTTCTTGGTTGTGAGCAATGGGAACCCGTCTTTCAAATCGAATCGGATCTGCCGACCAAAGACGCTGTATGTCACATCGCCCGTGCCTTTATCCGTCTGTTTGATGCCATTGTCGAGAATGTCTTGCAACAGATCCAGATACTGCTGCTCAGGATGTTTATTTGGAGTCATAATGGTGTTTGAAAATCAGTTATTTTTTGACGGCTTTTCTTTTCTTCGGAGGGGCGAAATTCTTTTTCCAGTTATCGCCGTTAAACCGACCGACCTCGCTGTAATCGTGCTGCACCGAATGCGTCAGTTCCGAGAAAGTGAACTGCGCGATCGGCATACCAGGCCGCAAAATAATCGGCACGGTATTGAAATTGGCGAGCTCGAGCGTCATATGCAGGAAATGACCCGGATTGATGATGCCAGCCGTATTGTGCACCGCCAGGCCTATACGCGCCAAGCTGCTCTTGCCCGACAGCTGAATGAGGAATTCTTTTGTGCCGACATAGTCTTTGAGCGTACCGAGCACCGACATATGCGGATGCAGCACGAAACTCTCGCCGTCCTCCACGATAATCTCCCGTGTCTTGGGAAAAACCTTTTTCACTGGATCGATCGCCTCCGTAGAGTGAGCATCGGTGATCACAAACTTATTCCCCAAGAGCACATCGTAACTGGCCGGCTGCAACCGCGTCTCATCGAAATCCTTGATAGTTATCCGTCCATCCTCAACCGCTTTGCGTATATCGATATCCGAAAGAAACATAGTCGTACTGTAATAAATGATTTATTGTTTATTCTATAGTAAACACATTATCTGTCCCGTAGTATTCATCCCAGTGCGCATTGTAATGGGCGAACATCCTCTCCAATCGATCCTGCGGTAATTCTTCGACATCAAGCTTCTCCATCAACTCAAAGAGCGATCGCTTTGTCTCCTCCGCTTCGCTCGCATCGTGGATCACCTTCTCAAATTCGACCAGATACCCGTAGCCGGCATTCTTATCCAGACACACAGACACATCGCCCAGCGTGTATTCCTCGCGCTCCCGAGACCACTTCGCCTGATACTTCAGACCAGCCTTCAAGAGCACCTCGTCCAATGCCACCAAAGAAACGCCCGGGACTTCCTGCTCAAATTCCATTCTCGATATGCCGTTCGAGCTCGATCCATCATCACCAATGGATGCTTTCACGACGAGCAGGACTTTCCCATCGACTTCGCGTGTCCGAATAGAATGCTTCTTTCCTTCTAGCAAAACTTTTTTCAAACTCGCCTGATGTTCCTCGGAAAAAAAATGCGCCACGGCATCAAGCAATGTCTGAGCATCGTCCAGGATGAAGTAGTGATTCAATTGGGAGTTTTTCCCTTTCAATTTCGCGCCGTCCGGCAAGGCGAAAAGCTTCTCGCGAAAAGCGTCGGCATTAGCCACATCACCCAGTAAACTTTTGATTTCTATCTCAAAATGCGCCATAGCAGTATCTCTTTAAAGGCTTATATTTGACTCTACTCACCTATTGTATCATATCCGGACAAAACAAAAAACCGCCCTCATCAGGCGAAAAGATGCTCTCACTTTCGAGTAGAAAGAAAAAAGCAAGGTGCTTATATAAGACACCTCGCTTTCGACCGTACCGCTCATTGGCAGCTATTTAGAATTCATCATCATACTTGCTACAAATATCATAAGCAGAAGAGACAAAGGCTTTTGCCTTTTGAATATCGAGATTGTCAGTATCAGTACGAAGCTTCCCCTCCGCATCTATACTTATATTTGGAAATGCCCTCGCAATCGGCACAAACAATTCGGTAAGCGTATCCGCGTTCAATCCACCGGCAATTCCCAGATTCATCGAGATATCAACATTCAAATAGGCCAAGTACCGGGCACTATCATAAACATCCAGCGGTTTTCCAAGGCCGCCACTAAGATCAATGAGTACATAGTCGCAGATACCCTCGTAATTTCTCACCGCCGCAGAAAGTCGTGATGGATTAAAACCAACCGCCTTCAAGGCCGAGTGACCGCATTGAAGCACGATAGCTTTATCAGGGAACTCATCCTTATATCTACGGATAATTCCAGAATCCGGCCATTTCATATTCAACTGAAAGCCATGGAAATGCTCGCCACCCAATTCTGTAATTCTCACCATCTGCTCAAGCAATCGCTCGGGCGTATCGGTAGAAAAATGGACGAGATTAAACGCCGCCGGATGTTCGTGAAAAATTCCTGCAATCGTATCGACACTCGGATATCTTCCCGGCCACTTATTCGGAACACCATCGAGCGTTTTGGAGCTGACCAGGACGCCGATCATCAGCCATCGCTTCGCTTCTTCGGGAACAGATTGGAGAACTGCATCCACTTCCCCTCTCTGCATAAAACCAGTTACTCCGATATATGGATTATTTTTCATTTTGTATCTCCTCAATTTCAAGTTTTTGACGAATTATCGCCACATTAAAGGTATATGCGCGTTCGCATATACCCAGTTCTTCAAAATATACCTTCTTGCGACTTCTTGAAACTTTTCCGGCATATAAAACAATCGCCAACTGAGAGCCCCTATGTCCAGATATCTTACAAAAACCACTTTCTACAAATATTCTCTGGACTTCCGTATAGGAAAGTCTGTTTACCTGTTTTTCTCCCAAGACCCGTAAAATAGCTTCGTAGAACAATCGCTGGCACTCTTTATGAGACACTATTTCCTCAGATAATCTATCATCCATATCATCCCCCTCTATTTAATTTGAAAATAACTGTCTGCCTATCCACGAATGGATATTCCATTATTACCCACTATCACTTGATTGTCAACAAAAAACCGCTCCCAAAAGAGCGATTCTTGTCTGTCATGCCGAATTCATTTTGACATCTTCTATCAACTTAAGATCCTTGTGCCACCGCTAAAGCTAAAGGCGACACGCGGTCGACTACGCTCAGTATGACAGCGCCAAACGTTACGCCTTGATTTTGACAGCCGGTCCCATAGTCGAGCACAGAGCGATAGACTGGATATAGCAACCCTTCATCGTCTCGGGCTTGGCTTTTTGCAGAACATCGAATACTGCCTGATAATTGTCTTTGAGCTGCGCGACATCAAATGAAAGCTTACCGATCACCTGATGGATGTTTCCGCTCTTGTCGTTTTTGAAGCTTACCTTACTTCCCTTCTTCAAGGCATCCACGACGTCCTTGACCTTGGTCGTCACCGTTTCCGTCTTCGGGTTCGGCATCAAACCTTTCGGTCCGAGGATTTTCGCGACACTCGCGAGCTTCGGCATCGCTTCCGGAGTAGCCACAACGATATCAAAATCGACACCGGCGACCACTTTCCCGTTTTTGATATCCTCGATCAATTCTTCGCCACCGATCAGATCGGCGCCAGCCTCCTTGGCCTCAGACATCTTGGTCGTCGTGATGACGGCCACCTTCTTGGATCGTCCGACACCGTGCGGCAAAATAGCGGTAGAGCGGACCTGCTCCTCACCCTTGCTTGGGTTGATGCCGAGCTTAAAGTGCACTTCAACAGACTCGTCGAATTTTGCAAGCACATTGCTCTTCACGAAAGTCAAAGCTTCTTCCAAAGAATAGTCTTTTTCCTTCTCGATCTTCTCAACGGCTGCGCGGTATTTTTTTCCTCGTATCATATGTTTGTTGTGGTACAGACGCCTCGCCGAACGAAGCTCCCACTGTGATAAAAATTAATCTCTTCCTCAATATTTAATGTTGCTATTTTCTTGCTAAAAAAGTATTTTTTCCAGACCGATGTGAGTACACATGTGGTCATGAAAAAATCTTTTTCACAAGAAAATTACTTACAAAAACTACTCGCTTACCTTAATACCCATCGAACGGGCAGTTCCGGCGACGATTCGCATCGCCATATCCACATCGTTCGCGTTCAAATCCTCCATCTTGGTCTCCGCGATTTCTCGCAACTGCTCTGTTGTAACCGTTCCCACCTTTTCTTTGAGCGGATTAGCAGCACCCTTAGTTGCCTTGGCAGCCTTCTTGAGCAGCTCAGCAGCAGGAGGAGTCTTGAGTACGAACGTGAAAGTGCGATCATCGTATACGGTGATTTCTGCAGGAATCACATCGCCCATCTTATCCCGGGTCGCGTCATTGAACTTCGCGCAAAAATCCTGGATATTGAGACCGTGCTGACCGAGTGCTGGTCCGACTGGAGGAGCTGGATTCGCCTTTCCGCCCTGGATTTGCAACTTGATAATCGTCTTGATTTTCTTCGCCATAACTTTAATTCTTTAGCAAACCTTATTATACCTGAAATACTGTCATTACACCTTTTTAATCTGGAGGAAGTCCAATTCAACCGGTGTCTCACGTCCGAACAAGGAAACCAACACTTTAACCTTGCCTCGCTCTTCGTCCACTTCCTGAATCTTGCCCTCGAAGTTCTTGAACGGTCCTTCGGTGATTTTGACAGGATCATTGAGCTTGACGTCCATCTTGTACTTCGGCTCTTCCACACCCATACGCTTCTTGAGCTGCTCGATTTCTCGTGGGTCTACCGGTGTCGGTGTCGTACCCAGTCCGATGAAACCGGTCACATTTGGCGTATTGCGTACCACATACCAGGATGCGTCCGTCACCACCATATCCACCAGCACATACCCCGGATAAATGCGCTCCTCGATCACTGTGCGCTTACCCGCCTTGATCTTGATCTTCTTCTCCTTCGGGACGATGACATCGAAGATGAGCTCCTGCATATCCATAGATTCGATACGCTGCTTGAGGTTGCGGGACACATTGTCCTCGTATCCCGAATAGGTATGGAGCACATACCAGGCGCGTCCGTGATGTTGAGTTTGCTTTGCCATACGATGTTATTTAAAAATATGTTTAAACCGATGTATTAGGTGCCAAATTCAAAAGTCCTACTTTGTGGTGATAAATGATTTGAGAATATATCCAAAACCATAGTCCAGTCCTCCGAGGAAAACCGCCATCACAAAGGTCAAACCGACCACCAGCACCGTGCTTTGGATGATCTGCTGCTTGTTTGGCCAGGTGACCTTCATCAGCTCGACTTTCGCTTCTTGTATAAACTTCAGGATGTTGCTCATAGCGTGTATTGGGTCCGATATGTCTATAAAATGCTTGTATAAGCCACTTTACGGAAATATGGAAATTTGGGTTTTTTAAAAAGCCCCCACAGGCTTTTCTATTCACCAGTGTACTCCAATCATTCCTTATTGTCAAACGAAACACGCTATACCCCATATATTGACATCGAAGGCTTACTGTCCTACAATACGCTGTCGGAAAGTTACCGACATTTTCAGAGAAGATACAGATGCAAGTCACAAATAACACGGGTTATGCAATCATCGCGTTCTGCTTTGATACCAGAGTAGGATACGGCGAAGATGTTGCGATTCCGCCAGGGCAAACCGTCGAGGTGCCAGGACCATACATTGGTATGATGGGCGGCGGTGCCTGCTACGTCGTAGTCAAAGGTAAAATCATCTGTCATGAGACGCCGGATGACGATAATAGCTTTCAGGTCACCAGAGGCAATCCTTTAGACCTGGAATCGGGTGGTAAGGGTATTTGTGTCCGACACTATTTGGATGTTCTAGAAAAATGTGTGCTCCAATGGCGACAATGCAATAAACGAACTATCTGCGAAGATTGAAATGAGTGCGGCGAAACATACGATTGTGTATGTTGAGCCGCTATTTTTATACTCAAAAACTGAGAGGGGCACTTAACTACTATAACCAAACAAGCTATTTATGTAAGGTAAACATCCCCTCTTGCAGTGATTGCTTCATCGAATTACTGATCCTTGTATCCGATAACTTTTTAAGGATAATATCCCTTTCCGGACTTTTTGCTAATACAATTTGCCCATCTTTTTGCTTCATAATGGGCATAAGAACATATTCTATCGCATCCGAAGAAAAACCTATCCCTAGTTGCACGCCTGCACACATACGATTGTAAAGCCTACACTGCGAGGCATTATAGCCCAAAGAAGAAAAAATCGCTTTATTATTATATATCTCGATCGGTTCAAAATTCTGAGCCCGCAAACCAATCACAACATCCGCTCCTGCATCGATAAGATCATGAGCCTGCTTCCTTTGTGCGTCAGCATTTCCCATAGAACCTCGGGATTGTTTATCTTTGCTCCACAAAGCCACCACAAAATCACTGTGCTGTTTTGCCTCGCTCACCTCATTCAATACGCGTTGCGCGGAGGCATCATCGGAAATTCGCATATCAGCATCAACAAACACAAACCGTTTTCCGTGTATTATCCGTGCGGAAGATAATTCTTTATCATCCATCAGTGAATAATTTTGCAAAACATGCAAAGACGAGTTGTAAGAAGTGTCATCGAAAACATTCGATACAATACTGCCATCCTGTTCAAAAATATTGAAATCTTGACCCATAAACATTCTTCTTGCACTTTCAGTCATGGCCTGCGGTGTGACTTGTCCGGAAAACAGAAGACGTGTTGTATCCAATGCATCATCTGACTGCGATAGTTGCGAAGAAAAATACCCGGTTATATGACTTGTTTCTTCGCCGACTCTATTTGACCCAGCCAGCTCCAAAGAACTCGATCGGGAAACAAATTGAAAATGATCAGCATGGCGAATTCTTGAATATTGCATAGCGACACGCAAACATGATGCGCAATCCACGTCCAGTAACCCGATATGATCCATATCCATACGACTGAGAATCTCTTTAGCTTTAGCATCATGAAAACGAGAAAAATTCCAGTCTAAGTAATGAGAAAAGTCAGCTGAAACAATGAGGATCGTATGCGGACTTGATAATTGTGCAAGTCTTTGTGCTAATGCATCTACCCCTTCATCAGAAAATCCATCGCGTAAAGCCAATGGTACTACAGCAGCCTGTGGAAAATACTCTTTTACGAAGGGTAGGATATTCCTTATCCCATGTTCACGCTCAAAAATATCTTGGCCAAAAAAAACCCCATCCTTAAGATGACTGCTCATACCAGCATCCGCATACAACATACCAAAGGGAGTCTCCCAACTTTTTTCAGAACCGATCACCCAACTTTTTCCGATATTAAAATGATTCGGACTTATCAAGATAACACGATCGATTGAATCACCTCCGACCGCATCGCTGACATCATGAAAAATCTTATGCATAAACTCTTTAGCAGCGAGATGATGGGGCGTAATAAAAGAAACGATTGACAAAGATTGTTCACTGCTCTTTTTTTCCGTTCCATTTGTAAGGCTTGATTGAATATCAACACTTTTCAAAAAAGCGTACGAAAGGCTGGTAGCGATTATGCCACCAGCCAACAACAGATAGTATATGATTTTGCGGTCACTCAATATTTTCATATCCGCTTTATTTCATTCTTCCCCCCCATTCAACCGCGGTAAACCCTTCTCTCTTCGGTGTTTTGATAGCATAACCCGGCACAGCCTTCCACGAATCCAGTCCTTCATAATCCATCATGACACGGATAATCGTATCTGGCTTCGGATTTATTGCAAGAGGAGCCAATCTATCAATTTGTGCACGAGAAAGAAAAGTAATGAAATAGTAAGGCTTACTTTTCTCGGTCATCTTCGGAATCCAAAATTCTTTGAAATCAGATGATTCTTTAGCTGAGAGTCCAAGCTGGCTTAATTTCTCATCAAAAAATACACTCAGATCTTCTTTTGCAGCCACAAATCCTTGTTCAGGAGTCTGGTAAAGCGTATCACTTCCGCCTTCCCAAAATAGATAGGGGTAATTTTTTCCATCCATCTTATTCATAAGGGTACCATCTGGCTGCGCCACAACATCCCAACCATCATTGTAAGCAGGATCAGAAACACTCACACCTTCGCTCGGAAAGACTCTTACCGAAACATCCGCACTCTTTTCCGGGTACAGATATACTACCGGTTTACCGCATTCAGCCAAAGGTATGGTATCAGTATTATAGAACGCCAGTAAGCGGCCAAAAGAATCCTGCCACAACACTATTGGGCGCTTCTGCAGAAATTCTTTCCAAAGCTGATTTCTGTCCATGCCCAAATCCGCACTTGATTGCCTGCCAAGGGACGGTAAGTATGTTTCATCAAAATACTTTTTCAATGCAGAATTGCTTTCCCTATACCCATACAAAAGATCTCCTTGCTCCGTCTTTCCGATTATCACTAAATCCTTTTTAATACTGACACTGTTTGTCTTATCGTACACATACTCCGTCATACCACATCCTCCCGGATATTCTTCATACGAAGTTGTGTTCTTTGAGCCATCATTCCATGTCGCCTGGAGTACACCTTGTCGATCAAATATATCGAAAATATCGAACTTCAAACGGTACGCCTCCATAATACCATCCGGACGTTTCAGATAAAATCCACCCGATACAACTGGATCGTAATACTTCTTTACTCTTTTAAAAGTGTCTTTACCATCTTTATCTGGCTTAGAATCATACACGCGACCCTGATAACTATTTAACTCTGTGCGGATTTCTCCCTTGAACGACGTATCCGTCATCCACACCTGTCCAAATTCCAAACTTTCAAACGCTAGCTTAAGACCCTTACTTGAAAAAACCGCTCTATCAGCATACCCATTATTAACAAATGTTTCACGGCTATTCCTACCCTGGAATTCGGTTGGATACAGAGCTAAATCCTCAATTCTTGTTTCATTATCAACAACTTCATTCGAAGCTTTCAGGATTAATGCTTTTGCATCATCATCTTGAGAGGAATCATCAGCCTTAACATCTGAAGTCGGCAAAGGAACTTCGACTCCATTAGCCGTAGCAGCATGTGTAAGCAGCGTTACCTTACCATCTTTTCGTAAGTAATGCTGAATATCAGGCGACTCACCCCTTGGAAAATCTCCGGTGTAGAGCCAAGAAAAAACGACGATGACTTCAGACCCGGTGTACATCCCCTCTTTCACTGTACCAACTTTCAAATATTTAACACCCCCGGAGTAAGCATACCCATTCTTACTCTGATATTTTCCAGTATACACATCGTGAGAGGTCCACCCCAAATCACCCATATCCTGAGGTTCCTGCCATGTCACTTGCCCCTTACGGATATCGTCCTTGGAAAACTCTGTGAAGGTTTTCATTTCCGGAGGTGCGTATGCAGAGGATTCACCAACAGGCACCGTTATATTTTCTACATCCTTCGTTGAGGAAGGTACGTGAACTGAAGAGATGTTCTGCGTAGGAATAGTCATATCGGTAGAGCGAAAAAATATCGATCGAGCTACCCAAAACCACGCCAGAATAAACAGACCTACACATACTCCGATGCCTGCCAATAATACTCTTCGTGTATACATATAATTCATAATAAATAATTAACTTCACTATACATTACAAAATTTACCGTCGCAAACTCTATACTAAAATTCTCTTGCTCGCTTGAGAGAGAATATGCTATACTGAATATGTAAAATAAAAATAAAAAAGCAGACGCTTTTCATACTTTAGAGAAATGAAAAGTGATTCGCCGCAAACAAGATGATACAACACAACGATGCGCCTCAAGACGCGGAAACCAAAGAAAAAGAGGCTACTCAAAAAATTCAGGCTCTGCGCGATATGATCAACAGCGCGGAAAAAACCATACAGGGCGCCAAGGCCATGCTGCTTCAGATTGAAGGCAAGAAGAAAGTCGGTCGCAAACGAAAGGTAGAAGAAGTGACCGATGGCACCGTCGTTGAAGGCATGTTTGACGGGCAGATCATGCTCGGTACCGATGGCAAGCAATACCCTGTCCCTGCCAACTACGCTTCCAAATCAAAACTCATCGAAGGCGATGTACTCAAATTGACCATCACTCCCGAAGGTTCTTTCATCTACAAGCAGATCGGCCCAGTCGAGCGCAAGCACGCTTTGGGTATCATCAGTCAGGATGAAAACGGCAACTACTGCATCCTCGCTGATGGACGGCCATACAAAGTCCTTCTCGCATCCGTCACATATTTCAAGGGCGAGCCGGGCGATGAAGTCGCTATCGTCTTCCCGCGCGATACCGAGGCCACCTGGGCATCGATCGAAAACATCCTCCAGAAAGGCAGCCAAAAAATGTCGCATTGGATGCCTCCTCGAGAGCACGCTGCTCCGCAAGATATGCATGCGTGGAAAGAAGACTTGCACGATGATGCGCCGACTCATACGGAAGCCACCGACCCAGAAGAAACAGAAGAAAAAGCCAAACCAGCCAAGAAATCCAAAGCCAAAGAAGCTGCTCCTGATGAAGACAAGCAGGCGGTCGTCGATGAGTGGGTCAAGGATCTTGAAGAAATCGAAAATGAAATGAAAAAAAGCGAATAGTAATACAGCACATCACTCTCATCCTCATCCCTAACTCATCACACTTACCCTCACCGCTATGACCCTACGCCTCCGTGACCTGTCATTCGCCGCTATCAACGGCGCCTTTATCGGACTTTTAGCTCCTATCATCATCACCAATCTCGGATCAAAAATTCCTATCCCCTATCTCGCTTTCGTTTTTATCATCGCGCTTCTCGCCACACTCGGCATCAGTCTCGCGTATTTCATCGCCTCTCGCATCAACCGCCTCAGGTTTTTTTTCCAACTCAGCAAATTCGGCATCATCGGCGTGACCAATACCATTATTGATTTGGGTATTTTCAATGTTTTCATCTATATGACGGATATCGCGACCGGAAACGCGATACTCGGATTCAAAATCGTCTCGGTCAATGCTGCTATCATCAATAGCTTTATCTGGAACAAGTACTGGTCATTTGAAAAACAAGGCGAGGCGAAGAGCAAAGAAGTGCTCCAATTCTGGCTCGTCAGTATCGTCGGCCTCGTTATCAATGCCGGTATCACCTGGATAATGATCAACATCGTCACCTCTCCCGGAAATATCACCGACAAAGCCTGGGCTTCCATCGCTTCCGCCACCGCTTCCATACTCGTCCTGACCTGGAACTTCATCGGGTACAAACTCTGGGTATTCAAACGATAAGAGCGCAGACATATCATCTTTCTACAAAGCCTCCTGAACAGGGAGGTTTTGCATATGCTATACTAGGTGTATATGCTTTGATTTTTGACCCTATTCCTTATGTCTACCAATACACTGTACCGCAAATACCGCCCGCAACAATTTTCCGATGTCATCGGGCAAACCCATATCATCAAAACCATCACCAATGCCCTCAAAAACGATCGCCTCGGCCAGGCTTATCTCTTTACGGGGCCGCGCGGTACCGGTAAAACCACCACTGCCAGGCTTTTGGCAAAAGCAGTCACCTGTCTTGATCGGAAAGGTGTGGAACCCTGTCTTCAGTGCGCTCACTGCCTCGCTATGGCGAGCGGAAGCTCGCTTGATGTAATTGAAATCGATGCCGCTTCCAATACCGGCGTGGACAATATTCGCGAACTGCGCGACTCTATCAAACTCCTCCCAACACAAGCGCCCTTCAAGGTCTATATCATCGATGAAGTACATATGCTCTCCATCGGCGCTTTCAACGCGCTCCTTAAGACACTCGAGGAGCCACCCAAGCATGTCATCTTCATTCTCGCTACCACCTCTTTACACAAAGTCCCCGAGACCATCCTTTCCCGCTGCCAGCGCTTCGATTTCTCACGCCTTCCGCTCGATCATATCATCGAAAAGCTCGCCGGTATCGCTGCAAGCGAGGGAGTAGCTATCGACAAGCCTGCGCTCGAGATGATCGCCCTTGCCGCCGAGGGTGGTATGCGCGATGCCGAATCCCTCCTCACGCAGGTCATCAGTCTCGAAGACAAAACTATCACGACCGACGAAGTCTCCTCCATACTCGGCATCACCGATCAACAAAAAGTCGATACGCTTCTGGCGCATCTCACGCACGGGGAGATGGAAAATGCTATCGCCCTTATCAATCAACTGGTGGAAACTGGTGCCGATCTGTATATCTTCGTCAATTCCCTCCTACACTCGCTTCGGCAGATGCTTCTTATCAGTGTCGACCGCACCCTTGCCGACACCCTCGCCCTCGAAATGACGCGAGAGCACATCGATACGCTCACCGCTTGTGCGGAAAGCCTCACCACCTCCGGGATCATCACGCTCATCGATCTCTTCTCATCGGCGCGCAAAGAAATCCGTATTGCCTCCATCGCCCAGTTCCCGCTCGAAATCGCTGTGGTCAAGTTTCTTGTGCCTGAGTCCGTGAGCAATCAACAGCAAACAGTGAACAATAAACAGAAAACGGAGAACAGTCAACAATTAACAACAAACAACAAACAACAAACAACACTTACTCAAGCATCGCTTGTTAAAGAACCCGCAGCCCCCTATGTAATCGGCACACAACCCCTCACCTCGCCAGCCGCCGAACCGGTCATACCAACAACTGCACCCACAGAAACAGCTGCCGTAAGCATAGACACGGTCAAAGACCACTGGCAATCTATCATCGCCAAAGTGCGCGAGCTCAACTCCTCGCTCGCCCTCACTCTCGGCAATTGCAGACCCTTGTATATCGGCGATGGCGGTAGTGTCGTGCTCGGCGCCAAGTTCCCGATGTACAAAGACAAAATCAATGCCGTCGAGAACAAATTGACAGTAGAGAGCGCTTTTGATACAATTTTAGAGTCAAAAACAAAGATCAAAGTGGTCTTGGACGAGAGCGCGACACCTCAATCAGCACCCGTCGCGCAAGCTCCGATCAGCCCGATTTTGACCGAAGCGATGAGCATTCTCGGTGGTGAGATCGTCGCCTGATTTTTGAAATGAGGATGTTATTCTGAACCCCGCCTGCAAAGTTATGCGTTGCATTTCGGGCAGGTCGTTTCAGAGTCTCTTCTCTGAATATTTACAAAAAACTCATGATTGTCATCCTGAGCGTAGTCGAAGGATCTTTGTCTATAAGAGAAAAAGTCATTATTGGGGAGTAGCCAAGCGGTAAGGCAGGGGCCTTTGAAGCCCCCATGCGAAGGTTCGATCCCTTCCTCCCCAACAACAATATCCTTGTGTGTAAACACCAACAAACCATAAACACTATGATTCTATAAAATGGTTCAAGTACTTTCCAGTATTCTTCATTCAGAATTATTTACAGTCTTAATCCGATTTTTTGACTCGAATTTCTTTGTTGCTATTGTAGGATTAGGAATTTTTTTACTCTATCGCATACAGCAAGGTGATCACAAAAGAGCAGCAGCAAATACTATCTTTTATGAATTAAGAAGTGCGGAAAAAACATTAAGAATAATCAAGGACACTCTTGATCAAGAACCGTCATTCCTATTAGAAAATATATATCCAATGCAAACAGAAAGTTGGAGTAAATATAAGTACCAATTTATCAAAGATTTCGATAGGGATGAATGGGATACAATAACCGATTTCTATAATAAATGTGCACTAATTGATGAGGCGATAAGATATAATAAAACGTTTTTTCAGAAAAACGAAGAGCAAATAAGGGCCAATAAATACAGAATTTTTGCTGACTATACAAAAGAGTTTATTGACTCACCTGGAAATGCGGAAGAAAAAATTAATGATTTTTTTCAAAGAACAAAGATATTTGACGACGCTTTTATGCAAAGACAATATATCGCTGATTATAAGCCAATGAAGCCAATTAATGACGCCAAACAACACATAAAAGACTTAAATTTAAACATCTCATTCAGTGTTATAGGTCAAAAATTAAAAAAATTAGCAAGAATTAGGCTTTAAAAAACTAACAATAACCTCTATGCACCTCAACTGCCAACAAGAAAACTGCGAGCACGCGCATCCGAGCACCTTGCAGATCATTCTGCTTGTTCTCATCATCCTCGGTATTGGGCTTTTGGCCACGACCAAGTTCTGGGTACCCAAGCTTGTCGCTTTTATCATGCTTCATAGCTAAGTTTAAGTCGCTTCCCTCTCGCATAACTTCCTTCCATATACGCCTATGTCTTTTGGAAATCCTTTTGAAAACCCAACGCCAAACATCGAAACAGAACCTCACATCCCCTCTTTGGAGGAAATCAAAGTAAAGATGGAAAGTCTTATCGGTCAAGAAAATTTCGAAGTGTTGCGCACGCTTGAAGATGAAAAAGGCGTGTATCTTTACGAAGTTGCGACCGTAGACGAAGCCGGCGATGCTTCACAATATACCTACAAACGCAAAGGCGATTATTTAGAAACTCAATCGGCGCAAACCTGTATTGATGTCGCATACTATGTAGGAACATTGGAGACTGGCTATCCGTGCAGTGCAGAAAATATATCTGAGTATGATGAAACCACTGAGTCATGGACAGATATTGCTAAAAATATCGATAAAAAAACGAATGAATTATCTCAAAAAGTATCACAAGAGACGGAATTGCCAAACGAAAATATCGACGCAGAAAGCATCGAGCTTGCTATTACTCATTTAGAAAACGTACTCACTGAAGCGGAGCAAATTTTCGGATCCACAAACCTCGACGATGTGATAGCTCGAGAGCAAACAAATATCGAACTCGCCAGATCGATCCGAGAAGAAGTAAAGCCTCTTCTTAACAGTATTACTACACAAATACAAACTCTGAGTAAAATAACACCCGGAGAATCTCTGAGACAATGGAATTCAAATGGAGATCTAACCGAAGAACAATTTAATAGTCTTACTTTACGAAGAAAAAAATTGCGCAATGCTATTGGAGCGGTAACGAAGTTTGATAAAACAACACTGGCAGCGCTTGAGTTTCGTCACGACATAGAACCGATAAATCTCATTGAATCGGAATCCGACAAATAAACTACACCAAAAAACCACGCTCCGAAAAGGTGGTTTTTTGGTTATTCTCTACACTCCAAATGGAGAGCGGGAATACAATTACTGTCCCTGCGTAATCTGGATATTCTGTGCGAGGACACTGCCATCGGCATTATCCTGACCATTGATCCTCACCTGCTGCCCGACCGAAAGATCGGAAGCGGTTGCCGGTGTCGACTTGCCCACCGTAGTCGCATCCGCGTAAAAGATGATTTTCGAACTTCCATCCGCCATCTTCACATTGAAGCTCTTATCATCCTTGGAGACGATTTCTCCCATCAGCAGACCGCCGCGATTACCCATCATACCGCCCTGACGACCAGCTCCTCGCTGACCATCGGCATCATTGCTCCACTGGCGACCCTGTTGAGGGCCCTGACCATTCATCATACCGCGAGAATATCCTCCCTCATTCTGTGATATGCCAGCAAACGCGCTGCGCTTAGACGATGCCTTCATCCCACCGTAAAAGCCAGCGCCAACACCGACTACCAAAACCAACACACCGCCGACAAAAGCGATGATTACTTGTTTCTTATTCATACTCATCTCTGTATTACATTATATTAACGTGCCAGACTCTGTATCTGCCACACAGTCTCATACGCATCCGCAGGGGAAAAATCTCACGCTTTCTCATCTTTTAGACACAAAAGCCGCATCACGCTATACTGAAAGCATACGTATTAACACTTGCGATATGCAAAAAACCATTGTTATGACGGGGGGTATGATCGGCACCTACGCGGGCAGTGTCCTCCCTCTTTTGTGGGGTGGTAGCGCTTTCTCGATGGAATCCGTCTTTTGGAGCGGTGTCGGAGGCATCGCCGGCATCTACTTCGCGTATAAGTTTGCTCGGGGAATGTAACATCCCTACAAATGATACTCTTTTACAAAAAATAGCTAGGGCACCATTGTGCTCTAGCTATATATTAATGTATGTTGGCATAATCGTGAAAACCGCTTATGCCACTATGATTCATAGGGAGTAAGACCTCCGATAATAATGATAGATTCTGCGCAGGGTTGATGCATTGCACATAATCGAATGCGTCATCATCAGAGCAGCTTCGCGGCAAGCCAGCCTCGTACTTATTATCGAGCAAAGTATCGCACTGTTCCTTCAAATCATACGCTTGACCATGAAACAGATCATAGCCCACAACGCATCTTTGCGCGAGAACTTCTGCACTCAGTGCTCCGTACTCCAAAGACTCACGCTTGCAAAACCAATCAGAACACACCTCCACCGGCGTTATAAAATACCATGCCCATACGCTCTCAGCCCCTAGTCTTCTGAGTTTGCGCACTATCTGTCTGCGCTGCTGAGGAAACCCGTTCCAACAATCGAAGATAATAAAACTGTCACTAAACGTATCCGATAAAATATTCTGCACTGCCGCATATGACAGCTTCATCACGCGCTCTTGCAATCCGGAACGTGGATCCAAACAGACGGTTCCAAAACGCTCTAAAGAGATCGCATCCCGGCTGACTATGCGTATATGAGGATACGCTTCTGCTACAGCATCACAAAACGTTGATTTTCCAGCCCCACGCGGGCCGCAGGTTACAATAACCCTTTTCATACCTATACCTACCCTCTCAAAAAGAACTGCTCCCATCGTACGCCACATCAAAACGAGTGTCAATCTTTTTCCTTATCGCAAACGATCTCATTGCATCATCCTCAAGCCATCCTGCAAATATGCCAGGTCCGCCGCCAAAGGATTGTCCGGCCAACACAAAAGAATGGCATCAATAATCGCTATTTGGTGTCTGAGCACTTTTTCTTTCGGAGCATTGAAGCGGGAAAATACCGCATCCTTATGCCGTGCGTAATCATCAATAAGCTCGGACACATTACTGACGATATCCGCCGATTTCACCAGAAGCGAATCATGCGAAAAGTGTGTGATATGTTCGAGCGCTGCCTGCTTGCGTTCATCCCAGGACAAATCCTTATCGTGTTCTGTTACGCTTGAGACCAATTGCGATACATGCGCACCAAATCGCTCTGAAAGCATCGCCTCGGTCACTTTTTTCTCGGAAATACTATCTTCGATGGTATCGTGCAAAATCCCCGCCACCACCACATCCTCGGAGGCACCAGCGCTCGAGAGGATAATCCCTGCAGTCAAAGGATGCGTGATATACGCAATACCCTTTCCTTTGCGGGTCTGCTTCTGATAGACGTCGTGCGTCTTGATAGCGAATTTGATTGCTCGCAGTATTTTCTCTGTGTAAATCATACGATTATTCCAAAGAAAGGTACTGCGTCGGTTTCAGAATGGCCTTGGGGTTCGTTTTCCACTCATCGGACACATCAGCATACAGTTCCAGTTCATTGCCGTCAGGATCGAGAATATAGAGGCTGTGAGTAACACTGTGATCGGCGGATCCGACGATGGTCACGCCCTTTTCTGTCAATTCCTGGTAGGCCTGCTTCACACTCTCCGTGCTATCCCCTATTTTCAGCCCGATATGGTAGAGTCCGGGCTCGACGCCGTGCTTGCTTTTCGGCGCGCCCCCGATTTCGATCAAGAGCAACTCGTGATGCGTACGACCGGAGGAAAAAAGCGCTGTCTGCCGGTCGCGGGAGATTTCCCGAAACCCTAGGGTATCTCGGTAAAAATCGGCCAAACGAGCCAAATTGGTCACGTACAAAACGATGTGTCCGAGTTCTTTTATCTCCATATGATTGATACAAAAATGGTTACGAAGTTCCCTTCCATCTTACACCCTAAGCCCTGCAAAGCCAAACTTGCGCAGTTTCTCAAGAGGACTATAATAGAGTCAGAAACCACTACCTGTCGTAGCGTTTCTTCATTTTTTACCACAAGACGTCGTGTTGAAAAATGTTTATTGGGGGAATTTATTCATCAGGTTGCCTAATAAAAACACAATTATGCCACGCACTATCGCCACGCCGTCCGCCACTGTTTCGTCCAAAGCCGTCTGTGTCAAACACCTCATCAAACGCGACGGCCGCAGAGTTTCTTTCAAAGCGGACAAAATAACCCAAGCCGTCAGCAAGGCTTTCAAAGCTACTCAGGAAGGATCTCTTAAGGATGCGCGACGTATTTCAAAAAAAGTCGTCGCACTCCTAGACAAACAGGCGCGCACCTTTCACAAAGCCACCAAGAAATCCTTTGTGCCGACTATCGAGAATGTACAGGACTGCACCGAAAAAGTCCTGATGATACTGGACTTCGAAGAAACCGCCAAAGCCTACATCCTCTACCGCGAGCAAAGGCGTCAAGCACGCGAAGCGGAAACCGCTCTGGACAATGCTGTCTCGCTCATCGACAACTATCTCGGCAATCTCGACTGGAAGGTCAAAGAAAATGCCAATATGGCTTATTCTCTCCAGGGACTGAACAACTATGTTTCGTCTGCTATCAGTGCCAAGTACTGGATGAATCGCATCTACACGGCCGATATCCGCGAAGCGCACGAATCGGGCGACCTGCACATCCACGATTTGCAGCTCGTCGCCGCATACTGTTGCGGTTGGGATCTGCAAGACCTTATCCGTCGCGGCTTCACCGGTGTCCCAGGCAAGGTGGCGTGCAAACCCGCCAAACACTTCAGCGCCATCCTCGGGCAGATGGTCAATTTCATCTACACTCTCCAAGGCGAAGTGGCCGGAGCGCAGGCCTTCTCGAGTTTCGACACCCTGCTCGCCCCGTTCATCCGCTACGACAAACTCAGTTACGCGCAGGTCAAGCAAGACATCCAATCCTTCGTGTTCAATATGAATGTCGCCACGCGCGTCGGCTTCCAGACACCGTTTTCCAATATCACGATGGACATCACCGCGCCCGCGATGCTCGCCAAAGAACATGTCGTCCGCGGAGGCGAAGTCCAGAAAGAAACCTACGCCGATTTTCCCAAAGAAATGGCGATGATCAACCGCGCCTTCGCCGAAGTGATGACAGAAGGCGATGCCTCGGGACGCATCTTCACTTTCCCGATTCCGACCTACAATATCACCAAGGACTTTGATTGGGACGACAAGAGCTTCAATCCCGTGTGGGAGATGACGGTCAAATACGGCATCCCATACTTCGCCAACTTCGTCAATTCGGATATGCATCCCGATGATGCACGCAGTATGTGTTGTCGATTGCGCCTCGATAATCGCGAACTGCGCAAGCGCGGTGGCGGACTCTTCGGCGCCAATCCCCTCACCGGTTCCATTGGTGTGGTGACCATCAACCTTCCTCGCCTGGGCTATCTTGCTTCCAGTGAAAAAGACTTCTTCGCGCGACTCGACCATCAGATGGACCTTGCCAAGACAAGCCTTGAGATGAAGCGCACCGTCGTCGAGCGCCTCACGGACAAGGGTCTGTACCCCTACACCAAATTCTACCTCTCCGCTATCAAGGAACGCTTCGGCACCTACTGGCAAAATCACTTCGGCACTATCGGTTTGGTCGGCACCAACGAAGCCATCCAAAATCTCCTCGGCGCGCAAGTCGATATCACTACCGCCAAAGGCCAAGCCTTCGCGAAAAAAATCCTCACGCATATGCGCAAGCGTCTGGAAGGCTATCAGAAAGAAACCGGCAATCTCTACAACCTCGAAGCCACACCGGCCGAAGGCACCGCTTATCGCCTCGCTCTTTTGGACAAGAAATTCCACCCAGACATTATCGTGGCCAATGAGGCTTCCGTACAATCCGAGCAAACCGCCCCATACTACACCAACTCATCGCATATTCCCGTGGGGCACACGAGCGATATCTTCGAAGCGCTCGATCTGCAAGACGGCCTCCAAACCCTCTACACGGGAGGCACGGTGCTACACGGATTTTTGGGAGAGAAAATCAACGGCATCGAAACAGCCAAAAAACTGGTCAAGCTTATCACCGAAAAATACAGTCTGCCATACTTCACCCTCACACCGACCTTCAGCATCTGCGCCGAGCACGGCTACTTGACCGGCGAACAACCGATCTGCCCGCACTGCGAGCGCCCAGCCGAAGTCTACTCACGCGTCGTGGGCTATATCCGCCCCGTCGAGCAGTGGAACAATGGCAAGCGCGCCGAGTATGGCGATCGCAATGAGTATGTCTCGGACATCTCTCTCGCCACTGCGGAAGCGACACGGATGTGAGGATAAAAAAACAGCGCCGGGAGAAAGGTTGCTAACCTCTCTCCGGCGCGCGGGCGTCAATTCCAAAGATAATTTTCCAAATCATCCTTATCATCTGATTCAGTTAAAGGATCCTGTTCTTGATTTTCCACATTCACCGCCACCCAATAAGAGTAGCCAAACATATCAGAAATATTCGCAAGTTCATTTTCGAGAGTGCTCCAAATAATAAATCTTTGATTGTGACAGTCTAGCACTAGTAAACTAGGATCTAAACTAATATCATCTACTGACACGACGATACACGGTGTATGCTCGATCTCTATCATTTCTTTCACAGTGGCTTCTATAGCTATCTGTGAGAGAAAATACCCCTCTCCTTTGAGCCAATCCTCAAAAGCGGCCAAATCGTCAATCTCTGGTACTTGTAAAAAAGCTATATTCATTTGTACTCTCCTCGTTCATTGGTCTTTCCTCAGTCAGATTCCTCACTGATAAGACACCGTATTATACACCCGTAACCGACTTTTGTCAATCCTATGCGTATCGCTGGCTTCGAACCGCTCACCCTTATCGACTACCCTGATCACTTGGCCACTATCGTGTTCACGCCCGGTTGCGCGCTTCGTTGCCCCTATTGCCACAACCCCGAGCTCATCACTGCCGTCCCGGGCAGTCCCTCGGAATTGTTCACCGTCAATCGCGAAGAGGAGTTTTTCGAATTTCTCGCGACCCGCCAAGGACTGCTCGAGGGCGTGGTCATTACCGGCGGCGAGCCCACCTTGCACGCCGACCTGCTCGACTTCATCCGCCGTGTCAAAGACCTTGGCTTTCTCGTCAAGCTCGATACCAACGGCATCTTCCCCGACAAGGTGGAAGCGCTCCTCGCCACGGGTTTGGTGGACTTTTGGGCGATGGATATCAAGCACAGCCAAAAAAAGTATCCGCTCGCATCCGGTGTCACATCCATCCCCATCAAACGCTTCGAGAAGTCCGTGAAACTGCTGATGTCCTCCGGTATGCCGTATGAATTTCGTACCACCGTCGTCCCCAGCATCCACACGCCCGAAGATTTCCTCGATATCGCGCAGTGGATCGCCGGCGCCGAAAGCTATGTCCTCCAGGCTTTCCGCCCGCTCAAAATTGCCGACGAAACCCTCCGCGAGCGTATCGGTACACATAAGCTCGACCTGCATGCCATCCGAAAAACAATGCTTCCCTATCTCGATTCCATCAGTATCCGGGAATAAAAAAGCGCGTCGAATGGCATATACCTTCCGACGCGAACCCTTTTAACAATTTTGTGCAACCTCCTCAACATCCTGTTCAAAGAGTTGTTTTTGTATCTCGACATCAGAAGGTTCTCGATCTTCTGAACGCTCGCCCTTACACCTAGGGCAAGGATCCTCCATTTTCATGTATTTACAAATAAGACACTCAATGGGATACGGTAACAGGGCCATCTTTTTCTCCTCATTTCAATTTCATTGGTCTTTCGATCAGTAAGGCATCTCACTGATAAGACATTTCTTTATACACCCATAATTGACTTTTGTCAAGGTCACATACTCTTGCCATCCACCTTAGTGACTTCCAGTGTGTCGGTATCTACATTATCCAGACAACGCGCGTTTACCGCCACCATAGGCACGCCATCCTTGCCCGCGCCTCTTCCAAATGACTGCACCCCGCATGTCTTGCAAAACAAGTGCGCAATCTTTTCGGTATTGAACCGATAATCCGTCAGATTCTCTTCCCCGGAAAGCAGGATGAACTGCGTCGCAGGCACAAAATGAAGCAGAAATCCTTTCTTATGACAATGCGAACAATTGCAGGAGATAACCTTTGCCAGATCCGTTTCAACCTCATATCGAACTGCTCCGCAGTGGCAACTGCCCGTGTATTTTTTCATAATAATACTCTTAGCAACTGTTCAAAATCTTCTACCTCTTGGTTTTTTGGCTTTTGATAGTATTTTTTCTCACCTTTCGTCTTTGACCCGGCAGTTCGAAAGAACACTATACAAAAGCAAAAAACGAAAAGATTATAGATGGTTACTTATATCAGACACATTACTCCTGCATTTTCTTCTCTTCCTCTACCGATACATCTTTATTCTCATTCTTGCACGATCCGCACATCTTGCAGCAGCACTTAGTTGAGTCACAACCAAAAACCCTATACATCGGGCAGTACCTTGCCAAGCCGGTCACCAAAACGATTGCCGCCACCAGATAAGCGAGCGCTGAGAATAATCCTTTGAGCACATTGAATGCCAGAACAATCAATACGATACCGACTACGATGCGTATCATTCGATCGCATTTTCCCACATTTTTCTTTTCCATAAATGTAACTCTATTATATATGAATTATTGACTCGTTTAGTATATCACGCCGATACAAAGAGTCCTATTGTACAGTGGGTGGTGTCGATGCCGATACCGATGGTATTGGTGTTGGCGCCGCTACAGCTGATTCCGTTTGAGGGCGAAAACGCCTCAGCAACATCACTGAGAGCAAAACTATGACTGTCATTCCGCCAAGTATACCCAGCAGCCACGTGTTCGGTATGGAATGCGCGATGCGAACCACGCCGGAAGAAGTTTCCGGTACCGCAAACGGCGTGCTTTTTGCATCGAGCGGATCAGTGTGGTTGACCACCTCATATCCATCATCAAAACCATCACCGTCCGTATCGCTTTTCTGCGGATTGGTGTTATAGGTGGCGGTTTCCGCCTCATCGGTGATACCGTCCACATCGCTATCTTTGAGTGCGGCATGCGTCGTACATGTGCTCATCGCAAACACTGCCGCAATAATGAGTAAATGTGAACTTAAAGAAAAAATATTACGGTTTCCAAACATAGGTTTGTGTATAATGATTACGTGTGACCAGACCTTCCTTGTCGATGAATACAGCCGGCAGTTTCAAATCTTCGGCCATCGCCATCCCTTTTTCTTTGCCGGCGATAAACAGCGTCTTAGCAAACACATCGGCTTCTATAGCGTTCGGAGCGATGACGCTCACTGAGAGCAGTTCCTCTGAAGCACTCACTCCGGTCGCTGGATCGATAATATGATGCTTTGTCCGACCATCCTGTACCCAGCGTTTGCGGTTCCTGCCGGATGTCGCCACAGCGCAGTCTTTCAAAAGAAGCAGCGCTACGGATCCTTCCGGATGCTCTGGATCTTCAATATCAACAGCCCAATAGGCATACCCTTCCTTGACATTCACTCCTCGCACCGCAATGTCCCCACCTGCATCAACCAACACGTTTTCAAAATGCGTACCAAGAAAGCGTGCGGCCTTATCTACTATGAATCCTTTACCAATACCCCCCAAATCAATCATCAGGTTTTTGGGTTTTGTTATAATTAGTTTTGATTCATCGAGTATGACTTGCGAAAAATCGCACTGTTCTTGAGAGAAAAAATGGCTATCGTACGCGCCAACATACCCGGAAGACTCGAGCGCTTGCAGTATACTGGGATCAAAAATACCTCCTGTCATCTCATAATACCGCTTCGCCTCACGCAATATCTCGAACAATTCCTCGGAAACCGCTATTTTTTCGCTGATATTGAGCTGCCACAATTCATTCTCCTTGACAAATCGGCTATACCGCGACTCGAAATCACGAAACATCGTGAAAGTTTCTTCCAGTAGAAGCTTGGCCTGGTCCTCATCGCCCCTCATACACATAATTTCACAGACAATGTCCGTGTTCATAATATCCCCAAACACTTCTTTTCTGACACTCGTCCATTCATCCATACAATATTACTCACCCATTACTGCTCATACGAATCGAGTATGCCGTTGTTATTTGTATCGGTATCCATATCATCAAAAAACGCAAAATCATCCTCATCATGGTGCTTATCGAAGGCATTTGGGACACCATCTCCATCAATATCAGTAAAAAACTCATTCTGCTTGACGGAAGGATTGGGATCAATGGCATCCACTAGCCCATCGCCATCCGTATCCCTCTGATATTCTTCAGGAGTAACCTCTGTGGTTGTGGTGACCTGCTTATACGTCGTGACATTCTGTACCACTTGCTTCATCGTAGTTGTCGCTGTAGCTTTCGAGCCTGATGTCGACGTACCGGAAGATGACGAACGATTATCATCATCACTTTCATTTTCATACTCATCATCTTCAGCCGATGCCACGGAAACGACCGGGCCTTGATACCACAAAGATTTCGACACAAAATTACCCGAAACAACACCCAGTATCGAGGCGCTTACGAAAAAAAGAAATGCTTTCAATGAAAATCGCATAGGCATCATCATAGGTATCTTTATGAAGTCTTCGTCTTGGTGGAGCTCTTTGGCGCGCTATAGGTTGTCACGGGAACGCTTGTCACCTTTTGTGTCACTACCGGTACCGTCGTCGTCTGAGTCACAGTTTTTTGGTTGTCTTTAACCAGCTGGGGTTGGTCGGAAATGAGCTTATCATACTCGGTTTTCGCATCCGCCATCGATTTCCGAAGCACTTCCCGCTGCTCTGCTATACCCAAATAATACTCATACCGAGCCGCATCAGTATCTTTTTTCACGGATGCGACTGCTTCCTGATTGGCGATCAATTTAGTATCACGCTTCACATTCTCAAGGATCATAACGCCGATAAACGGCCCCGTAAATGCTACCAAAGTGATAAGGGTTAATAAAAGACGCGCTTGTATATTTGCCATAGAAGTATTTTATATTGCTAGTTGAAACCGTCGTATTCTTTTTTCAGTATACCAAATTCAATCCCTTCTCTCAAATCGCTCGTGTTCCGGAAATGAATGCGGTACCGCCCGATGATAAACGGGTGAATGCTGAAATCGCCGCTCCAATCGCTCTGCGTGGCCGAAAGTGAATAAAGCATATCCGAATGAGAATGTGATCAAACACAAAATCGCGACACCGAATGATATCTGCGTTTTATAAAAAGAAAATGATCGAACGAATGATTCATAAGCTAAAAATGCCGCAATCATAGAGAATATGACCAAACTGTACGGAAAATTCGCGAAAGAAATCTCCCTGGCCAGATGAACGGTCAAGGCAATCGATATCCCGCAAAATATGGCTGAGACAGCAATCAAAATAAGCGCGATAGCGATTTTACCACCATCTTTTCCATAAAAAAACCACCGTGACCGAGTGCGGATATTTTCCTTTTCGATTTTTTGCAGTATCTTGTGTTCGAGGTCCATTTACGTATTCTTGATAAGTTGCTTAAGCAAAGCCTTCGCCCGATGAATAAGCGTGCCGACCGTTGAAACCGGTTTTTTGAGAATATCGCTTATCTCCTGATAATCCTTATCTTCCAAGTACCGCAATACCAGCACTTCTTTGAATTTCACCGGCAACTGATCAAGCGCCTTCCTTACCAGCAAGCCTTCTTCTTTCACAAAAAGATCGTGCTCGATATCTTCGCTCGAGGCTAAAACCGCTGCCAACTCAACATTTTCATCCAAAGAAATATTGGTGTGTTTCTTATTCCGACGCCAGTAATCGATACATTCATTATGGGCGATACCGTATAGCCAGCTCGAGAACTTCTGTCCCTTCCGAAAACTCTCTATATTTACGTATGCCTTAATAAAAATATTCTGCACGACATCCTCGACCGACTCCTGCCTCCCTCCGCCGATACGTTTTACATAGCGCATCAACTTACCCTCATACCGACGGATAATCACGCCGAAATACTCCTTGTTATCAGGAACAAGTTCCGCAATTTCCTCATCTGACTTGCTTTCAAACAATGCATCAAATGGCATAGGGTGAAATAAAATGGAAATATATGCGTATCACGAGGTAGAGGAGGCAGTGGTCTGAGAAGTACCCAGCCGACCTCCGAGAGGCTTCATTTCAAAGGATTCCTGACCCAGAGTGGGTGTAGAGAATCAAGGGAACGTGAGGCCTTTTTATATACCTCAAACCAGTTGATTAAGACGTTTCGCCAGTGATGGTTTCGTCGACCGTGTTGCGAGTTTTGTTTCGCTCTCGGAAATACCCTATAACACCCGGAAGGATAGACGCGACAATAATCGCCCCGACAATCGGCAACAGATAGTGGTCGATATTGGGAATCACATTCCCCAGCCAAAAGCCAAGCAGGGTCAATCCGAGTGTCCACACCAAAGCCCCTACAATATTGTAAAAGAGAAATACCGATTTTTTCATCTGTGCTACGCCGGCCAAAATCGGAGCAAAGGTACGGACAATGGGAATGAACCTTGCAATCATAACCACCTTCCCGCCGTACCTGTCATAGAAAAGTTGGGCCTTCCGTACGTGAGACTGTTTGAAAAGAAGCGAGTCTTCCTTATTGAAAATTGCCGGGCCGATCTTGTACCCGAAAGCATATCCCAAGATATTGCCGGTTACCGCTGCCACAAAAAGCAAAATGGTCAGTACCCAGATATTGAGCAGTCCTTGTGACGCAAGAAAACCCGCGACAAATAAAAGACTATCTCCCGGTAAAAAAAATCCCAAAAAGAGTCCGGTCTCAGCAAAGATAACCGCAAAGACGCCCGTATACCCTGCTGCTTTCACAAAATCGATAAGGTTGAATCCGAAAAATTCCATGAGAATAAAGTGTTAGAAAATAAAAACGATATGTCTTAATGATACCATAAAAACAACAAAAAGACGAGCCGAAAGGCTCGTCTTTTATGCGCGATTGAGACTGATACTTGAAAGTAAAGACTATTTCAATACTACGGTAGCACCAGCTTCTTCCAACTTCTTCTTCATGGTTTCAGCATCGGTCTTAGCAACCTTCTCCTTGATTACCTTTGGAGCAGCGTCAACAAGGTCCTTAGCTTCTTTCAAACCAAGTCCGGTGATTTCACGGACAGCTTTGATAACATTAATCTTCTGAGCACCGGCAGCAGTCAATTCAACATCGAAATCGCTCTTCTCTTCAGCGGCTTCAGCGGCAGCAGCAGGAGCAGCACCCATCATAACAGGAGCAGCAGCGCTAACACCGAACTTGTCCTCAAGCACCTTCACGAGCTCAGACAAATCAAGCACGCTCATCTTTTCGATCTCAGCAACGATCTTCTCGAACTTTGCCGGCACTACTACGTCTTTTTTCTCTTCAGTCATACGATTATACTTACAATAAATTATCCTTTATAAAACCACGTTCAAACGCGTAAATCCTTCCTGCTATGCGGTCTTGCTATCAGCAACTGCTTGCAACACGCGGACAAAACCACTGATATTGCCATCCAATACGCGGACAAAGCTGGCAATAGGCGCCTGCAATGTTCCCAAGAGCTTGGCGCGCATCTCGTCTTGCGTTGGCAGAAGTGCCAAAGCCTTCACCTCCTCAACTGACAACGCCTTCGTTCCCAATGATCCCCCAACGATAATCTTCTTATCCTTGAACGGCTTGGCAAAGTTGGCGACCGCCTTTGCGGCAGATACCTCGTCAGCAGAGAAAGCAACTGCTACCTGACCATGCAATTTGCGACCATTAACCTCAACACCAGCCTTTTCCAAAGCGATATTGAGTAATGTTTTCTTCAGAACGACCATACTGGATCCGGTCGTGCGCAACTCTCGCTTGAGCGTTGTCACTTCCTTCACGGTCAATCCCTTGAAATCAGCAAACACCATAGCTTTCGAAGCGGTGATTTTCTCGACGATACGAGCAATCAATTCTTCTTTCTGTACTTTTGTTTGCATACATTCTTCTTTAAAACTTTTTCATTTGAGTGCCAAATGAGAAAGTTTTATTCCATTAAAAAATCTGCGTTCTTTTCCGCAGATACATAAGAGCAAGAGCTCGACCCGATATACTATCCCTCTAGAGATTCGTTTATCGGCACTTCCTCTCAAGGACTTACAAATGCCTTGGATCTACGGAAAATATTCGATTGTACTCTATCATTCTGAACAAGGTAGTGTACCGGGAAAACCTCGATACAGCACTCTGTCCACAATGACAGAAGCCTCTCTATGCTTTTACTTCAGCCACAGGAGCTGGGGCTTCTTCAACCGCCTTGACCGGACGAGCTATTTTCACAGCGCGTTTCTTGTCGGCCTTGACCACACCTTCTTTGACGCATAAGTTGAACGCGGAATCGGACATCTGAGCACCCTGTCCCAACCAATAAGTGATACGTTCTGCCTTCAGTACAGCCTTTTTCTGATGGGGATCATAGCTTCCGAGCACCTCGACATGGCGTCCTCCGGGAGCCACCGTGTGTTCCTGTACTACCACGCGGAATTGGGCATGGTTCTTTTTCCCTGTTCGATTGAAACGAATCGTCAACATAATATACTATCGATTACACCGTTTAAAGTCTTCCCCTAGTCTACTCTATAGCCTCAAAACTGTCAATATGCGCAGTTTTTTGGTTCTAAAAAGACATCTTTCTGAATAGAAAACACAGGGAGTGTAATGCATAAACATCACTCCCTGTATAAACTCTTCCGGGAGCTACTTACCGAGAAAATTCGGTTACGCTTTTGGCAGACAGCTTCATCTTGGTCAAAACACCCTTCGCCTTTACGGTGTCGCCTTTTTTGATGTCGCTCAACTTCATAGTGGTAGCGCCCTTCTTATCCTTAAATACCGTCGTATCACTCGTTTTTACCGTATAAGTCTTATTGTTCGCCTTCAGATCAAATGAATCCGAAGAGACCGATACGACTGTTCCTTTTTCGGTTTTGTCGCTCGTGCTTTTCGTCGTCGAAGCATGGGCACCGAGAACATTGCTCGACAACATAATGGCCATTGCCAGTCCGCCTACCATCATCGCTTTTTTCTTATTCATACTTCTTATGAGTCCGCCGCGCATAACCGTATTATGTTACACATCAACAACTCCGTATAAAGGATTACATAAGACAGTATAGAACGCAAAGATGAAAATCACATGAAGATATTCTCTCTGGGATCATTACGCCAATGGCAACATTATGAATACGGTTGTTCCTTGTCCAACAATACTCTCAAGATGAATCTGCCCATGATGGGATCTGACGATTCCTTGTACGATAGACAGCCCCAGACCCGCCCCGCCTGATTTTTTCGCGCGGGAAGAATCCGCCTTATAAAATCGATCGAATATATGTTTCAGATTGCCCTGCGAAATACCGACGCCGGTATCAAACACTGTTAAGTGTGCCCAATGCCTATCCTTCCAGCAGGAAACGCCTACCTTCCCCCCGGGAATATTATAATCGATGGCATTGTGTATCAGATTTGTCAGAAGCCGTTTCAGATGCGCCTCATTGCCAAACACCCTCATACCCTCGAGCCCTTCAATCGTTAGCGTAACCTGCTTCTCTTTCGCATACGATTGCATAACTGTGACCTGTTTTTCAATCATCGCCTCAAAATCAACCTCGGTAAATGGTGTTTTTTTCGAATAGTCGCTCTTCGCCAAAAAGAGAAGGTCATCGACCATCGCGTTCAGAAAATCGATTTCCTCGACGGACTCTTTCATGATCCGTGCATACCCATCATGATTCAACCTTTCTTTGAGTGCGACCTGCATACCTGTCTTCATTACCGAAAGCGGCGTCCGAAACTCATGAGCAGCGTCGGCCAAAAACTTCTTCTGGCGATCATAACTTTCCTGAATCGGTTTCAATGTATATCCTGCCAAAACAAAGCTCATTCCTCCGGCAACTACAAGAATAACGCCATCCAATAGCAGGAGAATAACTAACAATCTCTGTTTTTCCTCCACAATGATATCCTTGGCGAGCTCTGTCTTGGTATGTCCCAGCAACTGAATACCGATACCTAACTGAGGATATCCCAAATCCTCACCCAACGATTTATCGAAGAGCCCGTATACGCCAACACTGAAAAGCGCTAGTATCAAAAAAACGACCGCTTCATAAAAAATCGTCAGTTTGATTCTTGCTATATTGATAGCGCTAATCCTCAAACTTGTAACCAATACCTCGAACGGTCTTAATATATATTCCATCTTTGTCATTGAGTTTTTTTCTTACCTGTTTGATATACACATCCACGATATTACTGAAAGAATCGAACGCGAAATCCCAACAATGTTCCAATATCTGCTCTCTCGTCATCGCTCGGCCTTTATTAAGTATAAGATATTCCAATACCGCATATTCTTTGAGTGTCAGCAAAATCATTTTCCCGTTTTTCTCAACCGAACGAGTAGCGTTATTGATTATAATATCCCGCACTGTCAAAATCTCTGGATATTTCTCCTGAGGTCGGCGAAGCAGTGCTCGGATACGTGCCAACAATTCTTCCAACTCAAAGGGTTTTACCAGATAATCATCGGCACCACTATCCAATCCCTCAACCCTATCGCCAATGTCCCCTTTGGCAGTGAGCATCAGTACCGGCATATTGATGTTCCCTTCGCGTAAACCTTTACAAACAGCGATACCATCTTTTTCTGGTAGCATCACATCCAAAATGACAGCATCGTATTCGCCGCACCTTGCGCGAATTTCTCCTTTTATTCCATCATGCACCACATCGACAGCATAGCTTTGGCTTTCCAAAGCTTTCTTCAGATAGGTCGCCAATTTTTGATTATCTTCCACAATAAGGATACGCATATGCAATCTTTTTAAAGCAGCCGTTTCGCTTCGCGTAAGAGAAGCAATGAGAGCGTAAAGATAGTTATAATGATTATAGAACAAAGAAGGCATAAGAGGCAGTACGCGTGAATGATAGTGATCTCTCTATAAATGATAAACCCGTTGAAGCACATCCCAAGACCCGCTAACACAGCCAAGATCTCCGCCTGAGCATACGAGGATTTCCGGAAGCCTTGCCAAGCCAAGAAAAATAAGACAGGATAGACGATCAGAGCGATCCATGGGAATGGGATACCGAATACCAAAGAATACGGACTCGCTAAGACATTGGAGCACGAATTAGTGCCCGAGAAACTGCAGAAGGTCGAGAAATCAACCTTGCTCACATATTGAAACACATAGGCCTTGTAACTCAGGTAAGCCGCATTGATAAACGCCATCCCTGCAAGTGTCATGATGTAGGCATATTTTTTCATAAAACAAAACGGCTTACTGATTACCCGATACAATACCTCCATACTAATATGCTCCCGTCTTTTTGACATTAGGGAAATCGGAAATAGTCTCACCCACCGTCGCACACAACACCTTGATAACCCAAAAAATACAATGTTATCTCAGGCACCTTGTTTAACATTTTTTGTTGCATCCTTATACTCGACTGTTCGATTTGATTTCGAATAAGCGGTTTCAATTTTCATAATTCACATACTCGTAAAAAGTCTACTGAATATAGTTTACTTATCCAATATGAAGAAACTATGAATATCCGCCGTATTACGAAAATTTTCACATTCATAGGAACAGCCGGTATCATTTTCTACCCTGCCCAATAATTCGTCACAAAGAGCGTGATGTCCATCGCAAGAAAAAGAGCTGAACCGAAAATCCACGCCTGCAGAACGGTTTTGTTCTTGATGGTGGCAAGAAGGATGAAAAGTGGAAACAAAGCGAGACTATAGCGGCCGATACTCATCAGCGTCCCCGATGAGAGCGCGGCGAAAACGGTCAATGACATAAATACGGCATACATCCTCGAAAGACGCTGGTATACCAGCACTACCGCTGTGATAATAAGTATCGTAAATACGATATCGATACCCATATTGATAATCGACGGATGCGAAAAAAGCGAGAAATGATCATAATTAATAGAAAACGATCGTCCCCAGGCGCTCTCGATCTTGAAGAACAAAAGCGGGTCGTGAAATTTGAAATAATCGAAAGCGAGAAATGAGATCATCCCTATCGGAGCGAGCGCCATCGGAAAAATTCTCTGCGTGAAAAGCGATTTCCATCCATGTAGCTGGACCGTCTCCCAGAAAATAGGCAGTGCCAGAAAAACACCGTTGCTGTGTGTCAATGCACCGAAAAGAGCAAAGGCTCCCGCATGCCAGAATTGCCGGCGCAATGTGTAGTAAAAACACCCGGTTGTCAGTAGCAGGAACAAGGCTTCCGTATACACGACGTTAAGGAAAAAAGCGGTTGGAAAGACGAGCATCAGAAGTACTGGAAGCTCCGGATCGATATCAGGATGAAACTCGCGTATGATCCGATACAGGTACGTGCAGGCCAGTACCAGCGAAACGCTACTGATCAGCCACCCGGCCAAGATAAAGTGCCCAAAAAGAATCGTCCCGACCAGTTTCATCAACATCGGATACAAGGGAAAAAAGACGACATTGGAAAGCGTATTATCCTGCTTCAAATAGTACCCGTTTTGGATGATATCCAGATACCAGTACGAATCCCACCGATTGTGCATATTCACGAAATCGAAACTCTGCACTGCAGGAAACTGCGAGGGAGAAATCCAACGATAGGCCGTATCGGCATTGAGATTGAATCGGTTGAGCGCCACGAACGCAAAAATATTTACAATGGCTATCCATACCACAACTTTGATGACCAACGATTTCATACGCGTAATTCTTTATATGCTATCGAAATTATACCTTTCCTACTCCAGATCATCGACTGCACCGATGGGAGTATCAGGAGAACCAGAGCCATCTCCGTTCGTGTTTTCATCACTACTGGAAAGTCCTTGAGTCACATCATTTTGAATATCTGTTGTTTCCGCTTGCTGGATTTTCGCCTCGATAGCCGCATCCGTCGCAGCATTCCATGATGACCTCAACTTATTCCAGGTGAAAAGCTCGTTTATCTGCAGGGTTTGTATAGGCGTTTCCCCTACCGATGTTTGTCGCTCTGCGGTGATACTCTCCGTATTCGGACGTAGCATATACACGCTGAATACACCACATGTTTTTTTGTCCGCGATCGTGAAACGCGATGCATAGCTCTTCAATCCTTTGTCGGCAAAGGTGATAAGAAAATAGTTCGCCTCCCGATAAGCGACATCGTTTTTGATGGATTCATGAAACGCGATGCCGCGCCTTTCCAGATGATACCAAAATACCGGCTCATACTCATGTTTCGCATTGATATAGACCGGGAAACCATTCTCCTCTTGCTTGGACTGGATGAAATCAACGACCGCCAGCTGCTCCGACAGCGTTGCACGCGCCGTATTAGGGAGCACATCCTCAGTCATCACTTTACTTGGCTGCTCTTGCGTATGCGACAGTTGGGAAAAATATGTATTAATCTTATAAAGATTGGATGTGACAAGAAGCGCTATAACTGCCGCAAACACCGCCAACCGCTTCCGATTTCTTTCCGGGTGCAGCGTCTCAAGCATTAGTCCGAGCAGTATAATCGCCAATGGACTGACCAAAAGAAAGAATCGCGGATAAATATTGAATCCGCTCTTGGCAAGCGAGAAGAAATAGAGAAACGAAAGAGAGAAAAGCAGTCCGCAGAAAATAAGAAAATCTTTTCTGTGTGTATCCTTTTCTTTGCGGATATTGCTGGTAAGCACATACAGCTCACCGAATAAAAGCGCAAGCGCGATAAGTCTCCAAGGAAGTATTCCTCGCGGTTGCCATCCATACCCTATCAGTTTTTTTCCATTGATCTTATCGATACCCGTATCAATCAAAAAATAATCGGCAGCATGATACTGCGTTATCTGAACCAACTTTTCCAGTGCTTTCGTATTGTGTTGCCCTCCAAATTCAAGTCTTTCAACAAAATACATCGTGTTTTGTCCGTTCATCTTGATATCGCTGATAATCACCGGCGCATATACCACTAAGACGATTGCGACCGCCGAAAGCCATGTCTGCCATCCGAAACGCGGTCGCTTAATCATAAGGAAAATCGCTACAACCGGCGGTACGATAAAAAACGCATTGAAATGTATCTGCGTAATGATTGCAACCGCTGCTACCGCTGTCAGAAACCATACTTCGCGTCTTTTTTCATCGAAAGATACGCTTCGCAAGAGCGCATACATAATCAGCATCATGAAAAATGGCAGCACATTGGGGCTCCACGAAAATCGCGAATACAGAACCATATACAAAGAAACCGAAAAAATCGCCAGCAAGCTGAGCGCGAGGTACCGCGAAAAATACCGCCGGCACAGGAGATAAAAAAGCGGCAAAGAAAGCAGCGAAAGCACCAAGACTATACCGGCATGTCCGGAAGGCGTGTTGCCGAATACTTTCGCGCTAAGATACTCAAGATAATAGAAAGCGGGTCCGAGACGCAAAGTCCTGCCTCCACCAGCCGTCGGACCAAGCAAAGGAAGGCTACTGATGCCGTTTTCGACACCGGGAGAGACTAATCGCGTATCATACGACTGATCTATCTCGAAGTGAAGCCAATCCGAAAAATGATAGGATCGTACGAAAATACCCAAAGCAATGACAAGGCAAAAAAGTATCCATTCACTTTTGATTCTCTTCAATAACTGCAACATACCCCTTATTTACACATCAACTGCTAAAAATACTTCTCTATGACAGCTGCTTCGGCAGGGCGCTCGGGATGGAAAACTATCTCCGTGGTCCCGTGCGGCAAATGAAGCAAAAAATCATCAAAATCATCCAACCAGTCATAGCTGACAAAGAAATCCGCTGCATCTCTCGGACGACGCTGCTCGCTGTAATGTTTATTATCAGCCTTCCAAAAGAAATCAATGACCCGGGAAACCACGACAAAAGGTCGCCTTACGACGCTTTTCCGGGCAAAGCGCACAAAAGGAATCTCATACCGGGCACCTAATGCCACCGCGATGCGGAAAAATTTTGGAAAATAGTGAAGGTGCTCGTGAGAATTGAGACCGTCGGGATAGCGTCCGAAGAGCTCATGAAAACGCTCTATCTGCTGCGTCCATGACCGCTCAACATCAATCTCTTTGATGAATCCAAGCATATACCGGATGACAAAATTCAACCCACGAAATATAGCACCCTCTTCCATTTTTTCACCGCTTTTCACCAGTTTAATCAATTCCATATGCAGATCGATCTTGACACCTGTCGCCAAAAGCGCCTCTGCTTGCTCTTTGGAGGCGACATAATTGACCAATACGGAGACTCGATCCAACTTCCCTTTCTGGGCAAGCGGCAAGATAGCCTCCGCTACCTGGCGTATACCGAAATCATCCACGGAAACGATGATATCTTTCCTTCTGTTCTTCAAAACATCGTTCATACGAATATCGAGAGATAGGTATTAAAGTATATACGTGGAAATAACGTATACGGTAGTAAAATCATTGACGATTTTTTGTATCAACATCCTCCGGTCTTCGGTCAGAGTGGTATCGGTCGATGAGAACACGACAAAGGTCTTGATCTTGACCTCATCGGACTGTGATGAAACGATATCTTCTGCTAAAGGGTTGATTTCCTTCACCAATTCCTTATTCCCTATTTTCGGGACAGCAACCTCCTCACCTTCACTGTACTCAAACATCGTCTTGAGCGTCTGCGTTTCCACCACACGAAGCAGTAAGGCATCGCAAGGCACGACACCGCGTATTTTCCCGAGCATCATTGCCGTAAAGAGCTGGAGTTCTTTCTTGTTTTTCGGATACTCCGTGTCATCGGTCAAAGCGAGCCGAAACCGTTCCACTAAAAGATTGACTGCGCCGATATGCTTCCAGGCATCCTGAAGGGATTGCTCTTGCTTGTCCAATTCCCTCTCATAAAAAAAATTAATGCCCACTCCGACCGCTAAAAGACACAGAATAAGCCCTCCTTCCACAAACTCTTCGGAAAAAATAGAGACGCCGCCTCGTATTAGGAAGGGTGTCAGGACAATAATCAGTACCAGTGCATACATTAAGAAGAAGTAGGCGGTTTTGAGGGTGGCCAATCGATGCATAAGAAAGCTTTATTGTAACTCTTTTCAGTCTACCATAAAAAAAGAATGGAAGAAATGGAGTGCTGTGTATATGTCAAAAATCGTTCTCTCTAGGCTCTGTCCTTGACTTTTCCGCTTGATATGGTAGTATGAATCGTTGCGAAATATGGCAACAAACTAGTTCCTACGCAAATATGCTCATTGGAGGCATCATGAATACTCTGCTTAAAAAACTGTCGGCTTTGATCTGGAAGGTCAGAATAACCTTATGGACATTCAAGAACAAACACCCTCGCTTAGATCTACTCGCGGTACTACTCTTTTTAGTACCAATGATTATCATGTCAGGTAAAATTGCGCTTGCAGATTCCATAAAATCGGCACTGATTCCCATTTTGGTAATGTGTCTGCTCTTTTTTATTGTGTGTTGGTATATTTTAGCCGATGCCAAAATACTAAAAACGCTTCGCGAATTTCAAAGCGTAAAAACATACCGGGAGGAAGAACTGAAAAATGCGTATGCCAAGCGGGAATCTTTCGAGAAGTATCCGCTTGAATGTATCGGTTTCGATAAAGAAGGTCTCAGCAATTTGGAAACGGATGTGAAGAATGCGCTCTCTGTAGCAAGTCTGTGTCCAACTAGTTACTCTTCGTACGCTCATTTCAAAGCGCAGACGGACGATTTGATTGCGGGGATAAAGGAAGATATCGATTGGTTCTTGAGCGTTATCGCTGAAGTCGAAGCGAAAATTGATCGGACGGCCAAGGTGGCGAAGGCTCTGTGGGAATTGATGCTGATATGGCATTGTGTCGCTGTAGAAAATATCACACCGCAACATGAAAACAGCGATTTTTCATCAGATATGTCATTTCCAGGTAATTACATAGATGTTTTATTGAGATATGCTATCACTGAAGATACTGAGTCTATACATACCACTGAAGAAAATACCTTTGAAAGAGGAATTGAAAATACCTTTAAAATGATAGATGAAAGCTCTGTGTTTTGGCAAAAAGAACTCATGATGAAAAAGACTTTTCACGACGGTGAGCTTACTATCAGTGTACACAATCCGTTCATCGAAAAAGTCCCCGCCTGGTTCATCCATTGGCCGCAAGATAAAATCTAATTTTTTCTCACCTCAACAAAACCCCCCCCTCAGTCACTGACTGAGGGGGGTTTTATTTACCCTAATACTTTCCCATCATCAGCGACCTGATCGAGACGGACGGAGAGTAGCTTGGAAATACCGTCTTCACCCATCGTCACACCGTACAAGAGCGTTGCCTGGCGCATGGTCTCGCGATTGTGCGTGATGGCGACGAATTGCGTGTGATGCGAAAGCTCCTGCAAAACACGGCTGAGTTTTCGTGAATTCGCCTCATCCAAAGCAGCCTCCACCTCGTCGAGCACGGCAAATGGCGGCGGATTGTGAGAGATAATGGCAAACAGCAAGGCGAGCGACGTAAGCGAGCGCTCCCCGCCCGAAAGCATCGCGAGGTTGGCAATCTTTTTCCCCGGAGGACACGCAAAAATTTCGATACCCGTTTGCATTGCGCTTTCATCCCCTTGTGTTTCGGCAGTTTCATCGGCTACGGCATCGTCGGAAATATCCGCTTCCTGATCCTTTAGCCTGGAGGTGATGCGTACTCTCGCGAGCTGCGCCTTTCCTCCACCGAAGATAAGAGAGAAATAGTGCTCGAAAGCCGTACTAATCTGTTTGAAAGCCACATCGAATTCCTTGCGGATACGCTCGTCCATTTCGCGCACCACTTCTCGTAAAGCCTCCATCGCCTTTTTCAGATCAGCCGATTCCTGGGTCAAAAATTCGAAACGTTGCTGTGTTTCCTGATACTCGTCTACGATCAGAGGATCGATAGTGCCGATATGCTCGAGCTGTACCTTCAGACGTGCGATATCGCGCTCCATACTTTCCTTATCGACCGCTGCGCCATCATGCTTCAATTGCGACGGTTCCAATGCGAGCTCTTCTTTAATCTGCGCCATCAGATCTTCCTCGCGCACTTCCACGCGCGCCAATCGCACCTTGGCTTCATTGAGCGCATCCTTCAGAAGAGTGAGCTCGTGATGCTTCTCGCGAGCCTGCTTTTCCAAAGCAAAAAACTTCTCACGACTCGCCCGGCTCTTTTCTCGTTCATCGGCGATAGCTGTCTCACTCTCACCTATTTCTTTCCTGAATACTTCGCTTTCCTGTTTCAAGGTAGCTTTCTTAGACTGAAGCTCGGCCAGCCGGACATCGCTCGCTCGCAGCTCTTCTTCCGGCAGCGTAATCGTCTGCTTGGTCACGATGACGCCTTTGCCTGCGTCCTCATGCAACTCAAACATCCGCGTCTGAATGACTCGTGCCAATTCTTTCAAATCCTGAAGCTCCGAAAGGTCTTCGACATTGCCCAGCCGAGTAATCAATGTTTCCTGATCCTTGCGAAACTCCGCCAAACGCGTCCGCACATAGGCCAAATCAACAGGGGTGCTCTGCGTCACTTCTTTGGGCGCGCGGCGTTCCTGCTCAATTTGTATGCGTCCGTCCACAATAGCAATATTGCGCTCTGCATCATTGAGATGGATACGCGTATCCCGGATACGCCGCTCGAGGGCATTGATAGCGCCCTGGTCTTCCGCCTGTATCGATTCATTGGCAAGCGATACATCAAGCGCCTGAACCTGAGCTTCGATTAAAGCAAGCTTAGCCGTCAATGCATCGCGCTCACTCGCCAATCCGGAGCGCTCGCTATCGAAACGATGCCACAAAAAACCGAAGAGTTGCAGCTGCTTGGCACGGAGCAACGCTGCCACATCCTTGCCCTGCGATGCTTTTTCCGCTTGACGCTTGAGATTCTTCAAATGCGGTTCGATTTCCAAAAGCAGGCTGTCCACCCGTATCAGATTGTCCTTCGTGCTCTCCATTTTGCGAAGCGATCGTTCTTTTTGAATCTGATAATGCTTCACGCCCGCCGCATCCTCAAATATCCCACGCCGTTCCAGAGGCGAGGCATTGAGGATAGCGTCCGACATACCCTGTGTGATGACGCAGTAGCTGTCTTTGCCGATACCGGACTTGGCCAAAACATCCACGATATCCAAAAGGCGTACACGACTGCCATTGATGAGGTATTCACTCTCTCCGCTCCGGAAGAGTTTCCGGGTGATAGCGACATCCGCGAACTCAAGCGGGATGCGTTTGTCGGTATTGTCGAAATGAAGCGTCACCGAGGCGCTGCCCAAACGCGCCTTCAAACCCGAGCCGGCAAAAATGACGTCCTCGGATTTTTTCCCGCGCAAATTCTTGAGCGATTGCTCGCCGAGCGCCCAACGGATAGCGTCTGCGATATTGGACTTTCCCGACCCATTGGGCCCCACCACCGCCGTGATGCCGCTCTTGCCGTCACACGAAAAATCCAACACAGTTTTGTTGGCGAATGATTTGAACCCGGAAATTTCAAGTTTTTTGAGATACATAGAAAAATGGCCACAAATGACTTTATTTCAGTGTACCTTATTATGACTGAGAAGAAAAGCAAAGAAAAAAAGGCTGGTCATATTGCATACCAGCCTCTACAATCGTAAAGGTTACTTTCAATTCCAGTTAGGGTAATATTCATCCACTGGACTGCTATTTACCGCTACTTGGATTCTCCGCGGATTTTACTGCATTCGCAAAGACCCTCATTTCTTGCTGCTCCCTAAAAACAGGGTCTTCTCGCTCGAGTTCGCTTCGGAGCCAGTTGATATAAGCCTCTCGAAAATTGGCTATATAATAGTCGATAGTGCCCATTTGCGGTGGATACACCTTCTTCTGAAAGAATATCCTGCCAATCGCATAATACAAAAACGCCATCACATCTTGTTTCATTTTCCCACCTCTCTCACTTTGGTTGTTAAAAATACTACTTCACCAAACCCCTACCACCCCTTCTTCTCCAGGGCGTTCTTGGCAGCCTCTCGTTGCGCCTCTTGCTTGGATTGACCCTCGCCTTCCGCAATCAATTCTTCCCCAAGGAAAGCCCCGGAAACGAAATGCTTGTCGTGATCGGGACCCTTCTCGCGCAACACGTGATAATTGGGCGTGATGCCCATACGCTCCTGAGCCTCTTCTTGGAAACGGCTCTTGGGATCGGCATAGGACTTGCTCTTCAATACTTCATCAAGGTGAATTAAGACCGTCTTGGTGATAAAGTCTTTGGCAGCGTCATACCCCTGATCCAAATAGATGGCCCCGATAATCGCCTCCATCGCATTGGCCAAAAGGTATTGCCTCGCTCGTCCCGTATCTTTGGCCTCGCCCTTGCTCATCATCAAAAACTCCTCCACGCCGATACTGCGCGCCACCACGGCCAGCATTTCGCCGTTCACCAGCGCCGCCCGCCAACTGGTCAATTCCCCTTCCGGATTCGGATAGTTGTGATACAGATACTCCGTTACGATCAATTCCAAAACCGCATCACCCAAGAATTCAAGCCGTTCATTGTGATTAAGAGGGTGATCACGATGCTCATTCAGATACGAACGATGCGTGACCGCCATCTGAAAAAGATCCTTATTATGAATAAGGATGCCCAATTTTTTTGCTACATTGTCCGCATTAAACATATCCATACTGTTATTCGGTAACTGGTTTCGTTTCAACTTCTTCAATCTCTTCCTTTTTCTCCTCCTTCATTTTCTTTCCCTTGGCTATTTTCCGCTTGAACGTCGAGTCATCCTTGAGCGGCTCGCCGATATTGCGATAGACTGTCCCGAGCACGCCATTGACAAAACGGGCTGAGTTATCCCCGCCGAACGTCTTAGCAAGCTCTATCGCCTCATTGATAGCCACCTTCGGAGGCGCATCGTCATAGCTGCCATGCACCAATTCGTAAATGCCAATGCGCAAGATATTGCGATCGATAACCGTCACCTGATCCAAAGGCCACTCGGGGGCACACTGTACAATCATCGCATCGATAGCTTCCTGATGATCCATCACGCCCTGCACCAGCTTTTTGGTAAATGAAGCATCCTCGAGTCCGAGAGCGAACTCCAAAACGTTTCGATCCACGATTTCCTCCGTCCGATTCTTGTCTTGACCTTGAAAATCCCACTCAAAAAGCGACTGCATAGCCAGCGACCTCTGAAGATGACGATTTGCCATAGTATTTTAAAAAACTGTTATTTCTTTTTTGGAGCGACTTTCTTGAGGGTATCGACAAACTCTTTTCCCTTATAGGTACCGCATTTCGGGCACATCTTGTGAGAAAGCACAGGAGCTTTACATTTCGGGCATTCCTGCGTATTTTTGAGCACAACCTTCAGGCCGACTCGTCCGCGCTTTTGACGCATTTTGGTGTGGTGTTGCTTTTGTACCGGCATAAAATATCACTTAACGGGGTTATACAGTAAAATCTGCTTATTAAAAGCAAAAAAGAAACAAATTCAACACGAAAGTCTTCACTCGTCTCTTACTGGAACAAGTGTACCACTTCTTTCCATTTTTGACAAATATGACTTGATAAAAAGCTACAACGATAACTTAAACTCTCCATAAAACACCGACGATGAACAATGCGTATAACATATTTCCAAAAAACAACAAAATAGGGATGATTTTCTTTATACTGCGAACATATTCTTCTTTGCTCACGCCATCTACTATCAAATGTCGCTTCATTCTCCAATCATAAGCTTTGTCGGCAAACTTCCCCTTCATAAATCCACCGAAAAAAACTGCGTTCAAAAAAATGAAAAATGCTGTGAAAATAAGTATACTTTGTATATCCTGATTCATAAAAACGCAATGAGAATTGATTAATTTTATTTATACTACCAAGGATATCGATTACGCATACAGGGGAAATCGCGCGCACAGATCTTTGACCTCCCGATGCAAAGCGCGGGAAACCTTCTTGACCTCACGACCGCGAAGCGCTTCATCCATCCACTGCACGATAAGCTTCACTTCCCGCTCCTTCATACCGCGCGTCGTGAGCGCCGGCACACCGATACGCAAACCACTCGGATCAAACGGGCTGCGCGTATCATCGGGAATCATATTTTTATTCACCGAGATGCCGATTTCGTCCAGAATATGCTGCGCTTCTTTGCCGCCGATACCGAGTGTCGCAAACACATCCACTACTACCATATGGTTTTCCGTCCCGCCAAAAGCGATTTCGTATCCGCGCTTACGCAGCTCATTCTCCAGTGTTTTGGCATTTTTCAGCGTCTGTTTGGCATAGCTTTTGAATTCCTTCTGCAAAGCCTCTCCGAAAGCGATTGCTTTGGCGGCAATGATATTCATATGCGGTCCGCCCTGAAATCCTGGGAAAACCGATTTATCGATAGCTTGAGCAAATTTTTCCCGACACAAAATCATTCCTCCGCGAGGTCCGCGCAGTGTCTTGTGTGTCGTCGTGGTCACGATGTCGAAATACTCGACCGGATTATCGACGACCTTTCCCGCCACCAAACCGGCGATATGCGCCATATCCATCATCGTGATCGCTTTCACTTTCTTGCCGATAGCGGCGAACTTCTTGTAGTCCAACTGTCTTGTGTACGAAGAAAATCCCGCCAAGATAAGCTTGGGTTTCACTTCCATCGCGAGCGCCTCGAGTTTTTTGTAATCGATAGTCCCGTCCGCTTCGGTTTTGTACCGCACAAAATTGTAGATCTTCGACATCGAGGTCACCGGATGCCCGTGGGTCAAGTGTCCGCCGTGCGAAAGATCCATCCCGAGCACCGTATCCCCCGGCTCGAGCACGGCCATATACGCAGCGATATTGGCTGCCGCACCCGATAGTGGCTGCACATTGGCATGCTCGGCACCGAAGAGCTTCTTCGCTCGCTGTATAGCCAAGATTTCCACCGCATCCGTAAACTCCTGTCCGCCATAGTAGCGCTTTCCTGGATATCCTTCGGCGTATTTATTGGTCAAAACCGTCCCGAGCGCCTCAATCACCGCTTCCGAAGCATAATTCTCCGAAGCAATCATCTCCAATCCCTCTTCCTGACGCTTCATTTCCCCCTTGATAGCCTTCAATACCTCTTTATCCTCTTTTTTTATCGCCGTATAGGTAAACATACTTTTACTCTTATTTCTCACGAATTACTGACCTGATTGCCTGAATACAAAACCAGTATACCACTTTTTTCTGCCTTCGACACGCCTTGAAGACGATTTCGAAAAATGGTATACTTAAACCGCTTTTAAGGTCTATGAGGTCTCAACACTCTAAACCGAAAAACATCAGAACCTTTCCAAATACAACCTCGTAAGGAGTATTGTTATGAGTAACGTTAAAAGACGCGCTACAAAAAAGAAGTTTTATCTCAACCAAGAAGAACAGACCGAACTTTGCATTCAGGCGCAACAAGGAGATGTAAAAGCGTTTCAAAAAATGATTGTTTCCAATCTCGGACTCATCAATAAACCAGTGATATGGTACACTACAAAATACCAAAGGGCTACACAAGGAGGATTACTTGAAGCAGATGACCTCTGGCAGATGGGTGTTCTAGGACTCATCAATGCAGTAGAAAAATTCGATCCTCAAAAAGAAGTTAGTTTCGCCACCTACGCGACATGGTGGATACGCGATGCTATCGGTTGCGACACTGCAAAACAATCAAACCTCATAGGAGTCCCTCATGATTTATTTTTGCAAATAAGCAGAGCTGCTAAAGCGCGCAATTATCTTGAAAGAGTCAAAGAAAATGTCTCAAATGAAGAGATAGCTCAATACCTTAACGAACAGGCAGCAAAGAATCACAAAGATTCTGCGGCTGATTCTGCTAAAATGACTGCTGATAGGGTTCAAAACCTTCTTACTCTCAAATGTTTACAAGATGCGATATCTTTTGACGCTCTTTTGATGCATTCATCAGAGTATGGTGAATGGAGAGAAACACAGGTAATCGGCGCTGACATAAACGACAAACAAGAACTCAGAACCACTCTTCTCAATCACGTACTCTCGACATTCGATGCCAATATACGTGAGATGATATGTCGAAAGTTTGGATTGAACACTTACTCCAAACATACCTACGCTGAAATTGGGGAAATATATGCTGTTTCTGGTGAAAGTATCCGCCAAAAAATAAATTCCGCACTCGCTTTAATGCAGGAAAAAATTCAAGAATTAGGATACCAATACAGTGATCTGCTGTAAAAAAAGGCCTCTTCGGTAATTTCCAAGAGGCCTTTCTTTTAGACTATTTTCTGTAAGAACTCTTTCAAAGCTTTTTCATATGAACGCAGAAGTGGGCGTTTAGTATTGCGCAGCACCGAAAAAGTCGGGCGCTTGGCAGGGCGAGGGAAAGCATCGCTGGTCACAGGGATGACCTCGGTAGCGATTCCGGCCTGCTTATACAGTTCCTTCACGCCTTCAAACCACGTGACCGGAGACTCATTGATCAAATGATACACACCATACGCATCGCTCGATTCGACGAGTTCTTTGCTTGCTTGAGCCAGATCCGGCGCATAGGTAAAACAACTCATTTCATCATCCACCACACTGACCTGCGTCTTCGTCTTGCCTGCCACGAGCATCACATCAAAGAAGCTCTTTTTACCCGCTGCGGACAAGGCTGGTTTCCCGAAGAGTTTCGAGAGACGGATGATATAATGCTTTCCGCCCACTGCCTGCACTTGTTTCTCCCCTTCGCGTTTGCTGACCGCGTACCGACACACCGGTATCGGCTCGATACTTTCATCAAAGCCCTGTTTGTTGTTTTCTCCCGCCTCACTGCCGCCAAAAACATAGTCCGTCGAATAGTGCACAAATATCGCTCCGATATCCCGGGACAGGCCTGCCAAGAACTTGGGCGCATCAGCATTGAGCAGCATCGCTTTGGCATATTCCTCATCATTTTCCTCGCATGCATCCACAGCGTTATACGCCACGGCATTGAGGATAATGCTCGGGCCGAGCGCGCGAATCTGCTCCTCCGCGGAAACAAAATCCGTCACATCGATTTCATCTTTGTCCCATCCGTGCACCTCATACCGCAAGTCAGCGGAAAACACCCGGACCAATTCCTGTCCGAGCATCCCCTGTGCACCTATAATCAACACTTTTTGAATCATAGTCTTTTATGATTCAAATTTTATCCGATACATTTCAATAATCTTTCTTTTTGGATTACCCTCTTTATCCATTCCAAAGGTTATATGATGTTTAGAAACCTTTTTTTCCCTAAAATTGGTTGATACTGCCTCTTGTGCATTGAGAGCAAGCCCGACATGCTTGTTTTTTGATCCATCCTCAAAAGTAATCTCTTCCCAAAAAACAATATCACCACATTCAGGCTGAGAAATTTGGTAAAACTTTTGCTTACCTTGAATAATTTTTTTCTGTAATGAGTTTACTGTCGTGCAAGGTTCATCAATAACACGAAACATAACAAGAAGCGTACTCACAAAAAACGCACACGAATACATTCCGTCCTGAAGAATATCCTGAACCATCCCTGTTTCTTTAGTTTGAACAAAAAGAGAGTTGAACATTTTCGTTCCTTCGCTATTCTTTACCATTGTTTGGTATGTTTTCTCGAGTAACACTACCGTATTTTTATCAGGCATACTATTTCATTATTTTCTATACTCCCCCGACTTGATGCGCTGCCACCAGCCTTCGTTCTCTGTAAACCACTCAACGGTCTGCTTGAGTCCATCTTCGAGGGTCACGGTCGGCTCCCATCCGAGTTCTTTTTTGATTTTTGAAAAATCGATAGCATAGCGCCGATCATGCCCGAGCCGGTCGGTCACATACTCAATACTCGTTTCATCCTTGCCCATAAGCTTGAGCAGCTGCTTCACGATATCGATATTGGCGCGCTCCGATGCCCCACCCACACAGTAGGTCTCACCGAGCGCCCCCTGATGCACGATCAAATCGATGGCACGGCAGTGATCCTCGACAAAAAGCCAATCGCGCACCTGCATCCCGTCGCCATAGACCGGCACCTGCTTCCCTTCCATTAGATTAGTAATTGCCAGTGGTATCAGCTTTTCCGGAAAATGATACGGGCCATAATTATTGGAACAATTGGAAATCGTCACCGGTAGTCCGTGGGTGTGGAAATACGCCCGCACCAGATGATCGGATCCGGCCTTCGAAGCGCTGTACGGGCTGCGCGGGTCATAGGGTGTCTTCTCTGAAAACGGCTCATCTTCTGGTTTGAGCGCACCGAAGACCTCGTCGGTCGAGACATGATGAAAACGCTTCTTGTCATTGTGCAGAGCGGCATCCAAAAGCGTTTGCGTTCCAATCACATTGGTCTGCACGAATGAATGCGCATCCAAGATAGAGCGATCGACATGCGACTCGGCAGCAAAGTGTACGATAGCATCGACACCTTGCACCAATTTTTCCACAAGCTCTGCATCGCAAATATCCCCCTTAACGAAAGTATACCGCGGGTCACCTTCCCACTCCCGCACGTTTTCCGGATTGCCTGCATACGTCAAAGCATCCAGATTGACCACGCTGTACTCGGGATATTTCTTGAGGATATAGTGGATGAAATTGGACCCGATAAATCCCGCTCCGCCCGTGACTAAAAGTTTCATAAAAATACAATTATTATTCGTATAAGTGTGTCAGAAAATATGTTCAAGTAATTTTTCAAGACCGATGCGAGTACGCATGTGGTTCTGAAAAATTCTTGCCCCTATTTTCTTATGCATACCCCAGCGATTACAGCAGAGAAAAATCAAATCGATTGCACGAATTCACGTGCGATATCCTTAAGCTTTGGCTGCGCGGCATCTTTCTCGGAAATCAAGAGCTCCGAAACCGAAAACGGCCACTGTATACCGATTTCCGAATCACTCCACACAATACCTCGATCATGTTCCGGCGAATACGGATTGGTGCACTTGTAACTGAAAATCGTTTCGTCTTCCAAAGCGACAAAACCATGAGCGAAACCCGCTGGAATCCAGAACTGTTTTTTGTTCTCCGCCGAAAGCTCGACCGCAACATATTTCCCGAATGTCGGTGAGCCGCTTCGGATATCCACTGCCACATCGAGTACCGATCCGCGCAATACCTGCACCAGCTTACCTTGAGCGAACGGAGGCACCTGATAATGCAGTCCGCGCAGTGTCCCCTTCTTGGACACCGAGACATTGTCCTGCACAAACAGTTCGGTGATACCTGCCTCCACATACCGATCGTGATTATATACTTCCATAAAAAACCCCCGATCATCCGCAAAGGCCTTCGGTTCGATAATGAGCAATCCTTCTATTGCTGTCTTTGATACATTCATAGCTGAGACTATTTTAGTGATACGTACAATTCGAATAGTATTTCTTGTGAAAAGATTTTTTCTTAAGCCATTGGCGTACTCGCCTCGGCTGAGAAAAAATACTTTTCATAAAGAAATACACTTTATTTTCAAAAGGTCTTTCTCCTCTCAGTATAGCTTCTTTGAAAATGAGCGTCAAAAAAACACCCCCCGTGAGGGGAGTGTTTTTTCTCAAGCTATAAAAGCTTACGCGAGGGATACGTTTGTTGCGGCAGGACCCTTCTGGGTGTCTACCAACTCGAAAGTAACCACATCACCAACCTTCAATTCCTCGAAAGTTACTCCTACCAACTCCTTAGAGTGGAAGAAAAGATCCTTTGTCTCACCTTCGCGAGAAATGAAACCAAATCCCTTGTCTGTGAGCGTCTTAATTGTTCCTTGCATACGATTTTCCTTAAAACTTCTTATTTATATACTAACGGCTAAAAACTCGACTCTGTTTTCGTGTCTATACACCTCTACAGTGTAGCGCATAAAACGAATTTTGTCAAGAAGTGACCAAAAAAGCCTCTCTAATCGGTTATTCCCAGCCTGATAGCACCAAAACGCGTCTACAAGAGCGTCGTAACATTCACCTGCTGCGCCAGCGCCTCGATAACATCCGCATGAAGCAATCCTTCCTTGGCGCCATAGAAACGCACGACATTGCCACCATTCACGATACCGAAGCGGAGCGATTGCTCTAATCCGAGCCCCTGTATCTGCGCTGCCAAAAATCCGCTCCCGAACGCATCACCCGATCCGGTCGCATCGACCGCCTTCTGCCTGAGCACATCGACAAAGATGATACACTCGCCATCATAGCCCCACGCTCCACGAATACCGTCCGTCATCCCGATCACTTTCGCGCCATACGCGTGCAATGACTTAATAAGAAACAACTCATCCTGCAAGGCTTCCGAAGAAGCTTGTCCCATGCCGAGCACGAGCTCTATCGCTTCATCTTTATTCACGAGCAATACATCCGCTACCTTCACCGCTTCAAGTACTGTCGCCACATCGTCTTTCATATTGCGCTGACCGGGATTGAGGGCGAGCTTGATGTTGTTTTCTTGTGCGGCAGCCACTGCTGTCCGCAGATTCTCCTGCCATGCCCCATTGAGTGCACTCACAAAAATCCACTCCGCACCCGATAATTTCTCTCCATCTACTTGCAAGAGCTCATTGGCATCGCGGTTGAAAAAAATCGTCCGTTCGCCGTTTTGAGTGAACACCAAAATAGCCGAAAGGTCCGTCTGCGCGCCTGGCCTTCGCTCAACCAACTCCGTCCCGACATGCTCATCGCGTAGCGACTCCACCACCCAATCGCCGATCTGATCATCGCCCACACACGAATACGTCGACACTTCCAGCCCCAAACGCGCCAAGCCCTGCGCGCAGTTGGCCGCCACACCGCCCACTGCCTCAAAACGATCTTCCACCTGATACTTCGCTCCCACTTCAAAAGCCACCTTTTTCTGCGCGGTGATATCTTCCGGAGTGTCCATCAAAATCCCCTCTCCCGTAGGAAAGAAGATATCCTTCGACGCCGACCCGATACAAATGATTTTTGACATATGGTTATTTCTTTAAGTAATTGCTAATCATCACATGCGCAGCTGGATTCATTAAGCTGTACAAGCCTCCTTGCAAGTATTCATCAATCGATACCCATCGCCATTCAGAAAATTTTTCCGGCTCCATAAGTATCGCTTCCTGTTTAGTCGTTGCAAAAAATATAAAAGCATTATCCCCTTCTTTAGCGCCTGGAGTCTCACCGATATAATCCATAATTTTAAGCTCGGTTATACCGGTCTCTTCCTCAACTTCCCTGCGAAGAGTTTGTTCCAATGTCTCACCTTCGTCACATCGACCTCCCGGAAGCGTCCAGACAGATATTTTTTTCCACTTGTCTTCAGTATAATTCCTGAGACCATGAAGAATTTTCCCATTTTTTACAATAATGGCAACGGGGCAGTCTAAGGAGTTACCTATCTTTTGAAGTTGATGTAAGGTCATGCGATTATTTTTTATTTGATAAGAAACTTCTCGGCTTGCTGTGTCAAACTTTCATGTTTTTCTTATTTACTACACTACCACTCCCATTCCAATTTTAGTTGTCTGATTTTTTAGGACAACTGACTTCCTTACATTGCCTCAAAAAATACCCGAGATATGCTTTTACTATAGCATTCTTCAAAAATCGCCTCAAGTGGACGAGGCGGTTCTTTCAATTGGACAAATATGCCTTGTTATGCTAGAGTCTGATAGCTATCTTGTTTCCAAGATACGTATTTGTTCTTTCAACTACATTCCTTTTGGAGGGAATATGAACACTCAAAATGTTACCGATATTGCAAAACGTTTCGCAGAATTTTACGCGAAATTCTTTACACGTCCCTCAGAGGGGAATACCTATTCCAAAGAAGTACTGGCATTGCTCCTAGAGGTCGTGCAATCAGCAGGCTTCGATGTGAATCATGTCGAAGTCGGAAAAATGGATGAAATACGAGGATATGATTATGAGGACGCTACCGTGAACACGCATTGTCCCTTCCGCGTTCTTACTTCACAAACAAGGTATTCCGATGAAATAATACTGCGTGTCGGAAGAGGAGATAACGCTGCATGGATGACGGGTTGGCTGGATTGCCTGTTCAGCATCCTGGCAGATGTGTCCCGAAAAACCAGCACAGAAAATCTCAATGAGGTGTTGGCATCACGCACACAAGAAGAGATCCTGCGTGCGCAACCGTTACCACTCATACGCATCACATCCGAGGGCGATTGTCTGACGGAAATTCCTCCGGACAAGAACAATCCCCCGGATCGATTTCTTCCTGGCATATTTGATCACACACGCGATGAGAATCCTCTGCCAAAAAAAGGGAAAGTATTAGGGATTCATAAAAATCATGGCTGCGGTTCCGAATTGATTTTTTGCTATGAAAATGGTATATCAAAAATAGTGCACTGCCCGGGATGCAGTTTGCGGATAACATTTCCAAAAACAATCGAAACCTATGGCGAATTACGCGCTTATTTTACTCAACAACTCCGTTCAAAAGGCACTCGCTATTAACTAGCATTACAACCATCGAAATAACTAAAGACCCGGGAACATATGTTGCTCCCGGGTCTTATTCGAAACCGATTCCGATACGGTATGCTTACGCGATTTCCGTTTCGATCGCGAGCAAGCGATTGTACTTCGCCAGGCGCTCTCCTCGGGACAGCGATCCGGTTTTGATGAAGCCGGCGCCGGTACCTGCGGCCAGATCGGCGATAAAATCATCCGTTGTCTCACCGGAGCGATGCGACACCACCACGCGATAGTTGTTCGCTTGGGCCATACGGATACACTCAAGTGTTTCGCTCAGCGTACCGATCTGATTGAGCTTGATAAGCACCGCATTGCAAGACTTCTCCTCGATAGCACGGGCCAAACGTTTCGGATTGGTCACGAGTAGATCATCACCGATAAGCATTATGTCGGCATTTTCCTTCTCCAGTTTCTCCTTCATCGTAGCCCAGCCTTCCCAGTCATTCTCGTGCAGACCATCCTCGATGGAAATGATGAAGTACTTACTCATCCACTCACGATACATTGCGATCAGACTCTCACGAGACATATTCACACCTTCGGGCTTGAGCACATACTGATCTTCGGTATCGTTGTAAAAAGAGCTGGCTGCTGCATCGATGCCGAGCGCCACCTGTGTGCCCGGCTCATAACCGGCCGCTTTGATAGCCTGGATGATGACTTCGAAGGCCTGCGCATTGCTCTGGAGTCTTGGCGCGAATCCGCCTTCATCGCCCACACTGGTTACAAAACCGTCCTTTTCGAGGATTTTTTTCAGCGCATGAAAGATTTCGCTCCCGGCACGCAACTGCTCAGCGTACGGCTTGATACCGATCGGCACAATCTTAAATTCCTGAATCGCAAGACCGGAGTCACTGTGCATACCGCCATTGAGGACATTAAACATCGGCACCGGCAAAGCAACTTTGCTCTCATTTGCCAGCAGCGTATTGATATGGGTATACAGGGTTTGTTTGGAATCGAGGGCATGTGCGCGAGCCACGGCCAAAGAAACACCCAAGATGGCGTTAGCACCCAATCGTCCTTTATTTTCCGTTCCATCCACGGCAATCATCGCCTCATCGATCGCTCGTTGTTCGGAAGCGTCCATACCGATAACCGCTTGCGCCAATTCCGTATTCACATTCTTCACGGCGTTCAAAACACCCTTGCCGCCATAGCGTTTGGCATCACCATCACGCAGCTCCACTGCCTCCCACTCGCCGGTCGAGGCTCCGGAGGGCACCATCGCCACCGCGGACACGCCGCTTTCCAGTGTTACTGCCACTTCCACGGTCGGGTTCCCTCGTGAATCAAGGATCTCTCGTCCTACAATCGTCTGTACCTTTGACATACATTATCTCCTTAACATATTACGGTCATAGTATAGCATATATATCGGTAGAAGACTTTGTTTGCGCACGACAGCGTGTTTTTTGCCAAAGAAAAAAGCGTTTGGAATGAAAGCGTACTTGCTTGTGCAAATATCACTCCATCCAAACGCCTCATATACTTCACCATCGTCCGTTAAAATATACCCCGCCTCCAAAACCGGTACGGGGATATCCGCCGAACATGGGGCCGAACATCGGACTGACATACCCGAAACCCTGCGCCCATGCCGGTACACCGAATCCCGGAGAGCCGTAATTCATATACCAATTCTGCACAACAGCATACCGTGGTCGTGACTGTATCGTGGATCTTCCATCGATACTGACGATATACCACTGCCCGCTATACTTGCAAGCTGTTTTCCTTGCGGATTTTTGATCGCCACGGAAGATGACATCGGTCTGGTAATCGCGACACACTTTGCCCGTGCGATTGTCATACCGCATTTGCAATGGTGTGACTTGATAAGCAAACTCACCGTTGCGATAAATGATCGCTTCACCAGCTTGCTTCTCCATCGCTTCGCGTTCCAAATCATCTACTATCAAGCTGTTATCGAAACGGCTTGAACTCTCGATGGCCGAGCGTTCAAAATCATACGGCGGAAAACATCCGATCAAACTTACTGATGCCAAAAGTATCAGCATTCCTCTCACACATTTTTTCACAATGACCTCCTTAGGGTAAGTTGTGATTGTTGGTAAATAACTCGCTCCAGACACTGCCAGGGCGATTTTCCATTATACATCAAGAAAAGCCTCTTGTCAAGTTCATTAACAGAAAATGCTTCTGCTAAGCCTTCAATACATCCAGTCCCGGCATCGTCACACCTCCGAAAAAGTCCAGCATCGCTCCTCCTCCTGTGGACACGAAACCAATGCGATCGATGGCATTTTCCCGTCCCACCGCCGCGAGCGATTCTCCGCCGCCGATTACCACATGCGCATCCTTGTTGGTCAAAATAGCCTGCAAGACGCCATGCGTACCGGCATCGTAGGGCTTCTCTTCAAACTTACCCATCGGGCCATTCCATACGATAGTCTTCGCGGTCGCAATCACTTCCGCAAACTGCGCGATAGTGTTCGCTCCGATATCCAAACGCCCCTCGCCGACAAAATCCTGCGGCAAAATGACATTGCTATCGAACTCTATTTTTTGATCGATTGCCTCATTAGCAATCATACCACCCACCAACACTGAATCGTATAATTTTTCAAACATCCTGATAATCGGAAGTTTCGTTTCGATCTTGGCACCCCCGATAATCGCGACCGCCGGGTGCTGCGGACTGACACGCAGCGTTTCCAACTGCGCCACTTCTTCAATCAAACGGAAGCCGGCATAGCTGGGAAGGTACTGCGTGATTGCTACGACGGAAGCATGTGCGCGATGACAGACACTGAAGGCTTCATTGACGAACATATCGAACGGTCCAGCAAGCCGAACAGCGAAATCGACATCATTCGCCTCCTCACCGGCGTAAAAACGAAGGTTTTCCAAGAGGAGCACTTCTCCTACTGGAAGAGCGTCCAGCGCTTTGACAACATTCTCACCGAGACAATCGGCGACGAACCGTACCGGGCGACCCAAGGCACGCTGCGCATCATCCGTAAGCGGCTGCAAAGAGAACTTTTCATCACGCTTACCATCCGGACGACCGAAGTGACTCGCCACAGCAATGGCTGCCGCGCCGCGCTTGAAAAGATAATCTATGGTTTTTTTAGCGACATCGAGTTTGAATTGCTCTTCAGCATTCTGCGCGGCATCAAGCTCGATATTGAAATCCACCCGCACCAATATCTTCTTGCCCGCAATTTCTTTAACCTCTCCGATATTTCGTAATTTCATATAGATTTTTATAATAATGTACCAAATAGAAGAATCCTCTTTCTAGCGACCCATGCCGAGGATGCCGATAATAACCCCGATCATCGCGGTCACAATCGTAAATATCCACGCGCGCATCACCACCTTGGGCTCTGGCCATCCCAGAGCCTCGAAATGATGGTGCAACGGTGCTGCCAGAAAAACCTTCTTATGGAAAAACCGTTTACTGGTGAGCTGAATAACCGCGCTCCCCGACTCCAAGACATAGATAAACACAATAATGAAAAGCACAATCACGGAATTGGTGAGCATCGCTACCACGCCCAGCGTCGTCCCGAGCGCCATCGCCCCGGTGTCTCCCATAAAAAACCGCGCCGGATAGATATTGAACCACAAAAAGGCCAGGAGCGCCCCGGTCGTCGCCACGCAAAACGAAGCAAGATCCATCTTATTCTGCGCAAAGGCGATGAGAGCGAATGAAGCGAAGGCGATCAAAAGTACGCCACCATTGAGGCCATCCAAACCATCTGTTTCATTGGAGGAAATCGCTGAAAACAAGATGACGAAAATAAACAAAGGAATATACCACCAACCGATGGTAAAATCACCCACTCCGGGAATATGGAGTATATTCCAATCAAGCTTGGCATAAAACCACCACGCGCCGGCGGAAGCTATGGTGATGAGCCACCAAAAGCGCATCGCGAAACGCATACCACCACCTTTGTTCTTGCCGATACCGCGCACGCTCATCCAGTCATCGAGCAGTCCCAGCAACCCACCCATCACCAACACAAACAAAGGCAGCCATACCTGCGAACGACGGAGAAAATCCAATCGCGCCCAACCATTATTACCCGTCCACTCGGCAATAAGGGGGAATAAAAAATGTGACGCGAAGGCCAGAACGAACACGGAAAACCACACGATAACCCCGCCCATTGTCGGCGTACCTGACTTGCTTGCATGCAACTGGCTCACATAGGTCAATTTCTCACCGTTCACATCCGTACTCTTGATCTTGATGCCGATTTTATATTTGTAGAGAATATGCGTCCATAATGGCGTGAGAGCGAAAGCTAATATGAAAGCGATTAATCCGGTGGAAAGCACCTTGAGCACGTTGACGACCTGTGGTATTGTGTCGAGTTGAGCGAATTGCATAAAAAAATCCTTATACGTCGAATGAAAATCCGTACTATGAAAACCTATTCCTGCCTACTTCTTCACGATACCTCAAAAAGTCCCGATTGGAAACCCTGCTAAGTATGACGGTGCTTGGTATTTTTCCAAAGACGCCACCCGATCAGCTGGCGCCTCCACCGCCACCGCCTCCTCCACCACCCGCACCTCCGCCTCCGCCGGACGCTCCGCCACCGGACGCCCCCGCACTCGAAAGTGATGAGGAAAGACTCGCGCTCAATCCGGAAGCGAAGCTGGAAGCGGAAAATGTCGTCCCGGAAAAACCAGACGATGATACGACAGCACTGGAATACCACTCGGGATTGCGCATATTGATCGACTCGAACGACTTGGCCCACTGTTTTTCGATGGAAAAAATCATGGCATACGGCAGATACTTCTCAAAGATATCCGGTGTCAGATTCTGCATACGATAGCGCTCGGCCGTCTCCAGATACAATTTGAATCCCAGCCATTCCTCACGCAGCACATTGCCCTCATCATTCAATCGGGCATCAAAGAAAAAACGATATATGAGCGCTATCGCGCATACGATGAACGTAAGCGTCAATACGACTTGCTGGAAAGAAACCGTATTTGATGCAGATGACGAATGGGATGAAGCAGCCATTACTGCGAGCACGAACGCGCCCATAGCACTCACGCCTATGATAATTTTCCACTTCCTTTCCGTCACCATATCTTTCGCATAGACATTGAGCGCTGCAAGGTCTTCATACAATTTTTTCTCCGTTTCTTTCAATGACTTGTATACTCGCTGGCTCAATGTACTATCCAAGCGAGCCTTTCTGGTCAAGAAAGCTCCTTCTACATCAAATAACACCCCTAAGAAATCCGTCTCATAGGGCTTCAAGCCATATTTTTCCTCCTGCTCACGAAATTTCGTATCCTTGAGGGTGAGGATGTAGTCTTTTTTTACAAATACCGGCCACTTTGGTATTACGTTAAACCCATAGAAAATGATAAATCCAACAATGGCAATCTGAAAAAAAGAATCTACCGATGCCGATAGCTTAAAAGGCGCGCCTGTAAACGCAGTTATAATGAAAAGAGTAAAAAGCGCCAATACGAACGCGCACACGCTTTGCATGACTATTCTTCCCATCTTTTCCCATTGAGTTTCCGCCTCTTCTTCGATGATAACCAACCCTCGCACAGCCAAATCCACGATCGTCGCCGCCCATGTATTTTTGGTGATACCTTCCTTGACAATCACCTCGCCCATAGCGGGAGGCAATTGTTGTGGAGGCTCATACTGAGCGATGATGGTACCGCGACCCTTGCGAAACTTCTCTGTAAAAAACCAGTGTATCACTATCACCAGCGCCGTTATAATCACCAGGGCCGCCGATACGAGATACCACAAATAGACACGGATAAAATCCGCCCAGTAAGCTCGTTCATCCACGACGCCCTTCGGCCATCCCGCCGCTATCGTAAAAGCTGCTTTGGGTTTCAGATTCGTCGCCGAGGCCGTAAAGGTACGGCCATCAACCACAGAAGATGAAGAGACTGCCCCTCCGGCAAGATACTCCTTCACCTGCATATGATCAAGATCGACTGACTGAGGCAAGATAACAGATACACTCGCATGCTGCACCGGCACATCATAATCGGTCAAGATATTCCAGTACACTTCGTCAAATGTGTCATAAAAAGCCACGCCGCCATGCACTTTGTAGGCAATTCTCCAGTGATGCGACGTGTCCTTGAGGTTGTAGTACCATTCGATGATGATCGCACCGTTTTTCCGATAAGAGGTGTAGCGTCCCCAAGCACTCGGATCCGCCTTATTCAAACGGTTCGCAGAATACGAAAGAGCGTTTCCAGTTTCCCCATCGATGACTCGTATATCGGTGATGTCATCGATTTTGGTAAGCGGTATGCTCCGATACCCCTGATGATACTCACCGTGATACTCGAACCACTGATTCTCCACCACATCAAACGTCGTGTCCTTGTTGATACGCATCGTCGTATCGATATCCCGGTACAGATACGATCGGCCCGTATCCTCGGCGAGGGCATCAGTCGGCGCAAAAACAGCATACACAAAAGCGAACGCTGCTATAAAGAAAGCTGAAGATTTTTTCATACGGCTATTTCCAAACGAATGAACTGAAAGCCCAATTGAACATCTGCTGTATATCCTGCCACCGCTGCGCATCATCGAGCACGACAGACACGACACGGTGCTTCTTGGTCGCATCGGTCGAAACGGCCAGCAATGAATACCCGGCAAGTGGAGTGAATCCGGTCTTGGTACCTAAAAGATTCGGATACTGATCCAAGATAGCATCCGTATTGAATATATCGTGCGATTGTTTGCCATCAACGGAAGTGATAGTGGTATTGGGCAACCGCATAATTTCCCACAAGACATCATATTTCAAAGCATTGGATGCAATGCGAGCGATATCGTACGCACTTGAATAGCACTCCGATTCGTGTCCGTCAATTTCCAGTCCGGACGGGGTGCAAAAATGCGTATTCTTCAATCCCAATTCCGCAGCACGCTTGTTCATAATGGTCGCGAATCCTGCCTGCGTGCCGCCCATATGCATACCAAGCGAAATGGCTGCGTCATTGGCACTGTTCATGAGCGCCGCCTTCAAGAGATTGCGCACCGTCACCTGTTCACCCACCTTGAGCCGATTGCCGATACAGTACCCGGAGCGAGGACAACCGACTTTAGTGCCTTCGGTATACACGGCTTCTTCCGGAATCGTCACGACTTCATCAAGATTTTTGATACGCTCCACCGCGATCATCGAGGTCATCAGTTTGGTAAGCGAAGCGATCTGACGCTGCTCATGCGAAGAAGACTCCGCAAGCACGACACCCGAATCCGCATCCAGCACCACAGAAGCATGCGCTCCCGGCACCCGCAGATTTCCGACATTTTCTTTTTTGACCGGAAGAATTTGTGCAGCCGAAGCCCGCGATTCAAATGATACCGGTATGGAAGGCGCCTTGATATCCGTCGCGCCCTCAACGATACCCGCCGAAGATTGCTGCATCAAAGCGACATCACGCTGTCCCGTCGAACCCAGTGTCTTGTGAAACACCGCAAAACTCAATCCAAGAAATGAGAGAAATCCTACGACAAAAAGGGTGGTTTTCATAGAAAAATATTGTGTATTACGCCGTCGGCTTCGATTCAATAACCGAAAGAAGTCGGTCATCGTGTATGAGTGACTCATAGTCGGGCAGATCCGTTTCCGATTGCAAGCCGAGTTCTTTGAGAAATTGGGGAGAGATATTGTACATATACCCGCGCGCATCGTCATCATTTTCCTTGCGCTCGATAAGCTCGCGCATCAGAAGGTTGCGGAGTGTCACGCTGCAATTGACCCCGCGAATAGCCTCGATTTCCGATCGGGTCATCGGACCGCGATACGCGATGACGGCCAGCACTTCAAGCGCCGCTTTGCTGAGCGATTCTTGCAGGGTGCTTTTGGAGAATGCTTCCAGATACGGTGCATTGGATGGTTTGGTTACCAATTGTATGTGAGTTTCGGTGCGTACTAAAGACAATCCGCTTTCGAGAGACTCATACCGCTCCACCAAATCCTCAAGGCCGCGAAGCACCGCTTCTTCGGAAAGATTCAAGACCTGCACCAGCCGCTCCACAGGCAAAGGCTCACTACTGATGAACAGCAGCGATTCGAGAGCGGACATAGTTTGATTCGTATTCATGGAAAGTATCACAATAAAAAACACTCATTTCTATTTACGCTGTCTTGCGCAAACGAATTTCAGTGAAGAGCTCGCCTTGCTCAACCTGAACCATCCGCTGCTTGATCAGCTCGAGCATTGCCAAAAAGGACACTATCACTTCCACTTTATCCTTGGCGCTCGCCACCACCTCCGCGAAGGATGTCGTCACCTTCGACCTAAGCATCGCCTGCAGAGACACGATTTTTTCTTCCAGCGTCACCACCTCTTCCACCATTTTTTCTTCCAGTTTCGCCA